>CAZLWY010000143.1:0-17891 GCA_964563425.1 uncultured Acidobacteriaceae bacterium | reverse complement strand
ATAGAATCCCGGCCGGGGGTGAACCGATATGTCTCTCGTAAAAGGTCTCCATCACATGACCGTCTGCGTCGCGGGCGCTCAGGAAGATATCGACTTTCAGACGCAAATTTTTGGGCAGCGCATGATCAAGCAAACCGTTCTGTTTGACGGCCGCTACGCCCACTACCATCTCTATTACGCGAATGCGCATGCAGAGCCAGGATCTGTCTACACCACCTTCCCTTATGGACGTGTGCGAGGGCGCCAGGGTTCCGGGCAAGTGCAGACCACGGCCTACACCGTGCCGAAGGGCGCCACGAAATTCTGGCTCAACCATCTGAACCATCACAAGGTGAACAACGGCGGCATTCAAGAGCGCTTCGGGCAGAAGTACATCCGTTTCGATCATCCGTCGGGCATTCAGCTCGAAGTCATCGAGGATGACAAGGACAAGCGGCGTCCGTGGAAGGTCGGCGAAATCAGCGGCGACGTCGGCACGCGCGGTTTTCACGGTCCGGTGCTGTCGGTCCGCGAAGTGGCGGAGACGGAGCGATTCTTCGTCGACGCCCTGGGATTCAAGAAGACCGGGCAGGAAGGCGCTTATCACCGCTTCGAAGTCGGCGAGGGCGGCTCGGCCAAGACCGTGACGCTGCTGCATGAACCGGATCGCCCGTCGGGCAGCTGGATTTTCGGAGCCGGTACGGCGCATCACATGGCGTTGGAAGTCGAAAACGACGAAAAGCTCGCCGAGCAGAAGGGAATTTACGAGGAGCTCGGTTACACGGACGCCTCGGAAATCAAAGACCGTATGTATTTCCATTCGGTCTATTGCCGCTGCCCGGGCGGAATTCTGGTGGAATGCGCGGCCACGGTTCCGGCGGGCTTCGCCGTCGATGAGCCGGCCGATCAGCTCGGTCAGAGCTTGCTGCTGCCTCCGTGGTTTGAGGAGCGCCGCAAGGAAATCGAAGCGATGCTCGATCCCATCACGGTGCCGGAGAGCAATTTTCCGGGGGGCAGGAAGCAGCCAGCGAAGGTAGGCGCACCGGTTGCAGCAGCGCCGGCAGAAAGCGCAGCATCGCGTCGCACCAGCGCCGTTTTCATCGGCGGCGACAAGCCCACGAACAAATAAGCTGGGGCCGAGCGGGCGTAAATTCAATCCGCGGCTGCCGGTGTTTCCCAGGCAGCCGCGCATTTTTCTTTAGTAGGAAGCCTCCAGTAATCCGATCACTTCGGCTTCGGTCACCGGCCGGTCCACGACCTTCGATCTCTCCAACTCATGCATCACCGGCTCCACGATATCGCCGATTTCCGCCCGTGGCACCTTCGCTTCCTTCAGCGAATGCGGCACGTCGAATCCGGCGATAAATTCAGCGGTGCGATCCGCGCACGCCAGCGCTCCGGCTTTCGGATTCCTCGGATCCCACGGCAATTTGAAACCCTCGGCGATCGGCGCGAACCGTTCCGGCGCGACCTCGGCCATGAATCGCATCGCGCTTGGCAGCGTGATGCAGGAAGTCACGCCATGCGGTACGTCCCAGCGCGGTCCGATCTGGTGACCGAGCAGATGCGAGATGCCGAAACGCGTGTTCATCGAGCCGTAGATCGAAAACCACGCGGCAAACTGGCAATAGCCGCGATGCGCCAGCCGGTCGTCACCGCAGGTCTTGATCGACGGCTTCAGGTGCTCGACCAGCAGCGCGATGGCCTTCGGCGCCAGTGCGTCGGAAAGCGGATGGTGCCGCGGCGTGTAGATCGTCTCGATCGCGTGGTCGAGCGCGCGCATGCCGGTGGCGATCCACAGCCAATCGGGCGTGGCGAGCGTGAGCGCAGGATCATTGAGCACGGTGCGCGGCGCGAGACGCGGATCGGACACGCCCGATTTCACTCTTGTCGTTTCGTCGGTTACGCCGCCGGCGTGGGTGTACTCGCCGGCCGAAAGCGTGGTCGGGATCGCGATGTGAATCAGATCACGGCTCGTGAGAAATGCGAAGCTCGCGACCTTGCAGGTGTCGATCGGGCTGCCGCCCCCGAAGCTGATCAGCGAATCGGCATCGACGCGGACGATTTCCGCTTCTAGTTCGCCGACCACGCTGCGTGGAACGTGCTGGCGCGCCGCTTTGAAGACCCCGGCGCAGCGGGAGCCGATTGCGCCCGTCACCTGCGCGAGCAGAAGGGAATTGCCGAGCGATTTCCCTGTGACCACGATGGCGCGCTGCAACCCGCGGCGCTCGAGCTCTTCGCCTAGCGCGGCTATTTTCCCCGCTCCCGAGATCACACGCTCGAGCTTGCTCAATGTGAATTCAGCGTCGGGCGCCTTCATAGGAGCGGGAGTATACAACATAGCGGCCGCCATTCTGCCGCCGCCGGCTTCATGCGGCGGTGGCGCGGCCGCTGCTTTCCCTGCGCCTGAAATCATTCACGAATTCGCGGATGCGAGAATTGATCTCGTCTCGCACACGCCGGAAGGCTTCCTTACGCTGCTCGGGCGTGCCAACGGCGGCTCGCGGGTCACGCAAATTCCAACGCAGCAGGTTCGGCGCGAACGGAAAAATGGGCGAACGCTCTTTCGCCTCGTCGAAGAGCGTAATCACATAGCCAAAGTGTTCCTTCAGGGACTGGGCGACCGGAAGAGGTTTTTGGCCTGAAATATCGACGCCCGCTTCTCTCATTACGTCGTGGGTGAGACCATCGGCGCCGGTCGATTCGATGGCTGCGTTCGCGGCGACGAATTGGTCGCGAGCCAAGGCGCTTAGAAAGCCCTCTGCCATTTGGCCGCGCGTAGCGTCTCCGGTGGAGAGAAAAAGAACTTTCGGCTTCTTTTCCATTGTCATGACGAGCTCCCGGGCTGGCATGCAATCGCATAATAGCGCCAGAGCGTGTTTGTGGCCCTCGGGTCAAAGCCTTAGTACCGGGCGCCCACAGCGAGGGGAAACATTTATGCGGCCGGCGGAATCGCACCTGCGCGCTCGTGCATCCGATTCGAGTTGCATCGTGATACCCTCGCGCGGTAATTTTGCGCGGCGAAAATACGAGAGATTTCGAAGAGGCTTCGAATGAAGACCAGCACGGATCGAATTTTGACGACGCACGTAGGGAGTTTGCCGCGCTCCCAGGAAGTGGTCGACCTGCTCTTCGCGCAGGACCGCGGCGACGTCGTGGACGAATCTCAATTCAATGAAGTGATGCGCCGCGCGGTCGCTGGCATCGTGAAGCAGCAGGAAGAGGCCGGCGTCGATATCGTCAGCGACGGCGAAACGAGTAAGATCAGCTACTCGACTTACATCCGGCATCGCCTCACCGGGTTTGAAGGGGACTCCGCGCGACCCACGCCGCAAGATCTCGACGATTTTCCCGAATACCGTGATCGTCTCGTCAAGCAGGGCCACTCTGCCACGTACAAGCGGCCCGTTTGCAAAGGCCCGATCAAGGTGAAAGATCTGAAGCCGGTGGAGCAGGACATCGCGCACATGAAGGAAGCGCTCGCGAAAGTGAAAGTGACCGAGGGTTTCATGAATGCCGTCTCACCCGGCACGATTTCTGTTTTCCAGCCGAACGAATATTACCCGTCGCACGAGACCTACCTCGAAGCGCTCGCCAACGCCATGCGCGAAGAGTACGAACTGATCGTAAAATCCGGCCTGCTGCTCCAGCTCGATTGTCCCGATCTCGCGATGGGCCGCCATTCGCGGTTCAAGCATTTGAGCGACGATGAATTTCTGCGCTACGCCGAGTTGCAGGTCGAGGCCCTGAACCACGCGCTGGCCAACGTACCCGCCGACCGCGTCCGCCTGCATGTCTGCTGGGGCAACTACGAAGGCACGCACATCAATGACATGGATTGCATGAAAATTTTCCCCATTGCGATCAAGGTGAAACCCCAGGCCCTGCTCATCGAAGGTTCAAACCCGCGGCACGAACACGAATGGGAAGCGTGGACCAAGATCAAGCTGCCGGCTGACAAGATTCTGGTTCCCGGCGTGGTCTCATCAAGCACGAATTACGTCGAGCATCCCGAGCTCGTAGCGCAGCGCCTGATTCGCTACGCCGAAGTTGTCGGCAAAGAGCGCGTCATGGCCGGGACGGACTGCGGCTTCGGCACATTCGCCGGATTCGGCCCCGTGTTTCCGGCATTTTCGTGGATGAAGCTAGAGTCGCTCGCCGAAGGCGCCCGAAGGGCCTCAAAGAAGTTGTGGGGCCGCGCGAGCTAGGTTCGAAATTTCGGTAGGATCGGCTCTGCGGCGATCAAGCCGCTGCCGCGCAGCCTTCGCGCGGCCCACAGCAGCGATGGAACCAGCATCGATGAAATGTTCCGCACCGAATGCGATCATCGCGATCGCGAGCAGGAACCGCGCGGCCTGCGCATTCCATGTTCCGCCGCGCGCATCAGCGGCGCCCACCAGCTATGAGGATGCCAGAAGCCGCGCCGTCGCGCTCACGGACAGCACCTCGAAGAAAAGCGTCCGCAGGTCTGCGCTTTTCATTTTTGCGAGCATCGCATGCAGCCTGAAAACGAAAGCGTCGAGCGCGAAGTCCGCTTCTGAAAACTACTGTGGCGACGCGGCCTCCCATTCCCGCTGCGAAACGGAGGCCGCGAAAAGCGCGATCCGGAAGATCCGGCCCCCGAGTTTGACGAGAATGTCCATGCGCAGCGCGATTATCCGAGGTTCTGGACGCACGCTGAGCGGATCGATGAGCTTGCTAGAGCGAGAAGGGTCCGGCGAAAATTCTTACGCAGTCGAAGCGAAAAAGGTACACTCGGGTCCGTTTGGGCAGCCGTCGCGGCATCGGTGCGTCGTACAGGGCGGACGCCTACTGGGGGAGGAATCATCATGGACCGGCGAAAGTTTATTGGCTCAAGCATGGGAGCGCTCGCGGCGGGCACGTGGATGAACAGCCCGCTCGCAATGGCGCTGGGCGGGGCCGATGGACCCACGCCGGGCGCGACCGTGGAGACAAGCCTCGGCAAGGTCCGCGCGCAGACGCAAGCGGGCGTTCAGGCGTTTCGCGGCGTGCCGTATGCAGCGCCTACCGCCGGCGCGAATCGCTTTATGCCTCCGGCGAAACGCAAAGAATGGACCGGAGTGAAGGACTGTTTCGATCTCGGCCAGCGCTCGCCGCAGCGCGATTCGGAATTCTTCGGTTTCGTTCCGAAAGCGCTTGAGCCGATGTGCCCCGCTGAACCGATGGGCGAAGATTGTCTGGTACTCAACGTCTGGACGCCCAGCGCGAGCAATAGCGGAAATACCAAGCGCCCCGTGATGGTCTGGCTGCACGGCGGCGGATACACTACCGGATCGGGCGGCTTCGTTTGTTACAACGGCCAGGAACTGGCGCGGAAACACGATGTGGTCGTGGTGACCGTGAATCACCGGCTCACTGTTTTCGGCTATCTCTATTTCGCGGGAATCGGCGGCGAAAAATACGCGCACGCGAGCAACGTGGGCATGATGGACATCGTCGCGGCCCTTGAATGGGTGCGTGGCAACATCGCGGCGTTCGGCGGCGATCCGAACAATGTGATGATTTTCGGCCAATCGGGCGGCGGCGGAAAAGTGAGCGCGCTGATGGCCATGCCGCCGGCGCACGGCCTCTTCCACAAAGCGATCATTCAGAGCGGTGCCGACGTGCGCGGCGTGTCGGTTGATGCCGCGAACAAATCCGCGGAGATTTTTCTTTCAAAGCTGAACCTGAAGCCGGATCAAATCGACCAGCTCCAGCAGATGCCGGTGGATCAGTTACTTGCAGCGGCTGCTGGCGGTCCTCCGGGAACGCCGGGACTGGCGCTTGCTCCTGTGGTCGATGGCAGCACGCTGCCCGGAGGTCCGTTCGATCCGACGGCGCCGGAACTTTCGGCGAACGTGCCGCTGATGATCGGAACGGTCGAAACCGAGGTGACATTTTTCCCGGGTCAAATTCTGGATCCGATCGACGACGCGAACTTTCACGCGCGTGTCAAGCAGATGTTGGCGAAAGCGAGCGACGCGCAAGTGGATCAGGTGATCGCGGCGTACAAAGCCGGACGGCCCGGCGTGCCGAATACCGATGTGTATCTTGCGATGGCTTCCGACGCCACGTTTCGTGCGGGTGTGGTGCTCGAAGCCGATCGCAAAGCGGCGCAGAAGGCACCCGTGTATCAGTATTACTTTACGTGGCATTCGCCCGTGCAGGACGGCAAGCTGCGCGCGTTTCACACGCTGGAGATTCCGTTTGCGTTCGACGTCGTGGATTTGGCGTCGTCCATGACCGGCACGGGCGCCGACCGCCAGCCGCTGGCGGACAAGGTGAGCGGCGCGTGGGTTTCGTTCGCGCGCAGTGGCGATCCGAATCATAAGCTGCTGCCGAAGTGGGAGCCGTTCGACACGAACAAGCGCGCGATCATGGTGTTCGACGACGAGTGCAAGCTGGTGAACGACCCGCATGGCGAAGAGCAGCGCGTGCTGCACAGCGTGCAGAACGGGTAGTTCTGCGCCGGGAAATTTGCGGGGAATGCCGCGCGATTGGGCTATGGCGACGACCTCACCTCAAACACAACCGCTCACGGTCGGCGAAATTATCGAGCAGCGCTCTCTCGGGGCCTATCAAATTTGGACCGTTGTCTTGTGTGGTCTGGTTCTCGTGCTCGACGGGTTCGATTCGCAGACGATCAACTACATCGCGCCGCCGATTTCCGACGCGCTGCACATTCCCATCAAGAATTTCGGCTCGATTTTTTCCGGTGGGCTTTTCGGTTTGATGGTTGGCGCACTAACGAGCGGGCCGATCGCTGATCGCTTGGGACGGAAGTGGCCGGTGGTTGTGTCGACACTGAGCTTCGCCGCGTTCTCACTCGTCACCGTGCACGTGGCGTCGTTCCGCGAACTTTTTTTTCTTCGGTTCCTAACGGGCCTGGGACTCGGAGGAGCGATGCCGAACGTCGTCGCGCTGGCGTCGGAATTCGTGCCGAGGCGAAGTTTGGCGAATGTTGTGACTCTACTTTTCGTCGGGATGCCGCTGGGAGGAGTGATTTGCGGCCTGCTGAGCGCCCGGATGATTCCGAAATGGGGCTGGCAATCGGTGCTTTACCTTGGAGGAACGATTCCCCTAGTGATCGCAGTATTGTTGATCGCCAGATTACCCGAATCGATTCGATTCCTGGCGGAGCGCGGGAAGAATCCGAAGGAAGTGTCGAAAATCCTGCGTCGCATCGCGCCGGAACTTGGCGGCGCCGAGGTGCGCCCGACGCCGCGGGACACGCAGCACGCGGGCGTCCCGGTGGTGCATCTTTTCACCGAAGGGCGCGCGTTCGGCACGCTGCTTTTGTGGATTCCATACTTTATGAACTTGCTGATCCTTTATTTCATCGGGAGCTGGTTGCCGGCGCTACTTCGACAGACCGGAATGACACTGGCGGCCGGCGCGACAGCGACTGCGTTTTTCAGCCTGGGGGGCGCATTTGGCTGCCTGATTGAAGGTTGGCTGATCGAGCGGCGCGGTGCGTTCACGGTTTTACTGGCGGAGTTTGGCGGAGCAACTCTGTTTGTGGCGGCGCTTTCGAAGATACCGAGTTCGTTTGGGTTGATGCTGACGGTCACGTTCCTGGCGGGGCTTATGGTGATCGGGGCGCAGGGCGGATTGAACGCCATGGCTGCGAATTTTTATCCGACTGCGGTGCGATCGACGGGCGTGGGGTGGGCGCTGGGAGTGGGGCGGGTGGGATCGATTGTAGGGCCGTTGATTGGCGGGGCGTTCTTGAAAGCGGGTTGGACGCCTGGCGGGATTTTATTGGCAGGAACCGTGCCGGCGGCTGCGGCGTTTGCAGCGATTGCTCTGAGCCGGGTCGGGCCGGGGACGAGCGCCTACGAAGACGGGCCCACTGTGGCTGCGCATTGATCCGTGGCGCGCCGATTTCGCCGTCGCCTTTTGATAGGCGGAGATCGTCAGAGCTCAGACAAGAGTGTGTGTGCCACCAAAGGCAACGGCGCGGGACCGAACAGCCAGGTTTCGAACTATCCGGCCTTTTTCCCGGCGAATGGTTTACGCAGGCCGGCTTGTTCGAGCAGCGGTAGCACACCCCGGTTGAAGCGATCCACTCCATCGACGTAGTCCACCCACGTCAGGATTACTCCGTCGATTCCTACCTGGGAAATGGCGTCTAACTCTTCGGCGATCCTTTGGGCTGTGCCTACGAGAGGGTGGCCTGCGCCGACGGCCATGCGTTGGCGCATAAAGGCGAGGCGCGGCGAATCGAGAGGTACGTTGTTTTCCTTGCTGATCGTCAGCATCAGGCTGTCCATTACTTCGGTATCGAGAAATTCCTCGGCGTAGCGGCGCAAGTAATCGTCCGCTTCTTTTTGCGTGTCACGCTGTGTGACCGCACAGTTCGTCCACAGCTGGATATCGCGGCCGAATTCCTCGCGGGCCATTTTCTTGTAGTTGGCGACTTGGTCGCGCCAGTCCTCGGGCTTCATGCCCTGCGGACTGATGAGGCCGATGTCGGAATACTGCGCCGAGAAACGCATGCCGGTCGGGGATAGCGCGGCGTTCATCACCGGTATGCCGCCCGGTTGGAGCGGCTGAGGCCGCGAGATCGCTTTTTTCATGCGAAAGTTCGCGGACTCGTAGTCGAACTCGTCCGGTGAAGTCCACAGGCGCCGTAGAATTCGCAGCCACTCCTCGAGATAGACGTAGCGCTGGTCGTGCTCGAGCAGGTTGATGCCGAACATATCGAACTCGCGGCGATTCCAGCCGCCGACGATGTTGAGCGCGAACCGGCCGCCGGATATGGCGTCGATGGTGGCGGATTCCTTGGCGACGAGGACGGGGTGCATGGTGGGCGCGTGCGACGTCGAGAATACTGCGGAATACTTTGTGGAGGCGGCGACGCCCGCGGCCCAAGTAAACGTTTCAAGGATGATGTTGGACCGGTGGTCCGGCCTCTCGTCCAGGTACCCCTTCCAGCGGGCGATGGGGACGATGGCTTCGAGCCCGGCTTCGTCGGCCAGCTTCGCGGACGCGAGCGTGTTCTGCCACGTGGGCATGCGCATTTCGGGCACGAAGCTCATGTTGGGAATCGTGTTCGTGCAGAAGGTGCCCAGTTTCAGTTTGTTGGAATTGAAGATGGGGTTCGTCGAGTTGTTGGTCACGCGGGTAATTTTGCCAGAGATTTCGAAAATTACACAATGGGTCGAACGGAGCCGGGCGGGGCGGCGTAGCGGTCTGGACGGCGGACTTGCCGCCAGTGAGGGTCTGTGCAATTCACGGTCAAATCAGGAGATATCTTCATCAGCGATCTCATCAATCAGTTCTTCGAAGAGAACAATTCTGTACTGCCGCCGAATGCTGCGCCTCGCGAGAATCTAACCGTCAAGAAAAACGTCGAGGCCCAAACCGCGTCGATATTCTCCGGAACTCCATCATTCGAAGGTCAGCAGGACGACTTCGGGACTGGTGCCGAGACGCAGTGGCGGTCCCCAGGTGCCGGCGCCATAGGACGTGAACACCAGCATGCCGCCCAGCTTGTGCAAGCCGTAGACGAATGCGCCGTACACCCTTTTCGTGAATATCGTGAACGGGAAAAATTGGCCGCCGTGCGTGTGACCGTTTACCTGGAGGCTGATTCCGGCTTCGGCTGCCACCGCGGGTTGATCGGGTGCGTGTGTCAGCAGAATGCTGGCGGAGTTGCGGTCGATGCGCGCGTCCTGGAGTACCTGGCGCAGGCGATCGGCGCGAACAGCGTCGCGGAAATGCACGCCGACGAGCTGTAAGCCCTCGAGCACCACTTTTTCATTGTTGAGCACACGCACGCCCGCAGCGGAGACGGCTTCCAGATATTTCGTGTGATCGCCGAACTCCTCGTGGTTTCCGGCGATGTAAAACGCGCCATACGGCGCCGAGAGTGCGCGCAAAGGCTCGGCGAGCTTGCGCACATTTGCGGCGGTGCCGTCGTAGAAGTCGCCGGCGATCAGAATGAGGTCGGGCTTCAGGCGCGAGATCATGGCGACGATCCGGCGCGCGAACCTCACACCGCGGACGTGGCCCAGATGCGTGTCGGTGACGAGAGCGACAACGCGGCCCCGCCAGCTTTCGGGCAGATTCGGCAGCCTTACCGGCACGCGCCGGACGCGGATGGCTGTCGAATTCACCAGGCCGGCGATTCCGGCGATCAGCGCGGCGCCGAAAAACAAGAATGCGACGTGCTGCTGCGACACCGGCAGGCGCATCGCGCGGACGACGCCGAAAGCGATCCACGATGCGATGGCGGCGAGGAAGAAGAAATTGAAGAATCCGAGCCAGATGGCCGCGGCGGTATAGTAGATGCGCACGGGCCAGTCGTAAAAGCGCCAGGCCAACAGCGACGCGGTGACGAACGAGATCGACAAGAATGCGAACACGAAAGCCAGGGTGCTGATTCGCGGTGGGTCGGCGGCAGGCTGAAAGGCCGTCCATGTCTCGTAAACGAACCAATGGCCGAGCAGCAGAATGGCCTGAATCACAGCGACGAACGTAGCGATACGTCTTCTCACTCGGATCAATACCCATGAAATTAGATGACTTATGGATGCCGCACGATTCGGCACGCCCAGCCGGACGCGTCGGCAGAATTGCCCGGCTACGTTTATGATACGTTTAGGCAACGTTAGCTACAGCAATCGCGGTATTTGAGCTGATCCCACAGTTCGCTACATTTCAGTGTGTTGGGCGGACTACAGACATGCTGAAGCGAGTGCTGATTGCCGATGACAACAAAATTGTGCGCAAGATGCTGAAACTCGTGCTCGCAAAGGTGCCGGGCGTGACGGTCTGCGCCGAGACATCGGACGGGCGCGCTGCGGTCGAAAGCGCGCTCGCCTTGAGGCCCGACCTGCTGATTCTGGACGTGCGGATGCCGGAGCTGAACGGGATTGAGGTGGCTTCGATCGTCAGGCAGAACTTACCTGAAGCGAAAACCCTGCTATTTACGATGTACGGCGATCTGGTGGGGCCGAAACTCGCGTCGTGCGCGGGCGTCGAGATCGTGCTTCCGAAGGTCGACGGTGCGGCGGCGCTGGTGGATGCCATCACGAAGATCGTTCAGGGCGACTCTGCTTCCGGTGTAGAATTGCCGAGCTGCTAGGACAGCGCGACCGGCCGGCAGCTTTCCTCTACCTCGTCGCGCGAAAACCCGCGGTGATCTGATGCGCCAAGCGATTCGAGCATTCGCCCTCGCGACTTTGCTGGCCGTTTCATGTTCCTCCCCTCACAGCTTCGGCGCTCAGGTACCGGCGGAATTGCAGCCGCCTGGCAACGAACAAGAACTCTTGCGAGTCCACGCCCAAGGCGACCAAATCTATACCTGTGCCCCGAACGGTGCCCAATTTAGCTGGACGCTGAAGGCTCCTGACGCGCAGCTCTACGACAAAGACGGCAAGCCCTTCGGCAGGCACTTCGCCGGTCCTTCCTGGAAGGCCGACGACGGCAGCCAGGTCACAGGCAAGGCCGCGGCCAACGTGCCATCGCCCGATGCGAATTCAATCCCGTGGCTGCTGGTACAGGTCGTCAGCCGCAGTGGGGACGGCGTGATGGCACAGGTGACCTCGATACAGCGAATCAATACGAAGGGCGGCAAAGCGCCCGCAAGTGGCTGCGACAGGACTCAGGCGGGCCAGGACCTGCGGGTGCCTTATTCGGCCGACTATGTGTTCTTCGCGCCTAAATAGGCAACGGCGCGCCATCAAGCGGAGATGCCTTCGACGATCTGCGTTTCCGGGACGGTCGGCACCTCGACTTCGATGGTCGTGCCGTTTGGGCTAGACGACAGGCAGAAGGTTCCTCCCTGCTCCTGCGCTCGCTGCTTCATTCCAGCGAGTCCAATTCCGGCGTAAGAGGCGCGCTCCTCAAGTTCCCGGAGTTTTTCGACGGAAATGCCTACACCGTGATCGCGAATCCGCAAAACCACGCGATCGGGTTCGAAGTTCAGAAATATGTCGGCTTTTGAAGCACGCGCGTGGCGCTGGATATTGGCCAGGCTCTCCTGAAGAATGCGAAACAGCGTGACCTCGACTCCCGGCGGCAAACGGCGTTTAGCGCCCGCGATTTCCAGCTTCACCAGGATGTCCGAGCGCTTCGAGAGTCCGTCAATCAGCCACTCGGCGGCTGACGTAAGGCCAATTTCATCGAGCAGAGGGGGATAGAGGAGATAGGACATCGAACGGACACTCGAAACGGTGCCTTCCAAAATCGAATTCAACTGTGTGATCACATCCTGGGTGGGCGGCTTCGTGACGAAGCTATCTGCAATCATCTTGGCGGCGATCAGATTTTGGCCCAGTCCGTCGTGCAGCTCGCGTGAGATTCGGCGGCGTTCGTCGTCCTGCACGCGTAGCACCTGGGTGCTCAAATTCCGGGCATTCTGTTCGGCGAGGACGCGCCTTGTAAGCTCGCCCGCGAGCCGGCGGTAATGCTCCCAGATCAAAAAGACGGCCAGGAGAAACATACACGCGAGCGCCGCTGCGATAAGATCAAATCGTCGGCCTGTGATGCGACTTCGCTGCTCAAGCAGGATATTCTCCGCACGGTTCATTTCGTCGCTGACCGCGGATGTTTGAACGGCCCATTCCGTCAGGAGCCCAGTCAAGTCGGCCTGGGCCAGCGTATCGGTGGGACGGGCCTTGGCCAGGTCGATGCTTTTCTCAATGGCTGCCAGTCTGCCGTGAATGACAGACTCGAGGCGATCACTGCGCGCCACCTGGTCCTGGTTGTCGGCGACCAGGATCCGCACCCGCGCGAGGTCGGCTAAGGTTTCCGCACGCGCCTGGGCGAATGTCTCGAGATACCGCGGGTCGGAGCTTTCGAAGAACTTGGTGCGGGACCGGCCGGCCGTGGCAAGGTCGGACTCAATCGAAGCCAAGGTCAGCTCGACGTCATAGGTATGGTGCACCCATTGATCGCCCTGATAGAGCCGGTAGATGGCCCATCCGGAGAACATGCCGCTCAAGAGCAATAAAACCAGTGCCGAGGTAAAGATAAGCCGCGGAGTGTGGCGTTGTTCCATGTAAACGTGCCTGGCGGTTTGATCCTCGGAAGTCCTATCGAAGCGCAGATTTTAGCGCAGATTCCGCTTGCTTCGTACGATACAATTCCGCGATACCATGACTACGGTTCCCGTCACGAGGAGCTCGACTTCCACGATGACCCGGCAGTCCTTCGTTCCCCGGTTGCTGGTTCTACAGCTCGCAGCGGTTTTCCTGCTGCTTTCGTGCGCCTCGACGCGGCCGCCCCAACGGCTGCGAGTTCGCGTGGTGCCGGGATTTACGGGCACGCTCCGACTGACTCCATGCGCTGCCGGGGCTCTGTCCGCGGAGATTTCCGCGGACGCAAACGGGGCCGCCAGCACTGCGATGTGCCCGAGTACGGACGCAGGGGTGGTGATCGTATTGGTCCAGGGAGATCGGGAATATACCGCCGCGCCACAAGACATCGCGATTCGGAGAACAGGCGACGGAATCCCGACATCCATCACAGTTCGGACGCGTCCTTGATGGCCACCTAGCCTGCCGTCTCGCGAATTTCTTCCCATCGCGGTTCTCGCGCAAAGCGGACATGATTCTTGCGGGTCTGCTATATTGATGAGCGCGGCTATTGGAAGAGTTTTGCCGGGACGGTCTACGGGCCATTGGCTCCCTGACGAGCGCCTGATGCGGCCGCGGTGGGGCAAGTCGATGAAGATAGATAGCCGAACCGCAGCCGTCCCTGCCCGCCCCGATGCTGCCACTTACGTGCCGCGGCACCTTTTCTACGAGACGTCGCATTCGCCTGCGCTAGCGGACCTGGTGGGCTACGATCAGGCCGAGCACATCATCGATTTCTGCTTCATCGCCAATCCGTATTATCCGACAGCGGAAATGTTGGACGATATGCAGCGGCATTTTCCAAATCTGATCAAGTCGTATCCTTCAAGCAATCCGCTAGCAAGCCAGAAGCACCTGGCGGCCGTGCTGCACGTCGATCCGGAGAATCTGATCATCGGAAACGGCGCGACGGAGTTGATCGTGTTGATCAACACGATTCTGATCAACCGGATTGCCGTGCCCGTCCCCACTTTTGGCGAGTACATCGAAAAGCTGCGCCATGAGGGTGACGCCGTGCTCTATTTCCTGGACGCGGCGCAGAAGTTCGACCTTCGATTGGATCAATATTTGAACTGGGTTCGCGAGCGAAACCTCACTGCTTTGGTGGTGATCAATCCCGGCAATCCCACGGGACAACTGATCCCGCTGGACGCGATGGTGGAGTTTCTGGAGCGCGCGCGGGACCTGGAGCTGGTGATCGTCGACGAATCGTTCATCGACTTTGCGGGCGATACGGTGCCGAGCCTGCTTCCTGTGGCCGAGCGTTTTCCGAATCTGCTGATCGTGCGGAGCATGAGCAAGCACTGCGGCGTACCGGGGCTGCGGCTGGGATATTGCTACAGCGTAAATTCCGAGCTGCGCGGCCGACTGCGGCATTTCATTCCCACATGGAATTTGAACATGCTCGCGCAGTATTTCCTGTCGCTGCTGCCGCGGACCGACGGGGAGTATCAGAGGGCGCGGAAGCGACTGATTGACGATGTGCGTTGGCTTTATCGGGATTTGACGGAGATAGCGCATCTGGACGTGTATCCCACGGGCGCGAATTTCGTGCTGTTCCGGATCAAGAACGGTATGACGGCCGCTGAACTTCAGGCGCATCTTCTGGCGGAACATCAAATGTACGTGCGCGATTGCACGAATAAGGTCGGGATGGACGCCTATCACGTGCGCGTGGCCTCGCAGGGGCGCGAGAAGGACGCCAAGCTGGTGAAGGCGCTGCGGACGCTGACGAAATGAATCGGCCGCGGGTGGTGGTGACGTCCCGCCGGACCGATCGCGGGCCGCGCAAGATCGATTACGTGGGCGAACTGCATCTGGATCTCTTGCTCCGATTACGGACTTTTCCCGTCGTGACCCCGGTGGTCACAGGCGTACTTAACTGCCTGCCGCAATACATGGATGGAATGTGCGGGTTGCTGCTGGTGGAGGGCGAGGATATCGAGCCGAGCCGGTACGACGCCGAGCCCGCGAATCATCGATACTTGGAAAAGACGGACCCGGTAAAGGACGAGATCGAAATTCGCCTGGTGCGACACGCTCTGCGCCAGAAGATTCCGATTCTGGGCATTTGTCGAGGCTCGCAGTTGCTCAACATCGTTTGCGGCGGAACGCTTTACGGGGATGTGCAGAAGGAAAAGCGATCGGGGCTGACGCATCTGGATTCGCGGCACTACGACAGTTATCGGCACACGATTTCGGTAGGGGCCGGAAGTCCGTTGGAAAAATGGTATCGGCGCAAGCGGCTGCGCGTGAATAGCTATCATCATCAAGGAATTCGCAAGCTCGGGTCGCGGTTTCGCGCCATGGCGCACGCGGAAGATGGATTGGTTGAGGCGTTTTATGCGCCGGCGGAAAGATTCTTGATCGGCTTACAGTTTCACCCCGAGCGAATGTTGAAGGAATATTCGGGGAACGAACAGGTGTGGAAAGCCTTCGCCGCGGCGGTTCACGCTGAGTCGAAACGCTAGAAACGCCGACGCGCCACGGGTGCGCCCGCTTCCAGCAAATCCGAGTTTGCCGCCGACGCCGGTGATATAGACTCTGCTGTTCGCGCTGCAGGAAATCCGGGCGCGGTCGACGCTGTTGTTCGAAAGCACATGACCGTGCGCTCTGCCGGCAGAAGGAGATGCTTGCGATGAAGAAAGTCCTTGCTGGAGTTTTCGCGCTGTTGTTCGTGGCATTGCTGGGCTACCGTGCCGAAGCCGGGGGAAACGGTATGCGCAATGAAGCGCAAGACCGGGCGCAGATCGAGAAGCTGATGTGGCGGTACGTTCGCGCCCTGGACACCGAGAATGCAGATGCGTACGCCGCCACGTACACGCCGGATGGCCAATTCGGCAGCGGCGCCAACGCCGTGAAGGGGCAAGACGCACTGAAGAAAATGATTTCCGATCTCCGGCAGCGCGCCGCGGACACCGAGGGCAAGACGGGACAAAAGCCCGCGCCCATGTACCACATGCTCCTGAACAGCGAACTCGTGTTTCCAGATAAGGATCACGCGCATATGGAGGCGTACTGGATGACGGTGTTCGGCCAGGCCGGGCCGAATGTGCCGGTTCGCGTGGCTGCCGCCGGGCGGGAAGTGGACGAACTCGTGCGCGTGGATGGGCAGTGGCTGATCAAGACTCGCGACGTGGCGCCGAAGGACTAGGCGCGGTCGTTGGTTCGAAGTGGACAGAGAGAGCGATTGGCCGACAATCCAGAGGTCATTTGACCCCGCCGAGATCGAAGTCGGGCGGGATCGAAGGACCCATCCCGATCGCCACGCTCAGCGCCAGTCGAGCCGTGCAGCTGAGTCTCGGGTTGCTCGGCTCGGGCGCGGTGGGCGAGGACCCTTCCACCCGAGCTTCGCTTTTTGCGTTTTCTTAGTACATCCCGCCGCCCGGGCCGGCTCCCACGGCAGCCATCTGTTCCTCTTCCTTGATATCGGCGATTAGCACCTCGGTGGTCAGCATCAGTGACACGATCGACGCCGCATTCTGCAGAGCGAGACGAGTGACCTTGGCCGGATCGATGACGCCAGCTTTGATCATGTCGCCGAACTCTCCCGTCTCGGCGTTGAACCCGAAATTTTCTTCCTTCGAATCGCGCACACGGCCGACCACAACCGCTCCTTCGTGTCCTGCATTATGGGCTATCTGGCGCGTCGGTTCTTCAAGGGCCCGTTTCACGATGTTGACGCCGATCGCCTCGTCGCCTTGAAGTTTGAGCTTCTCAAGCTCTGGGATGCAGCGCAGCAGCGCCACACCGCCGCCTGGGACAATCCCTTCCTCAACCGCCGCCCGAGTGGCGTGCATGGCGTCTTCGACGCGGGCCTTCTTCTCTTTCAATTCGGTCTCGGTTGCGGCGCCAACTTTGATGACCGCTACGCCGCCAACCAGCTTTGCCAGACGCTCCTGAAGCTTTTCTTTATCGTAATCCGAGCTGGCATCCTCGATCTGAGTGCGCAGCTGCTTGATGCGTCCTTCGATCTCGCTGGCCTTGCCGGCGCCAGCGATAATTGTCGTGTTGTCCTTGTCGATGATCACTTTCTTGGCGTGGCCGAGCTCTTCGATCTTCACATTTTCGAGTTTGATGCCGAGGTCTTCGCTGATCGCCTTCCCACCGGTCAGAACAGCGATGTCCTCCAGCATTTCCTTGCGGCGATCGCCAAAGCCGGGAGCCTTTACAGCGACGCACTGCAAGGTTCCCCGCAGCTTGTTCACCACGAGAGTTGCCAGAGCCTCGCCTTCAACATCTTCCGAAATAATCAACAGAGGCCTGCTCGCTTTAGTCGTCTGTTCGAGCAACGGCAACATCTCCCTCAGGGACGTGAGTTTCTTTTCATGGAGCAGGATGCAAACATCTTCGAGCACGCACTCCATCCGTTCCGGCGACGTGACGAAATACGGCGAGAGGTAACCGCGGTCGAACTGCATCCCTTCGACCACCTCGAGCGTCGTCTCCATCGTCTTCGATTCCTCAACCGTGATAACGCCGTCCTTGCCCACCTTTTTCATTGCCTCGGCAATGATCGAGCCGATCTGCTTGTCGTTGTTGGCGCTGATGGTGCCGACCTGAACGATCATGTCGCCTTTCACGTCTTTATGGGCTTTCTTGATTTCCTCGACGGCAACCTCAACGGCCTTCTCGATACCGCGCTTCAGTGCCATCGGGCTTGCGCCGGCTGCCAGCGTCTTCACCCCTTCGCGGAAGATGGCCTGCGCCAGCAGAGTCGCGGTGGTCGTTCCGTCGCCAGCGACGTCGGATGTCTTCGAGGCGACTTCCTTGACCATCTGCGCGCCCATGTTTTCGAGGGGGTCCCGCAGCTCGATTTCCTTCGCT
>CAZLWY010000142.1:0-6948 GCA_964563425.1 uncultured Acidobacteriaceae bacterium | reverse complement strand
TTGACCGCGTCGAACCGCCTTGCTATGTTGATCAATTACACTGGGCCCATTCTACCCAGTGTGCAGCATGGCTCCCTGTAGGGGCGGTACATTCATATGGGCCTGAAGAAAATCGTCATTCGAGGCGCCCGGCAGCACAATCTAAAGAACATCAGCCTCGAAATCCCGCGCAACACCCTCACGGTAATCACCGGGCTTTCCGGCTCCGGGAAATCCTCGCTCGCATTCGACACGCTCTACGCCGAGGGCCAGCGCCGGTACGTGGAATCGCTTTCGGCCTACGCGCGGCAGTTTCTGGATCAGATGGAGCGGCCGGAGGTGGACTCGGTCGAGGGGCTTTCGCCGTCGATCGCGATCGAGCAAAAGACGACCACGCGGTCGCCGCGCTCAACCGTGGGCACGATTACCGAGATCTACGACTACTTGCGGGTGGTTTACAGCGCCATCGGCACGCCGCACTGTCCGAAATGCGGCAAAGCGATCGCTCGCCAATCGACCGAGCAGATCGTGCAGGCGGTGTTGGCGCTGAAACCGGAGGACCGCATCATGGTGCTGGCGCCGGTGGTCCGCGGGCGCAAAGGCGAATACAAGAAAGAGCTCGAAAAGTACGCCAAAGAGGGCTACGTCCGGGCGCGCATCGATGGCGACCTGGTGAGCATCGACGAGCCGGTGGCGCTGGATCGGCGGAAAAACCACACCATCGAAGTCGTGGTCGACCGGCTGCTGCTGAAAAACGGGATCGCGCAGCGCCTGGAGCAATCGATCGAAACGGCGCTGAAGCTGACCGGCGGGCTGGTCACCATCGCGGTCGTGGGCGGCGAAGAGCACATCTATTCGGAAAAACTGGCGTGCCCGGATTGCGGAATATCGGTCCCGCAGCTCGAGCCGCGTTCCTTCAGCTTTAATTCGCCGTACGGCGCCTGCACGGAATGCCACGGCCTCGGCTCGAAATACGATTTCGATCCGGCGAAGGTGATTGTCGATTGGGCGAAGCCTTTGTTCGAAGGTGGACTTGGCCCCGGCTCGGGCTCGGCCTATTTACAGCGCACGCTGCGGCTGGCAGCCGTGGCGCACGGATTCGATCTGGATGCGCCATTTGAAAAGTTGCCGCGCAAGGCGCAGAACCTGATTCTGCACGGGAACCCGGCCAATGGCGCTTCGGCGAAGGGGCTCAATTTTGAGGGCGTGATCGGGCACCTGGAGGCCAGCCTCGCGGAATCGAACTCCGACACCTACCGCGAGTGGCTGACGCAGTACATGTCGCCCGCGCCGTGCGCAGCGTGCGGCGAGCGCAGGCTCCGCCCCGAAAGCCTCGCCGTGAAAATCGCCGGGCTTTCGATTGCGGATTTCACGGCGCTCCCGCTGAGCGATGCGCGGCCGGCGGTCGACAAAATTCGCAGCAAGCTGACGCTGCGGCAGCGGAAAATTGCCGGGCGTCCGCTGTCGGAAATCGCCGAGCGAATCGATTTCCTTCTGAACGTGGGTCTGGGCTACCTGACGCTGGCGCGATCGGCGGCCACGCTTTCCGGCGGCGAAGCGCAGCGCATTCGCCTGGCCACGCAGATCGGCTCGCGCCTGCGAGGTGTACTCTACGTGCTCGACGAGCCCTCCATCGGGTTACACGCGCGCGACAATGGGCGGCTCCTGTCCACGCTCGAGACGCTGCGCGATCTGGGCAACACCGTGCTGGTGGTTGAGCACGACGAAGAGACGATTCGCCGAGCCAATTACGTGGTCGACCTCGGGCCGGGTGCTGGAAAAGCCGGCGGCCATCTCGTCGCGGCGGGTTCGCCGGAGGAAATCGCTGCGAATCCGGCTTCGCTGACCGGGAGATATCTGTCCGGCGAACTGTCCATACCGGTGCCGCTCGAGCGACGCAGCATGAACGGCAAAGCACTAGCAATTCTGGGTGCCCACGGCAACAACCTGAAAAATATCGACGTGACGATACCGCTCGGGCTGCTCTCGGTTGTCACCGGCGTTTCCGGCTCCGGGAAATCCACGCTGGTGAACGATATTTTGTACCGCGCGCTCGCCGCGAAACTGTATCGCTCGATGGAGAAACCGGCGGCTCATCGTGCGCTTTCCGGAGCCGAGCACATCGACAAGGTCGTGCAGATTGATCAAGCGCCGATCGGGCGCACGCCGCGTTCCAATCCTGCGACGTACACGGGTGTTTTCGCGCCGATTCGCGAGCTGTACGCCCTGCTGCCGGAATCGCGCGAGCGCGGATATAAGCCCGGGCGATTCAGCTTCAACGTCAAGGGCGGCCGGTGCGAGGCGTGCCAGGGCGACGGCCAGCGGCGCATCGAGATGAATTTCCTGCCGGACGTCTACGTGACGTGCGAAGTCTGCCGCGGAAAGCGTTACAACGCGGAAACGCTCGCGGTGCGTTACAAAGGCAGCTCGATTTCCGATCTTCTCGACTTGCCCATCGAGGAAGCCCTGAAAATTCTCGAAAATATCCCCGCGATCCAGCAGAAGTTGCAAACGCTCGTCGACGTCGGGCTCGGCTACGTGCAGCTGGGGCAATCGGCCACCACGCTCTCGGGCGGTGAAGCCCAGCGCACCAAGCTCGCGCGCGAACTTTCCCGCCGCCAGACGGGGCGCACGCTGTACATTCTGGATGAGCCAACCACCGGTCTGCATTTCGACGACGTGAAGAAGCTGCTCGACGTGCTGAACCGCCTCGTTTCGCTCGGCAACACGGTGCTGATCATCGAGCACAATCTGGACGTGATCAAGCAGGCCGACTGGATCATCGACCTCGGACCCGAAGGCGGAGAAGCGGGCGGGCGCGTGGTGGCGCAGGGCACTCCCGAGCAGGTGGCGCGCGTGAAAAAGTCGTACACCGGGCAGATTCTGGCGCGGGCGCTGCACAACTGAAATTGCTCGAACGAAAATGAGTCTCGACGACAACTCGATTCCGATACAACCGGCGTCCCCGGCGGAAGAATCTCCCGCGAGCCCGGTCGTGGCGCGGATCGAGATTGCGCCCGATTTGCGCGTGCCCTGGACCTGGCTCGACCTGTTTCTGCTCGCGGTGCTCTCGCTGGTCGCGACTGTCCTTTTTCGTCTGCTGCTGTTTGGAGCATTCGCTAAGTTCGGAATCGCCCCCGTCCAAATTCAGAAGTCTCCCGCGTTATTCGGCCTTTTCACACTGCTGCAGCAGATGTTGCTTATCGGCGCGTTGCTGGGCTACCTGGCGGCGCAGCTGCGCGTGAATTTCCGCGCGCCGTTCTGGCGCACGATCGGCTGGCGCGGGTTTGAGCCGGGCCAGGTCCCTGTGGCTCTGCGATATTTCGGATTCGTCGTGTTCGGATTCGCCATCGCGCTGATCGTCGAAAGCGTGAGCCTGCGATTCGGCAACAAGGCGAGGCTGCCGGTGCAGGCGCTGTTCCAGGATCGGCGCGTCGCGCTCGCGCTGATGGTGATGTCGGTGTTGGTGGCGCCTGTGTTTGAGGAGACGATTTTTCGCGGCTACATCTATCCGGTTGTCGCACGCAGCTACGGAGTCGCCGTGGGCGTTCTCGGCACGGGGATTCTGTTCGGGCTGCTGCACGCGCCGCAGCTTTGGGGCGGCTGGCTGCAGATCTGCGAACTTGTTGCGGTGGGAATCATCTTCACGTACGCGCGCGCGGCGACTCGGACGGTGCTGGCAAGCTTTCTGCTGCACGTGAGTTACAATTTTTTCGTGTCGTTCGGAATTGTGCTGGTTTCGCCATGGCTGCGCCTGATCGCGCCGCACCGTTGACTTGCGCCGGAATCGGCTAGAATGAATCACGCTGACGTGTGCGAGACGAATTACGCGGACTCACCCGCGTCGGAAGGGGAGAAAAAGTTTGCGCAGCGTTGAGCCGATCCGATGGAGCGCCGAAGGCGTGGTGATGCTCGATCAGCGGCGCCTGCCCGGCGAAGTCGTCTACCACACGTACACGGATTACCGAGACGTCGCGAAGGCCATCAAGGACATGGTCATTCGCGGTGCGCCGGCGATCGGCGTCGCCGCAGGCATGGGAGTGGCGCTGGGAATCGAGCGCTCGAAGGCGAATACTCTGCCCGAGCTTCGCTCCGAGTTCGCACAAATGTGCGTCACACTCGCGCGCACGCGCCCCACGGCGGTCGATCTTTTCTGGGCCCTCGACCGCTTCAAGAAGAAGTTCGAGGGCTTGGTGGCCATTGCCGAGAAAGACGGCGCCGCCGGGCTCGCCTCGCTGCGCGCGTCGATGGTGAAGGAAGCGCAAGACCTGCACGAGGAGCGCCGCCGCGCCGACGAGCGCATCGGCAAATTCGGCGCGGAGCTTCTGCCTCGCACGGGCCGCGTGATGACGCAGTGCAACGCCGGCGCGCTCGCAACCGGCGGAATCGGCACCGCGCTCGGCGTCATTCGCATGGCGGTCGAGGCCGGGCAGCGCATCGACGTCTTAGTCCCTGAGACACGGCCGTATCTGCAAGGCGCACGACTCACCGCATGGGAATTGCATCAGGATCAGATTCCGCTGACGCTCATCACCGACAACATGGTCGGCCATTTCCTGAAAACCGGCGGAGTTTCGGCGGTCGTAGTGGGCGCGGACCGCATCGCGCGCAACGGCGACACAGCCAATAAAATCGGCACCTACGGGATGGCCGTTCTGGCGCGGGAGAACAACGTGCCGTTCTACGTTGCGGCGCCGATTTCGACCCTCGACCTTTCGATTCCCGATGGCGATCACATTCCGATCGAAGAGCGCTCGCAAGAAGAAGTGACACACCTGGGCGGCACGCGCATCGCGCCCGACGTGCGGGCGGCGCACCCGGCCTTCGACGTGACGCCGTCGAAATTCATCGCGGCGATCATCACCGAACGCGGCGTGGCGCGCGCGCCGTTCGAGAAGAACCTGCAGAACTTGGTGGAGAAAACCTAGATCGAGGCTGGCTGGACTCTCGCGCCGACCGCCGTCACGGCTTCCTCGGTTGAAATCAGCCGCGCACCCAGGGATTGCAATTCCACGAGCGTCGCGCGCCCGGCTTCCTCATCGAGAGCCTCGATCGCGTCTTTCACGATCGCGACTTTGCGATGCCGCGCGAGCAATCCCTTCACGGCGCACTGTACGCAATATTCCGTCACCACACCGAAGACGACATATTCCGCATCCGCCGGCAATCGATCCACCAGCGCGCTGGCGTGAGGGTTGTCAAAAACGTCGAGCGTCTGTTTTTCGAAAATGACCTGCGGGAAACTCAGCACATGGCTCGGCAGCGGACGCGATCGGTCGTTGGGGACGGTGCAGAAATTCGCTGCGAGTCCTTCGGGAATGATTCGCGCGCCAGCCGAGCCAGCCAGGCAGTGCGGCGGGAACCGCTCGAACTCCGGATCGCCCTCCGGATGGGCATCGCCGCTTGAAACGAGCAGCGAACCTGAATCCACTGCCGCCGCCACCAGCCGCTCAATATTGGGAATCAGCTTCTCGGCGCCAGGTGCGTACAGCTTTCCCCCAGGCAGCATGAAGTCCGCCTGTGCATCCACTTCCCAGAAAACTTTCTTCCTCTGTCCCATACGTGCGGGTGAAACACCCGCACGTCTATTTTACCGCAAAGCGGCGCACGCGCTGGCGCACCTTTTCAAGTGACCTCTCCAGCGCCTTGCTGTGATCGACCGGATATTTCGCCTCGCGGTTGATCTGGCGGAAGCGCCGCGGCAGCCGCGCCAGCCCGTCGGCGCAGCGATCGCGCAGCACGCTGATAGGCTCCGCCGGCGCGATCGGCCGCCCCTGGCGCATCACGGGAATCAGCAGCGGCTCTCCGCCGTTGGGCGGTTCGCTCTCAAGCGCGATGCGGTCGCTCTTGAATTCGCCCTTCGCCGTGAAATAGCGATAGACCTGCTTGCGCCCGGGATAGGTGGCCTTCGCGCGCGTCAGTTTCGCGGCCTCGCGGATTTTTCCTTCGCGCTCCACTTCGACGAGCTTGTAAATCATGCTCAGCTGCGGTGCATCGCCCGGCGTCGCCAGCGCCGTCCCCACGCCAAATGCATCGATCGCCGCGCCCTTGGCCAGCAGCGAAGCGATCTTGAATTCGTCCAGATCTCCCGAGGCGAACACTTTCACGTCCTTCCATCCCGCCCGGTCGAGCTCGCGCCGCACCCAGCGGCTGTCTTTCACCAGATCGCCGCTGTCCAGACGCACGCCCGCCGGTTTACGCCCCATGGAGATGATTTCGGCCAGCGCGTTGCGCACGTTGTAGGTATCCAGCAGCAGCACGGCATCGTCGGGGAACGCGTCGAGAAAATTGCGGAACGCTTCGGCCTCGCCTTCGTGCGCCATCACCCACGAATGCGCCTGCGTGCCGTAGGTGTTCATTCCGAATTGCTGTCCGGCCAGCACGTTTGACGTGCCCTCGCAGCCGCCAATCGCCGCGGCACGGGCCGCGAACAAGCTCGCTTGCGATCCGTGAGCCCGTCGCGCGCCGAAATCGACAATCTGCCTTCCCTTCGCCGCACCCACCACGCGCGCTGCCTTGCTGGCGACGATCGTCTGGTAGCTCAGCGTTGCCAGCAGATAGGTCTCCAGAATCTGCCCCTCGATAATCGGCGCCGTCACGCGCAGCATCGGCTCGCCCGGAAACACCAGCGTGCCTTCGGGCATCGCCCAGGCATCGCCGGTGAAGCGAAATTTCGCCAGGTAGCTGAAAAAATCCTCGCGCACGTGGCGAAAGACGCGATGCCGCCGCAGATAGTCAATTTCTTCCGAGGTGAAGTGGACGTTTTCGAGGAATTCCAGAGCCTGCTGCAAGCCGGCGGCGACCAAATAATTCCGCCGCTCGGGCAAATGCCGGACGAAAAGCTCGAACGTAGCCTTCCCATCGAAGCGGGTCTGGAGATAGCCCGCCGCCATGGTCAGCTCGTAGAGGTCGGTAAGGAGGCCCGAATATTCAGTCATGCGGGTGGCTTTGCCGACGAGGACAAAAGAC
>CAZLWY010000141.1:0-5200 GCA_964563425.1 uncultured Acidobacteriaceae bacterium | reverse complement strand
ACTCCGAACACCGCCGACCCGCTACCCGCCAGCGCGGCATCTGCGGCTCCTCGCTTGAGCAAATCCGCCCGGATTTCTCCAAGTCGCGGATGTCGGCTGAAAACGGGACCCTCGAAGTCATTCGAGAGCCCTTCCCGCCGGCTCCAGCACAGAGCGCAGAACCCCCAAATATTAGGGGCTTTCGCGCGGTTTGTCAATTCCGCTGACACCCATTGATAGGCGTCCTTCGTGCTGACCCCGATTCCCCTCGGTGACACCACCAGGACCGTCCGCCTCGGCGCGTCGTCGAGCGGATAGATTTCATCGCCGCGATTCACCGCCAGCGCCCGCCCACCGAAAAGAAAAAATGGCACATCCGACCCGAGCCCCGCTGCAATTTCGATCAATCTCGCCAGCGGCACCTTCCCCTTCGTCAGCCGAAGGATGCCGACCATCGCTGCCGCTGCGTCGCTCGATCCCCCGCCGAGCCCGCGAGCCACCGGAATGTGCTTGTTCAGGGTCGCACGAATACCGCCGCGAAATCCGGTCTCGCAGGCCATCGCGTCGATCGCGCGATATACCAGGTTGCCGGGTCCCGTCGGCAATTCCTGGTCGTTCGTCGCGAGCGTGATTCCGGGCTCCGGCACCCGTGTCAGTTCCAGTGAGTCCGCCAGCGAGATCGTCTGAAATATCGTGCGCAGCTCGTGATAGCCGTCCAGCCGTTTCCCCATCACGTGCAGGCACAAATTGATCTTCGCAAACGCAGGAATCCGCACTGATTTTTTCTTGCTGGATTTCATCCGAGGGAGCTTACTGCGGTTTCACCGTGTCCGGCGAGGATTTCTGCGCCAGACGCTTCTTCAAGGTTTTCAGCTGCGTTTCAATCGCGGTCACGCGATCGGCTTCATAATCGGCAGGCAGCGCCTTCTGCCAAGCCGTCAGCGAGCGCTCGAAATAATCCGCGGCGCGTTCGTTCTGTCCGAGCTTCAAGTAAACGTCCGCCAGGTGGCTCAGGATCGTTGGATCGTCGCCTTCGTGGTCGATCGCCTTGTGCAAATATTCTTCGGCTTCCACGAGCTTGTTCTGTTTGTAGTAGGCCCAGCCAAGGCTGTCGAGATACGCCCCGTTGTTGGGCTCCTGCTTCAAGGCGCGCTGGATCAGCGACGCGGCTTCGTCCACGCGCACCCCGCGATCGGCCAGCATGTAGCCGTAATAGTTCAGCACCGGACCGTCGTTGGGATTCAGGTCGAGAACTTTGCGGAATTCCTGCTCGGCATCGTCGAATTTCTTCTGCCGCTCGTAGATCGACCCCAGCAGATACCACACGCTTACTTTTCCGGCCGTCTCGTGCGCCAGCGACTCGGCCTTCTGCGCCGTCTGCTCCGCATCCGCATACTTCTTGCCACGCGATTCCACTTGCGCGATGTCGAGATAAATCTCAAGATCGTCGTCATTGCCCTTCAGCAGGCCTTGCAGCAGCTTCTGCGCATCCGCGGTATCGGATTTTTCCCCGTAGAGCATCGCCAGCGTCACGGTGGCGTCGGGCGAATCGGGTGATGTGTTCAGCGCCTTTTTTGCTTCGGCGATGGCATGGTCGAGATCGTGATTTTCGCGGTAGGCTTCGATGGTCAGCATCTGCGCGCGTTTCTGCGCGTCGGGATTCAGCTTGCCGAGATCTTCGTAGGTTGAAAGCGCGGCGGAATAATTGTGCTGCTTCTCATAGGCCTGGCCGAGCTGCTCGTAGAGGACCGCCAGCGCACTCTGATTTCCGTCGCCGCCCACCTGGCTCTTGATGCCGGCGATCGCGTCGGTCAGCACCTTCACGGCATCGTCGTAGTGCCCCTGGTCTTCGTAGAGCAGCGCTTCGTTGTACAAGATCTGCAGGCTGCCCGGCGCCAGCTGCTTCGCGCGAGCCAGGCTCGATGCGGCCTCGTCGAATCGACCTAGTTGGCGGTACAGCTGCGCGGCCCGCAGAAAATTCTCCGACGTGCCAGGCTCCAGCTCCGTCAACTTGTTGAACTGCTCGAGCGCCTCCGCATACTTGTCCTCGGAAAGCAGCGCCTGCGCCAAGCCGTGGCGATGGCCCGGATCATCCGGGTCGCCTGCGACCGCTTGCTGATACGCCGCTTCGGCCTTCGGATAATCCTTCGCCTGCGAATAGGCATCGCCCAGCAGATCGTAAATGTCCGGCGAAGCAGTATCGGCGGCCGCGTGTGTCAAAAGCTCGATCGCTTCCTGCGAGCGGCCCTCATCAATCAGCAACTGGCTCAACTGTTCGAGACCCGGCCCATTGTCCGGGTCGTGATCGATCACCTGCCTCAGCACTCTCTCGGCTTCCGAATGCTTGTTTTGGAATCGATACAGCCGCGCAAGCCACAGCAGCGAGTACGTGTCGTTCGGTTCGCTCTTCAGGATCGCCTGGAACTCCGCCGTGGCTTTCTCGAGGCTTTCCTGCTGCACATCGCCGGCGTTCATGTCGCCCAGCGTCCGGACATAAATCCGCGCGAGCAGCCGGTGCGCGTCCACATTGTCGGGATCAATTTTCAGCGCGGCCTGCGCTTGGACCACCGCCTCGCGAATATGCTGCGACTTCGCATAAATCTCGGCCAGCCGCTCGAGTATCGTCGCTGAGTCCGGCTCCAGCTCGAGCGCCTTCTTGTAGGAAGCGATCGACTGCGTGGCCATGTCGGAGCTCGAGTTCATCTCGAACTGCTCCTCCTGCAAATGGCCCATGGTGAAGTAGTAGTAGGCGTCCGCGCGCGCGGAATCGGCCGTTGAAATCTGCGCTTTCGCGACCGGAGCGGGGGCTGGTGGGGCGGACTGAGCGAGCGCAACCGGCGCGCAGACGACTGCCGTCAGAGCGGCGGTGCCAAGAAACCTGGTCATGTTCATAGATATGCCTATTCCGGGCGGAAATTGATTATCGTATAGGCTCGCGCACCCGTCAAAGTTTTCCCCGCCGCGATGTCCCCATCATTGGCCATCGCATCGCCAAGGCTATAAGACGCGCGTCGCCGAATTCCGGTTGTGTTTTAGTTGCTTCGCTTGCACGCGGCCGCCGCCCAGTGCCGCTAGTGCTGAAAGGTCATTCGGGCTTACAATCTGAGCAGGGCACATTCGCGATTCGGACCCAGTCCCTGGCTCGCATGAACACCGCTTGTCGCCATCTACGATTCGCAACGACTGCCTTTGCTCTGCTGGCCGCAGTTCCCTGCTCAGCGTTCGCGCAAAACGCGAGCGGCGCAGGCACGCAGTCGGCTATCGCGCCGCCCGTTGATTCCACCCGCGCAGCAGCCGCCAAGACGCCCGCGGACGTCTCGCAACCCGCGGTTCCCAAACCCGCGCTCAGTGAACTCGCATGGCTCGCGGGACGCTGGCAGGGCTCGTGGGGACCGCGCGTCGCGCAGCAAACCTGGACCGCGCCGAAAGCCGGAGTCATGATGGGCACATTCCAGCTCGAGGAAAACGACAAAACGCTGGTGCTCGAGCTCTTCACCCTAGTGGACGAACCCGACGGAATCAAATTCCATCTGCGCCATTTCACGCCCTCGCTTGTAGCCTGGGAAAAACCGGGCCCGACCATCCTCGATCTGGCCAGCGCTGACGCAAAATCCGTCGTTTTCGAGAATCCCGTCGACGGCCAACCCAAGCGCACCACCATCACGCGCGTCGACGCCGACACCTACGTCTCAAAATCCGAAGTGATCCCCGAAAAAGGCGATCCGCAAGTGACCGAGATCACCTACCGCCGCCAAAAAGACGCCCCTCTGCCGAAGCATTAACAGGTTTCGCATCGTCGCATGGTCATGCAGCGGCCGCCTCCAGGCGGGCGCCTTCGCAAGATTTGTTGGCTCGACGAAAGTTTCTTACCGGAATGGCTCGGAGAATTTCTAGGCAACGGGAGCGGCGAGGTTTTTCCGCCTTTGCTTTTCGGTATAAAGCGCATGATCGGCCCGGTCCAACAACTCCTCCTGCGTCTCGCCATATTTGTAGTCCGTAAACCCAGCCGAAAAACAAAAAGGCACTTCAGCGGACTCGAGCTGGATCGAAAGATTCGCCAACCGCTCCAGCACCAGCTGGACCTGCTGCGTATCACACTCCGGCAGCAACACCACAAATTCGTCGCCGCCAATCCGCACCGCCAGATCCGACCCCCGAATCGCCCGGCTCAACCGCTCGCCAAACGTCTTCAGCGCCAGATCGCCCGCCGCATGCCCGTGCGCGTCGTTGATCTTCTTCAGCTCGTCCAAGTCCACCATGAGCACCGTCAGTGTGCTTTTCAATCGCTCCGCGCGCGACATCTCCGCCAGCAACCGCTCCTGCGCGTAGCGCCGGTTGTGCAGACCCGTCAGGGGGTCGAGCATCGCAAGCTTCAAATAGGATTCCGCAAGCAGGTGCTGCTCGGTTGAAATCTCCACTTCCTCGGCCAACCGCTTCCGGGCCTGCATCAGCTGCATTTGCTGATACAGCGTGTAGATGCTGAAGATCAGCACCATACCGACCAGCCCGCGCACCGCCTGGCTCATCCGAAAGATGTAGAACGGATCCTGGGCATCGAAAATCACCGTCATGGAGAGCGTTGCCACGGCAAGCGTCAGCGCCAGCGCAATCACGATCGCCAGAAACCACAGCGTCCAGTTCGAACGCGACATCCTCCGGAGATTTTTGCGAATTTCGTTCGCGCGGTGCTCGATCCCCGGATCGGGCAATGAAATTTGGTCGATCGTCGCCATGGCCAAGACAACCTCGTCGCCGGTGCGAACAGCTCTTATGAAGGTAGTACCGCCCTGGGGGCTTCGCGAAGGAATTTGCGCTTGCCTGTTTCCCGGCGGATACTCCCGCCTGCTCGTAAAACCAAGCAGAGCCTTGTGTTAAGATAACCCGGCGCGGAGGTGCCGGTGTGGAATAGCCCCGTCCACTTGTTGATGATCGCGATGATCGTGCTGATCCTGTTCGGCAGCAGGAATCGCCGGCCGCGAAAACCTCCCAACCACCCGGTCCCGGCCGACGATTCCCCGCAGACCAATCGCCCCAGAAAGCGCCGTACGAAATTCTGGCACGCTTCCAGTGACTTCTAGCTCGATCAACAAAACCGGAGGCCGGAGCGAATGAACGGCCCGTGTTTTGCAGTACAATCATCGCGCGGGGCTGTAGCTCAGATGGATAGAGCAGCAGTTTCCTAAACTGCGTGTCGGGAGTTCGACTCTCCCCAGCCCCACCA
>CAZLWY010000140.1:0-28842 GCA_964563425.1 uncultured Acidobacteriaceae bacterium | reverse complement strand
CCCTCAAACTCAGCTGGCGGAGGGAGTTGAACCCCCGACCCTCTGATTACAAATCAGATGCTCTACCAACTGAGCTACGCCAGCCCTGCGCAAACCGAGAGAATATATCGCAGCGGCCATGAAATTGCAAGCAGGTTTCCTGAACCCCAGCAAAACCCCTGCCAGCAAGGCACTTAAGTAGCTCCCATCCGAGAGTGCCATGCCCTACTGTGCAGCAGGCTTGGCAAATTCGGAGTCGCTCAACTCCACGTCGTGATGCACCTCGCTGAACGTCAGTGTGTACGTCGTATCACCATTGGTCTGACGCCAAACGAACGGAACCTTCACGCCGTCGACGTCGCGATAATCGTCGAAATCTTCCTGCAACCGCGTCACACCGTCGGCGTCGTGATTCTGGCTGACCACCCGCAGCAGCAATCCGCTGTGCGTGTCGAAATACATTTTCGTCGGATCGTCGCCTTCCGGCGCCGTAGCCTCCAGCACCCAGGTGTCCCGGTCGCCAATTTTTTCCGCACCCGCCACGACGATTTTCGCGTAAACACGGCCCATCTTGAATGCATGTAAAAAGTCCGCGCCGCGCTTTGCTTCCGCAAGTTCCGGGCCGGTCTGCTCGCGCAAGCCGTTTTTCGGATCGTTCGTCCAACCTTGAATTCCGTCAAAGCCCTGCTGGAATACCGCGCCGTTGATGATCACCGCCGACATGAATTTATCGGGTGCCTTTTGGTGAATCATGATCGTGCCGGAGAGATTCATCGACGGAACCTGGATGGTGCCCAACATCACTTGCGACGTGAATTTCTCCCACGCCGCGCGTCCGCCGATCGCCTTTCCATAATGATCGAGGATCGGATCGACCTTCTGAGGCAGCGCGGGTGCCGCGGCTGGCCCGCTTGGTCCGCCACTGGGTGCCGTCGATTGAGCCTGTAGAGCGGACGATCCGACCAGAAGCAGCGCTAGCAGTGCTGCTCGCGGGACAGCTTGTCGCAGCGCCGGATGCACGTTCTTGTGAATGGCCCATGCTCCCCGGTGAAAATCTGAAATCGATGCGTTTCGCGAGCTTACAGTATTAGACGCTCGCGGACCACTCCGGGTTGCTGGCCTATCTTTCCCGTACTCAATCCGATGGGGAAACATTACACTCGACCGGAGGGCGAGAATAAACGCGTCGTGACGGTTTCCAGCAAGAAACGCGTGTGGATCGTCGTAGCGGTCGGCATTCTGGCCGCCGCGGCGGCCGGCGCGATTTACGTTCATCACCTGCGCCGTCCGCTGCCGCCGATGGCCGGCGCCAGCGCGTCTGCTCCGCCGGACTTGATCAGCCTGCTGCCGCCGGGTGCACCGGTCGTGGCCTACCTCGATGTCGCCGCGCTGCGGAAGTTGCAGAATTCGCCCCTGGCCGCAATGCTTGGCCTCGTCGGCCCCGATCCGAAGGAAGATCGCGACTACCGGGACTTCGTCGCGGGGACCGGATTTGACTACACGCGCGACCTGGACACGGCCGCGATCGCCCTCTGGCCGACCGCCCTGCTGACTCCGAATGGCGGGCTTGGCACCAATCAGGCGCTGGCCGTCGCCGATGGGCGCTTTGACCAGGCCAAGATCGAGGCCTACGCGCTCCGCACCGGAAAACTGACGATGCGCGGGACGCAGAAAATCTACGTCGTGCCCGGAAACCCCGCGACCTCCTTCCGCTTCCTGTCGGCCACGCGGATCTTGCTGACGACCGGTGAGACGCTGAGCATTCTGGCGCCGGTGCGCAGCGCCAAAGAGAACGAGGCGATGCGCGCACGCATCAAGCGCGTGGCCGGTGCCCCGATCTTCGCCGCGGCGCGAACCGACATGCTGCCGCCAACCTTCTACGACAGTTTCAAGAACGCACCGCAGCTGGAAACCCTAGCGCGCAGCGTGAGAGGACTGACCCTGGCCGGGCAGCCGCAGGGCGATCGCATCGATATGGCGCTCGACGCGGAGTGCGATTCGCTGGCGCACGCCGCCGAGCTGGCCACGCTGATCGACACGTTCCGGATGTTCGGGGCCGTGGCGCTGTCGGATCCGAAGACGCGCGGACAAATAACAAAAGAGCAGGCCGCCTTTCTGGCCGCGCTCGAGAGCCAGGTCAAAGTCAGGCATCAGGATCATTGGGTGCGTATGACGCTGGCGGTGACGCCGGAAATGCTTGGCGTGACCAACTCCACTCACGCGGAGCTGCGCTGATTTCCTCATGGCGTCACCCGTCGCCGATGCATTCATCCCATAATTCGGGATGAGCCAGCTTGAATTTCCGCATCATGTCGATGCATTCGGCAGAAGCCAGGTCGACGATATCGAAGCCCTTTTCTTTTAGCCAGACGCTGCCACCCTGAGCGTTGATGGCATCGCCGACGATCACCTGCTTGAAGCGGAACTGAAAAATCAGGCCGGTGCAATACCAGCACGGCGCCAGCGTCGTGACCAGGATCAGATCGCGGAAATGGGGCTGGCGGCCGGCGGCACGGAAGGCATCCGTCTCGCCGTGCATGGACGGGTCGCGGTTTTGCACCAGGCGATTGCGGCCCGTGCTGATCAGCGTGCCGTCGGTGCGGAAAATGGCGCCGCCGACGGGAATGCCTCCTTCTTCAAGGCCCAGGCGAGCTTGTTCCATCGCCACGGCGAGCATTCCCTGCGCGTCCAGGGGAACCTTCATGATGCCGGAAGTTTAGCATTGGCAAAACGATTGACTCAACGGAAAGGCGCAAGCAGACTAGGCGCTTCTTTTTGGAGTTTGTTCTCCGAAGACCGCGCGACAGGAGAGGTTCATCCACTTGCGTCCCGAAGAAGCCGCCGCGGAAATCGCAGCCGAAGCGAGGCAGCCGCATTTCGGATTGCAGCGGCAGGTGCTGGGTCCGCTGGAGGCGCTGGCGCAATCGATTTCCACCATGGCGCCGACAGCCACGGCGACGCTGACGGTTCCGCTGGTGTTCGCGACAGCCGGCAACGGGACCTGGCTGTCCTACGTGGGAGCGACGGTATGCACGCTGCTCGTGGCTCTGTGCATCGCGCGATTCGCGCGCGAATCCGCATCGCCGGGATCGCTCTACTCCTATGCGACCTCGTCACTCCCGTTGACGGTTGGAAGCGCGGCCGCCTGGGCGCTGTTGCTCGCCTACGTGGCTACGGGCGCGTCGGTCGTCGGCGGATTCGTGCATTACGCGAACGTGGTGCTCAATGAATTTCTGGGAAAGGCGGCGCCGGCCTGGATTCTGGGCGCGTTCGCCGCGCTGGTGTCGATCTGGATTGCCTACCGGGACGTAAAAGTGTCCGCGCGGCTGATGGTGTATATCGAAGTGGTCTCCGTGGTGCTCATCAGCTTCGTGTTTGTTCTGCTGCTGTGGCGGAGCGGGCTGCATTTCGATCCGGTCCAGCTGAAGCTGACGGGCGTGAATTTTTCAGGCGTGCGGCTCGGGATGGTCCTGGCGATGTTCAGCTTCGTGGGATTTGAAAGCGCCACGACGCTGGGCGAAGAAGCGAAGCATCCGCTGCGAAATATCCCGCGTGCGGTGCTACAGAGCGTGATGTTGTCGGGACTGTTTTTCATCGCCGCGTCCTACACCGAAGTGCTGGGTTTTCCGGCGTCGGCGGGAACGCTGGACCAGAGCGCGGCGCCGCTGAGCGCGCTTTCGATGGCGGCGGGCGTGCGGCGGCTGGGGCCGTTCATCGATATTTGCGCCATGGTAAGCATGTTTGCGTGCACGCTGGCGTGTGTGACGGCGGCGGCGCGCGTGCTGCTGCTGATGGCGCATAACGGAATCGTGCATCGAGGCCTGGCCAAGACGCACGCGAAAAACGAGACGCCGCATACCGCGGTGATCGCGACCGGCGCCGGGACGATCTTGCTGTCGATCGGACTGATTGTCTTCAAGGTGAGCGGCGAGACGATTTACGACTGGATGGGCACGCTGGCTACGTATGGATTTGTCGTCGTGTATGCGCTGGTGGCCATCGCACTGCCGATTCATCTGAAGCAGCTCGGGAAAATGACGGCTGGAACGGTGGTACTGGCGATCCTGGCGGTGGCCGCGATGGCCCTGGTGCTGGAGGGTACCCTGTATCCGGTGCCGGATTTTCCGAAGAATTATTTGCCGTACGTATTCTTGGCGTATCTGGCGTGTGGGGTCGGCTGGCATTGCATCCGTGCCAAACGCGTGCCGAAGAGCGCGTGAGGGGCGCCCAGCATCCCAGAAATAGCGCGGGCAGGAGGCCCTTTGGGCTTCGCTCAGCACAAGCCGGCGCTACGGTAAGCGGAAGGCGATCACGCTGTCGCCGGGGGCGTCGTTGAAATAGCCGGCCACCGCTACGATTCCCGGGCCGCCGAACGCTTCAGTGACCACGTATTGCTTGCCGTCTTTGCCCATATAAGTGACCGGAATGGTGTGGGCGCTGGCATCGATTTTTTCCTCCCACAATTGTTTGCCGGTGCGCGCATCGAAGGCGCGGAAACGGCCGTCGTTTGTGGCGCCGATGAAGATCAGGCCGCTCGCCGTGACGATCATCGAGCCGGTATTCGGCGCGCCCGTATGCGGGAAGCCTTTCGCGGCGAGCGCGTCGACGGTGCCGAAGGGCACCCGCCAAACGATGTCGCCTGTTTTCGCATTGACGGCGAACAACTCGGCCCAGGGAGGATTCAGGCATGGCCAGCCGGTCTGCGGATCCCAGTAGCGCGTGTTATAGCGCGTGCCGCCGCCGGGATAAATCTTTTCGTACGCGCTGCCATTGGGCCCCGGCTTGTCGGTCTTCACCAATCGGCCGATTTGCGCGGTGTTGAAATCCGTGGTGCCAAAAATATAGTCGAGCTTCGGATCAAACGCCACGCCGCTCCAGTTGGCGGAGCCTTCGCGGCCCGGCGAAACGATGGCCATTTTGTTCGGGTCGTCGCCGAAGGGCGTGAACGGACCGAGATTGTAGAGATTATTTTTCTGCCAGAGATCCTTGCAGAACGCGGCATGTTCCGGAGTGAGATTGTAGATGTCGGATTTCGAAACGCTCATGGGAGCAAGCGGCGGAGGCTTCCGCGGAAACGGCTGCGTGGGCGAAGTCTGCTCGCCGGGAACACTGGATTGCGCGACGGGGCGCTCCTCCATGCCGAAGATGGGCCTGCCATTGGTGCGATCGAACAGGAACAGGGTGCCCTGCTTGCTGAATTCGGCCACGCCAGGGACGATTTTGCCGCCGATCTTCACGTCGAACAGACTGGGCGGGGCGGGAACGTCGAAATCCCAAAGATCGTGGTGAACCAGCTGCTGATACCAGACGAGCTTGCCGGTATTTGCGTCGAGAGCGACGAGCGAGTCGTTGTAGAGGCCGTCGCCCAGGCGATCGGCGCCGTAGTATTCGGTGCCACCGCTGGGCGCGATGGGAACGAACACCAATCCGCGCACGGCGTCGAGCGTCATGAAGCTCCAGACGTCGGTGCCGAATTTTGCGTCCCAGCTGCGGCCGAGCCAAGTTTCGTGACCGGGCTCACCGGGCTGGGCTTTGGTGTAGAAGGTCCAGACCAGCTTGCCGCTACGGGCGTCGAAGGCGCGCACGGATTGCACGCGATTTTCACCGGTAATGATGAGGTCGTGGTAGATCACGGGCGCGGCGGCGGGACTGACTCCGTCGACGAAGCCGCCCGCGCCGAATCCGTCAGCTGGCTTGCCAGATTTTAGGTCGAGTGCGAGCATCTGGCTGCCGGCGACGCCCAGGATGATGCGCGGCGGCGTGCTCGCATCCCCGGGCCAGTACGACAGGCCGCGCGGACGCGTACCCTTCGTTTCGAATTTCCAGATTTGCTGGCCGCTAACCGGGTCGAGCGCGAAGACATTTTTACCCGCGTCGAAATACAGCACGCCGCCGATGATGAGCGGGGCGCCTTCGGAGCCGGTGTCGTCTTTCGGGTCGCCGGTGTGAAACGTCCACGCGCGCACGAGCTTCCCTACGTTTTTTTCATTGATCTGCGTGAGCGGGGAGAAGCGTTGATCGCCCGGATCGTGGCCGGACGTGGGCCAGTCGGATTGGGCAACAGCCGTCGCGGCAATCATCAGCGCGCTAAAAGCAAAGGCGGCACCCCGAAGAGCGCCGCGTTTGCAAATTTGCGAACAGCGTGAACAGGACATTCGCTCGCGGTTATTTCGCTGCCAGCAGCGGCGTGACATCCTTGCTGAATTGGTCGTAGGTGCGGGCTTCTTTGTAGAACGCAACGTTCTTGCCGTCGCGATCGAAGATCATGGTCATCGGGAGAGCGGTGTCCCAGCGCGGATCGACGTCCGTGTAGAACTTGTCCTCGGTGTTTGCGGCCATGTACACCTTGAACGGCGGCTTGGTCTCGCTCAGGTATTTCTGCAACTCGTCTTTGTCGGTGACGTCGTTCATCGAGACTTCGACGACCTGCAGGCCCTTATCCTGATACGCCTTCTGTAACTTGATGATATCCGGGAACTCGGTGTGGCACGGCACGCACCAAGTGGCGAAGAAGTTCAGGAGCACGACTTTGCCTTTGTTCTCGGCGACGATGTCCTTGATGTCCTTGGGCTCGACGGATCTGATATCGGAAGATTGCGCGCGGACGCACGGCCCTAGGACGCCGAGCGCAAGGACGGCAGCCAGAACGGATAGGCTGAAGCGCGAGGCCTTCACTGGCCGCTCCCAGGAGTGGGTGGCGGAGACGCGAGCATTTTCACCGCTGCGTCCTCAACCTGTGGGAACGTCGAGTCGCTGATGTTCACAAAATTCGCGACCACCTGGCGATTGTCGTTGACGAGAATCGTATTGTCCGCTGCGGGCGCGAGCTTATAAAGGCGCATGCCCAGATCCTGACTGCCCTTGGCGAAGTAAACCAGCGGAATCTGAATGCCTTTATCGGCTGCCAACTTTTCAAGCCATGCCTTCGTGTCGGCACCTTCCGTCATCACTACGAAGCCCTTCAGGTTCTTTTGCGACTTCACGAGCGAGTCGAGCTTGACGATCAGGTCGGCTGCCTCGTCGCTAGGCTTGCTGAAGAATCCGATGAGCGTGGGCGCGGCGCCGTATTCGCAGACGTAGCAGGTATCCTGCCCCTTGTACTTGCCGGTGACGTCGATCACGCGGAGAGACGGCGTCATGGCCCCCACCTGGCGGCCAGAGACAAGCGGGCCATTCGGCGCGGTCGCCGACGCAGAGGCAGAGGCAGGCGCATTCGCCGGAGCGGCGCTCGTGCTGCCGTTCGCCGCTGCGGCATCGGCCATCTTGATCGCGTTGGCAGCGTCGCTGCCGTCAACGGGCAGCTTCAGCGCCACCCATTTGTACCAGCCACCCTCGAGAATTTTGGTATTCAGGTAGCCGAATTCCGCGAGCTTCTTGTACATATCGATCGAGTCTTCGTCATGGTTGCAGGGGCAGTAGAGCACCAGCATTTTGTTGCGCGGCAGCGGAATCGGCGGCTTCACTTGCTGGACCCACGGATAGTTGATCGCGCCCGGGATGTGACCTTCGGCGAAGGCTTCCTCCGGCTGCGTATCGACGAGCTGAAAGCTCGCATCGTGGTTGTCCATCATTTTCTTGATGTCCGCCGGGGCAATGAACTGCGGAGGTGGCGCAGCCATCGCCGTGGGATCATCGAATCCCGCCTGTCCCCCGTCTTCCTGCGCAACAGCGTGCTGGGGCATCAGCGAGAAAAGGGCGGTCGCCAAAGTTCCGATCGCAAGCCATTTCGCCAAAGTCTTCATGTCATTCCCCCCTGGTTCTGCTCGGCCTTGCTGCTCGGCGCCCACCTGTCAGGTTCGCCGCCGGTCGCTGAGGATTTCCGACTCTAAAACGGATGTTACTCACGGCCTGTAAGGGTGTCAAGGATGAGCACTTGCGAGCCGTGAATCGATTCGCACCGCCGAGGCTATTTTGCCTCTCACACTATTAGACGTTTTGGCAGGCCTGCGGTTTCACGAATTCCAACTATGGCGCCGGCAGCGCGAAAGCGTACACGACACCATCGACCGGGTAGACGACGTACTGGCGCCCGTCGAGTTCGTAAGTCATCGGGCCGGTGCCGAGGCCGCCGCCCGGGTAGGTATGCCAGAGGACCCTTCCGGTGGCGTCGTCGAGCGCGACAAGACTTGCGGAGCTGTCAGCCGTGAAAACGAGATGGCCCGCGGTTGAGAGGATTCCGGACTGACCGCCGCGGCCGAGCGTGTCGGCCGTCCAGCGGGTCTTGCCCGTTTGCACGTCGATGGCTTTGAGCATCGATTTCGACGAAAGGAAGAAATCGCGGCCGGCCCAGCCTTCGGCGGATTTTCCGGGCATGGTCAGGTAGAAAACGCCCGTCGTTTCGCGCGAGTTGACGTAGAAGAGACCCGTGTTCGGATCGTAGCTGGGTGCCTGCCAGTTGGTGCCCACTCCGCCCGTGACGAGCACGCCGTCCGGCTTCGGTTCTTTGTCGGGGTCCGGGATCGGCTGGCCACGGTCGTCATAACCCTTCACCCAGTTGGCGGGCACGAACGCTTCGGAAATAAGGGATTTTCCGTTGGTGCGATCGAGGACGAAGAAAAGGCCGTTCTTGTTCGCTTGCGCCAGCATCTTGCGCGGCTTGCCTTTGAAGGCGCCGTCAAAAAGGACCGGTGTCATCACGGTGTCCCAATCGTGGGTGTCGTGCGGTGACGACTGGAAATACCAGACCAGCTTCCCGGTGTCAGGATTCAGGGCAATGATCGTGCAGGTGTAGAGATTCGCGCCGACGCGCGTGTCGCCATTCTCGACCGGATGTGGATTGCCCGTTCCCCAGTACACAAGATTGAGCTCCGGATCGTACGTGCCCGTGATCCAGGTCATGCCACCGCCGCGCGTGGCCACGTCGGTGTCGTGCGGCCAGGAATTCCAGGCCACGGTATCGTCCGGTTTGGGCATGGCATCCCAACGCCACTCGACTTTTCCGGTCATCGGATCGACCGATTCAAGGAAGCCGGGCAGATCGGCAGTGTCGCCCGACGTGCCGACGATAATGTGATCGCGAACAACGAGCGGGGCCGCACCGCCAAAAGCTTTCAGCGCGGGATCGCCCAGCTGAATCTGCCACAGCTGTTTTCCGTCTTTCGCATCCAGGCAGAGGAGTCCGGCGTCGGGCGTCTCGAAGTACAGACGATCGTGCCACATGGCAAAACCCTTGTTGCTGCCCGTGGCGATCACGCCGGGGCGCTGGAAATGCCAGATCTGGCGACCCGTGCGCGCGTCGACGGCCCAGCCCTGATTTCCGCCGGCGATATAGAGGATGCCCCCGACTTCGAGCGGCATCGACTCGAGGCCGTTGGCGTGCGCCTGAAACGCCCAAGCGAGGGAGAGCTTGCCGACGTTCGTGCTGTTGATTTCAGTCAGAGGGCTGAAGCGGCGGCCGGTGTAGTCACCGTTGTAGGTGGGCCAAGTGTCGGTCGGCGGATTCAGCATCTTCGCCGGATCGAGCGCCTGCGCCCGCGCGATCGTGGACGTCAGCAAGATCACGAGCAAAACCAACGCGCTGCGTTTCTTCACTGGAGAGTCTCCAGATAGGTGAAGAGGTTGTGCATGTCGGCGTCGGTGTAGTTTTCCAGGAGTTCCGCATGAACGGCGATGGGATCGTGCACCTCGACTTTGACGTCGCTCTTCGGCCAGGAATGATACCAGCCGTCCTTGCCCATGATGGCGATGTTGAAGTCGTCATTGAGCAGGACCGTGCCTTCGAATGTCTTCCCGGAGCGGTCGGTCACGACTGCCGTCGTCGGCGTGCCCGAGGGGTAGAGAAAGCGTACCTCGAGATCGGGCGGATTATATTTTTTCGCGATGCCGGCCAGATCGCCGCTCGGGGAATGGCACGTATGGCACTTGCCGGGACCGTTGAAATACGCCTTGCCGGCTTCAACCGACCCGGTCGCGAGGCGCTCGGCCGGAATGTCGTTCGGGTAGGGGCCAAAGCGCGTGTGCAGATCGAAAAGGTCGAGCTGCGCATCCAGGAACCAGACGAGATCCGCGATTTGCGCTTGGGAGAACGGAAACGGTGGCATGCCTTCCTCGGGGCGGCCGCTGGTGACGACGGGGCCGATCTGATCGCCGTTCTTATCGTGGCGCACGACCGAGGAGCGGATCAGATCCGGGCCGCGGCCGCCGGTGGCGTCGTCCCCGTGACATGCGACGCAATTCTGCTTGAAGAGCGTGCGCCCGCGCTCAACGGCCGCAGCTTTCGCAGCAACCTCAGCGGGATTCGGCGCCGGGCGCGGCGGTCCTCCCTGCGCGGCAAGCGAAGCTGCCACGCCGAGTGATATGAGTGCAACGAGACCGGGCTTGTTCAACTGGTTTCCCCGGGGGCACCGACGAATGAATAACGAGAGCATAGTAGCATCCGTTTCAGAAAAGCTTAGCGGGCGCCCGGCCCCATGCTTCGGCCTAATGGCCGGCTTTGGTCAATGTTGCGCCGCTGACTTTCTTCGTTTCATTTGCCCAGTTCGGACCGGGGTAGCTGAAAAGAAGGCTGTAACCTGGCGAGCCGCCGGCGACGAAGATGTGAAAATCGTCGGGGCTTTGCACGATCGGGACTTTGCCGCCGGGCTTCAGCGCGTCCCTGAAAATCTGCGCGCGATCGGGACGGATGCGCCCGTCGTCGATCGACGCCTGAATTTCCGTGATGGCGCTATCGTGCCCGAAGCCCGTCGTGGCCGAGGTCATTTTCTCGAACGGAACTTTCGTGTGCTCGTAGAGATATTCCTGCAGGCTTTTTCGCGTGTAGCCCATTTTCCCGAGCTCGTAGGCGCAGTCGGGATGGAGCACCAAAACGAAAGTCTGGGAGTGGACCCACAAGAAGGGACTCGACGAACGCGCGACCACCGTGTCGAGAATTCCCTGCGCGGTCCACGGCGCTACGGCACCGCCACCGAGAACGACCGGAGTGCCTGACGTGGCGACGGTGACAGTGCTGTCCTCGGGTTTGAAACCGAGGCTCACGCTGTAGGGTTCCCACGGGCTCTTGGCTTCGTCTTCGGCGAATGTGAAGAACGTGTACGCCTCGAAGCGGCCGGTAAGCGCCATGTCGTTTACCGCGGGCCATGTCTGGCCCAGATTCAACAGCGACAGCCGGATGGCCCGTCCGACCGTGCTGTTCGCCCTCCAGCCGTGGCCGAGCATGCCGATGCCGGAATTGAAATCCAATTCCTTCGCGAGCGGACCATTCACGATGACCACGGGCGTGAACGAGCCGGTCGAGGCCTGCATGTGTGTCAGATCGTAATGCTTGTCGAGAAACCCATCCATAGCCGCAAGGATGACCGGGAAATATTCCGGCTTCGCGCCGGCCATAACTGCATTGACGGCGATTTTTTCGACGGTAGCGGTGCCATTCTTCGGCGCAACCTGGCCCAGGACTTCCCCCGGCGAGCGCGTGCTGGCGGCCAGCATGGCTTTCACGAGCGTAGGCGTCGGCGGGACGATCGGCAAGCCGTCCGCCCAGCGGCTCTCCAGGAAGAGGTCGTTTACCTTTTGATACGCGTCCTGATAGTCCGCGCCAGTGACCGTAAGGTTCGTGTTTTCTTTCTGCTTCTGTATTTGCGACGGTTTGGCCTCATCGGCCGTGAGCGGGCGGACGAGATCGTCGATCATTTGATCGAAGATAGCGTCCGCGATCGGCTGCAGCTCTTCGTGCGTGCCGCGGGCGCGATAGTACTTGTCCGCGGGGAGCGCGATCATGCGGATTCCCGGCATGCCGCGATCCTTGGCCGCCGATTTTGCGTCGTCGATGAATTCGGTGGTCGTGAAGTAGACGCCCGGCATTCCTGACTTTTCGATTTCAATCGTGTCGTGGGAACCCCACCACGTGCAGCTCCCTCAATCACCCACACCGAACACGAAAAGGTCGCCCTGCTGCTTCACCGTGGGATACCACTTGGGAAGATCGGTGATGGTCTGCGCCGACGGCTTTGGATCCATCACCACCGTCGTGTTGGGATATTTTTGCTTGAGGAGCTGCGCAACGACGTAGAGGAAATTGTCGGCGCCAAACTTGCCGTTGTCGACGAGAACGATTTTCCTGCCGTCAAGTGAGGGCAGGCGCGGAGAGATGCCACGCGTGGGCGGAGGAGGAATTTCGCCGCGCGGGTTCATCACTTCGAGCGAGACCTGTGCGGCAGCCGTGCCGGCAATAAAAAGGCTCGCGCACGAGAGAGCTACGCCGAGAAGCCAATGAGAATGTCGATTCATGTGTCCCTCCCCACCCGTGACGCACAAGATAGTGAGGACGTACGGAATTGTCAATGAAACGGAGTCGGCTCGGAGTTCCTTTCGAAAGCATTTTGCGGTAAAGGTGTGCGGTCCCGCGTACCAGCAGGGAGTCGACGCCGATATTCAACAGGGCTCCAATGACCGGCGCGATCTTCGTCAGCGTTCCCCTCCCGGTTTCAAAGTGCACGATCAACATTTGCATAGCCATCCCGGGGAAAAGCGCGGAGAACGGACCCGTCGGAAGAAGCAGATTCGCCGACTTCAGCGACGAGTAGTAGAAAAAGGTTCGAGCGACGACGATCCCGGTCGCGATACACACTGCCAGGCCCAGCCTCATAGCCCGATTCTATTCCCTGTCGGATTCCCCGAGCAATTTGCCGAGGCGGTCGAAGCGGCGTTCCCAAAGCGAGCGGCGTTCGTTGATCCATCGCTCCGCCACGGAAAAACCTTTCGGCTCGATGCGGCAGGTGCGGACGCGCCCGACCTTTTCGGTTTGTACCAGGCCGCTGGCTTCGAGCAATTGCACGTGCTGGACAACGGCCGCGAGGGTGATCCGGAGCGGCTGCGCGAGGCGCGAGACCGAAATCGGCCCCGCGCTCAGCTTTTCGACGATGGCGCGCCGCGTGGGATCGCCCAGCGCGTGGAAAACACGGTCAATCGCGATCTGCTGGCTGAACATGGATCCTCTCTTTCGGTCTCGCGCACAGGCTAGCGCGCAAAGATTTTATCCAGCTGGCCGATCAACGACTTCCAGCCCTGCTCGCGCATCTCGGGGCCGTCGGCGCCTTCAAAGAACGCGCCCTGCTCGGTAAACGCAAGAATCGTTCCCTTCCCGTTCGGCAGCAATTCCACCGTGGCCTGCGACGAGGAGATGCGCTTCTCTCCGAGCGTCATCGTGTAGGCGAAAACGATGCGCTGGTCCCCCACGATGTCGAGGTAAACCGAATCGTTCGTCAGCCGCGTGCCTTTGAACGGGCCGCCCGAGAGGATCCGGCGCGTGGTCTCGACCCCGCCCACGCGGAAGTCGAGCTGGTGTTCTTCTACCTCGGCGTGATCCTCGTCGGCGAACCAGCGGCGCTTTTGCACCGGGTCGGCCCATGCCGCGAAAACCTGTTCGGGGGGAAGGCCGTAATTGCGCTCGATGATAAACGTGCTGTGGGTGACGGAACTCTTGGCCATCGCTTCTCTCCTTGGATCTCGGTCAGTTTAGCCGGGACTTAAGTATTAAGGCAAGCCTGCGCGCCCACCATTGTCAAGCGGATACTTAAGTATTACGAAGGCCGTCCAGAGGCACGGCCGGGATTGCCCGCGCCCTTGTAATGTTCCCGTTACCAGTCCGAGGTGTCGCCGTAGGGCAGGCCGGTCATCACGGCGATGATCGAATCAATCTTCCCGCCTTTTATTTTGAAGATTTCATCGACCTCTTCGCTGAAAGGCCGAAGGGCGGCGGCCGATTCGTCCACTTTGCCGACACCGGGCACGTTGACCGATTTCACTTTTCCGGACGTATTGAACATGAAATCGCCCAACACGATCCCGCGCTGACGATCAACGACCGTGTAGCGCCTCGGGCTGATGGGATAAATATATTCAAAAAGGTGCGAATCGAGGCCGGCGGCACAACCCATCGGCTGGCCATTGTGCGAGAGAGCACCGAAGGTCGAAGGGCAAGTCTGCGTGCCGTTTTCGACGCGAATTACGTCCGGCGAGAACGGCACAATGCTGCCGCTGCTCTTCTCGATGCCCTCGAAATATAGATCGGTCTGCGCAATCAGATCCTTGCGCGATTCGCGCTCCGCTTCCGGCACATCCTCGTAAAATCCCGCGAGCTTCGGTTCGACCTTGGGATCGGAGAGACCATCGGGACGCGTGAAGCCGGCGGCGGTTTCCTTGCGCGTGATCAGCGCTTCGACCTCCGTCACTTTCTTGTGCTCGACGCGGATGCGCGTGCACAGCAGCCCCGCCATTCCCGATTCGTCTGTGACGCCGACGAAACCGACTTCGCCCTCCTGCGGATCGTCGATGTAAAGTTTGTAGCTGCCCCAGCCGGTGAGCGTGCCGAAAAGGCCGTCGGAGAATTTCAGGTCCTGCGAATTTTCGGTGTACCGCGCGTCCGGAGCGAGCGGCATCAGCGACGCGTTGTGCTCGATCAGCGCAGCGCGATATTCATCCACGATGCCGTTCAGGCATTGCCGGTCGCACTCCGACGCAGCCGCTTCAGATTCATGCGCCGGGGCCGAGGCGGCGCGCGCGGGTGCCGGCCCCCAGCCGGACGAAATGCCGTACGGCTCCTGCGTGAGGACCGCCTGTACGGCGTGGATTTTTCCCTTTTCGATTTTAAAGAGCTCGCCGATTTCAAAGGTTAGCGGATGGCGCAAGGTGGCCGGAAAGACCCTCCCGTCGGTCAGCTTGATCGTCTTCACCGTGCCGGCATGATCGAAAAACGCGAAGGCGAACGCCAGGCCGCGCTCGCGGTCCACAATCACGAAGCGCCGCTCGCGGATCTCGGTGACGATCTTGAAAAATCCGGTCTTGAACTGCGCCTCGCAACCGAGGCCCAGAATCGCGTTCCCGGGGCTGGCCGGTTCCGTTTTGGCGAGTTCGGGATTGTTCGTGGTCTGCATGCCGTTTTCAATGCGGTTGCAATCGTCGGCGAAGGGATAGACGCCCTTGCCGTCGTTATTCTGCAGGCCGGAAAAATACATATTCGCCGTCTTCACGAGCTCTTCGCGCGTCGCTCGCTCGGCCGCGGGAACGGCTTCGGAGAACAGCGGGTTCGGCGTTTTCCCCTCAAGAGCCTTCCCGGCGCCGGCGTCGCGCACCACGAAGTCCTCGACCTCGCTGATTTTTCCGGCGCTGACTTTCAGGCGCAGGCAGAAAATGACGGGATTGTCCCACTCACGCATGGTGCCGATGAAACCCGCCTCGCCGGCCTCGGGCTCGGCAAAGTAGAGCTTGAACGTGCCCACGCCGTTGGCGGTCTGCCAGAACCCCTCGCCAATTTTCAGCCGCGCGGTGTTTTCCGTGAATTTCACGTTATCGGCAAAGGAAACTTTCGACGGATCGCGTGCGGCGAGCGCCGCCAGGTAATCGTTCACGACGCCTTCCAGGCACGCTCGGTCGCAGGAAGATGCCGGGGGCGCCGCATGGGCGCGCGGGGCACAGACAAAAGCAGCGGCGGCGAAAACGGCACTCCCGATCAGAAATCTCAGAAATTTCTTTGGCATGGTTGGGTCTCCGGGTCCGATGTAAGGCCCATCAATTTAAGTTTGAAAGCACGAAACACATACATCCTCGCGTCGAGGCGAACCGATCCGGGATTTGCGCCAGCGGAATTCTCGCTAAGGCAATCCGAAGACGAAGTAGGTCGTGCCCGATGTCACGAACACGTACTGCTTGCCGTCGACCGCGTACGTCACGGGATTCGAGCGCAGCGACCAGCCGAGATAGATGTTCCACAGCGGCTTGCCGGTGACAGCATCGAGAGCGAAAAAATTGCCTTCGTCGGTGCCGGAAAAAACCAGTCCTCCGGCCGTGGCGAGCGTGCCGACCCAGGACGGTGAATGCAGCCGGAACTCCCATTTCATTTTTCCCGTGGTGGCTTCGAGCGCGCGGATCGCCCCGTACGCGTCGTCGCCGCTCAGGGCGCGTTCGCCGCCGGCATTCGCCGGGAACTTCCCCATTTCCCAGTGCGTGTTCGTTCCCTTCACGAAGTACGAACCCATCTCGCGGGCGTCCACGTAAAAAAGTTTTGTGATCGGGCTGTAGGAATTGCTGGTCCAGTTGATGGCGCCGGTGATGCTGGGAAAAACCAGATTTCCTTCGGGGCTCGGTCCGCTGTCTGGAATCACGATCGGCTGGCCGTTGGCGTCGAGGCCTTTCGCCCAGGTCTGCTTCGCATAGGGCTGGCCCGCTACGAATTTTCCGGTCTCGCGGTCGAGCACGTAATAAAACGCATTTCGATTCGCAAAGCCCAGCAGCTTGCGCGGCTTTCCATCGACCGTACCGTCGAAAAGAATCGGCGGCTCGGAGGCGTCCCAATCGTGCGTCTCGTGCGGTGAAAACTGGAAATACCACTTCACCTTGCCGGCAACGGGATCAATCGCCAGCAGCGAGCATGTGTAAAGATTCGAGCCCGGTCGATCGTCACCATTCCAATCCGGCGCCGGATTGCCCGTGCCCCAGTACACCAAATTCAATTTCGGATCGTACGCAGCGGCGTTCCAGGTAGTGCCTCCGGCGGGTACGGAATTGCCCCAGGTCGCCGCCTCCGGGTCGCCCGGCGCGGGGACGGTCCAAATGCGCCACAGGCGCTTGCCGGTGTTCGCGTCGAAGCAATCGAGCAGGCCGCGGACCGCAGCTTCGCTGCCTCCGGTGCCGATCAGAATTTTTCCGTCGATCGCGAGCGGCGGCCCCGTGATGGCATAGCCCATTTTGTTGTCGGCCACGACCGTGTTCCAAATCACGGCGCCTGTTTTCGCGTCGAGCGCGACCAGATGCGCGTCAATCGTCGCCACGTAAACTCGACTATCGAGAACCGCGACGCCGCGATTGGTCTGAAACAGCCCTATGGCCACCACGTTTTTCAGAATGGGCGACCACGTCCAAATCTTCGCGCCGGTGTGCGCGTCGAGCGCCGTCACCGTGCTGGGAGGCTCGGTGACGTACATGATTCCGTCCACAACGATGGGCGACGTTTCCACATTCCCCGCCGGGCGCGTCGGCTGATAGGCCCAGGCCAATTTCAGGCCGGCCACATTTTGCGGCGTGAGCTGCTTCAGTCCGGAGAATCGCTGGTCGTAATAATTTCCGCCGTAGCCAAGCCAGTTCGCCGGCTCGCCATCGGATTTCACCAGGCGGTCGTAGGGAACCTGCGCCGCACAGGGAAGAGCGGCGGCGAAAGCAATCAGCGCGGCAGCGGTGCGAATGGATTTCATTGCGCCGGTGCGCCTTTCAAGCCGGCGAGATATGCGACCAGATCGTCCCGCTGCGCGGCCGAAAGCGTGTCCTGGAAGCTCGGCATCACGCTCTGGCCCGGCAATTTTTCGAGCTTCGCGAGCTCGAGCTTTTTGAACGAATGAAAGTTCCCGGCTCGATCCTTCAGCTCGATCGAAAATGTATCTTCGTAAACGCGCGTGCCGTCGTACGACCGGCCGTCTTTCGTCACCACGTGCACGAACAGATATTGCGTCCACCGGCCGCGCTCCATTGCACCGGCTTCTTTCGGAAGGATCGTGCCGGGTGCAATCAGTGTGCTGCGCAGGTAACTCGGCCCGCGCATGGCGCCCACGCGCGAAAGCTCCGGCCCGACACCCCCCCCTTGGCCATTAATGATGTGGCAGGTCGAGCAACCGCTCGACTCATAGACAGTCTTTCCGTGCGCCGCATCGCCTTTGGCGACTTCGGCGTCGGCCGTGTGGCCCAGCGTGCGAATGTAGCCGATCACCTGGCCGGTCTCCTCGGCGTTCAGCGAACTGAAACCGTTCATGCCCGTGCCGGGAATTCCGCCGCGGATGATGTCGCCCATGGCTTGATCGCCCAGCCGGTCGGGCACGCCCTGAAGGCTGGGGCCGTCGCTGCCGCCGCCATCGAGTCCGTGGCATCGCGAGCAGGTCGCCTCGTAGAGATCTTTTCCAGCAGCGATATCCGCGGGCGAGGTTTGGGACACAATCGGGGTGGGATCGCGAGGGATTTGCCCTTGCGCCGCGCCTGCCAACAGACAAAACGCCGCACCCAGGCACACAGGGCCGATTGGATTCATCGAAGCTCCCCCCACTCAAGCGGTCGATGCGACGGGATTATTACACCGAAAATCGCGGTGTCAAGCATCGTAACGGCGATGGCACTTGGCTCAGGGGAGCCCCAGGCTGCCGAAGGAACGCGGGTACGCCACGATGCCCCACGGCAGGTGAATGCCCTCGAGGGTGCCGAGCGATTGGTAGGTCTTCGCGTCGATCACGTAAATATTGTTCGAGCGGCCGCAGGCCAGCAGCAGCTTCGAATCATCCGGTGTGAACGTGAAATGCCAGCAGCGCTGCCCGATCGGCGCCTCGCCGAGCAACTGCAGAGAATCAGCGGAGTACACCTGAAGCTTGCGCGCGGCGGCAGCGGCCACAAAGATGCGGCTTCCCTGCCGGTCGAATGCGACTCCGTAAGGCTTCGCCGCGGTCGCGATCGAACGGACCACATTGAAATTCGAGTCGAGCGAGAGCAGCGTGCCCGAGCCTTCCATGGTGACCGCGTAGGAATTCCCCTGCGGCGACACTTTCACCCCGCGCGGCCGCTTGCCGTAGGACCCGACCTTGATTTCGCGCTGAAGTTTGCCGCTCGCAACGTCGTAAATGCCCAGTGAATCCTGCGCTTCGTTCGCCACGATCAGCGTTTTTCCGTCGGGCGAAAATTCCAGACCCTCGGTCTCTTTGCCCGCGACGAAGCTCTGCACGCGCGACCAATCGGCGACATTGAATTCCATGATCTGCGCAGGCGGCTCATCCGCATCGTCGTCTTCCTCTTCGCCGGCGGGACCTTCCACCGGCGGCCCCGCCGTCGAGCCCGGCTCGTAGGAGATAAAGACGGATGTCCCGCTTGGATTCAGCTTCACAAACTCGGGATTGTCGCCCACCGGAATTTTTCGCAGCAGACGCAGCCCCCGCGTGTCGATCACGCTCGCGTCGGCCGTGTCCTTATTCGCGGTGATCAGGTACTTGCCGTCGAAAGTGACGCCGATGCCGCGCGGCGCCGTATCCTTCGGATGCACGCGCTTCAGAATCTTGAGCGAATTCAAATCGATCTCAACGATCCCGCCGTCTTCCTCGCTCACGTAGGCGATATTTTTCGGAATCCGCACGAACCGCAGATAAATCACCAGGCCGGCAATCACGATCACGAACAGCGCAAACGCCCACAGGAATTTCCCGCGCAAGCTCATCTCCCCCGCCCCAAAATTCATTTTTCGCGATTCACGGCATGCGGACTACATCATCGTGCTGATTTTTACGGTCACCCACCCGCTCGCCTGCTTCACTTCGAATTTATCGACGAGAATGGAGCCGTTTCGAAGCTTCCCGGTAATCCGAATCGCCTGCCCCACATACTCTGCGACGTCGGGCGAGGGCGCGAGGAGTACGAAAAATTTCTTGTCGGAAGTCACGATCCCGGCCGGACGCCCCATCTTCAGGCACGCCTGGCCGCACTGCTTCATACCCATGTGCTCGTCGCCACTTTGCGTGTTGTCGGTCGCGTAGCAGCTCGCGTCCACCAGTGAGCCGGTCCAAACCTGATTTTCCTCCGCACCCGGGGCCGCGCCGCCCATCATCGCCGCAAGCAGGGCCAGCACCGCCACGATTCGCATCGTTTTCATTTTCATTCGCAAGCTCCTCGATCGTCCGGAATAGCCGTTCGCTTGCGCATCGTGGCGTCAAGCTCGCCAGATTCTACACTGCCGTCTTTAGCCGAATCGACGCAATTTCGCGAAACCCGCCCGCGTTCAGCGGTTTCTGCCGATGGCCGGCTGCCGGAATCGACCCGCCCAACACGCCCACCTGGCAGCAGCTTATTTGCCAAGGCCGTTCAGGTATGCGGGCAATTCGGCGAGATTGTCGAGCATCAGGTCCGGCGGATGCGCGCGCATGCTTTCCAGCCCCAGGCCATAGCTCACGCCGCAGGCCCACGCGCCGGCATTCCGCGCGGTCCGCACGTCCACATCGGAATCACCCACCAGCATCGCTTGGCGCGGCTCGATTTCGAATGCGCGCAAGATCGTGTTCAGGCCCTCGGGATCCGGTTTTTTTGTGTCAAAGCTGTTGCCGCCGTAGACGTAGCGACAATAGCTCGCGATTAGCAGGCCCTCCCGTATTTTTTCGCTGAACCGCACCGGCTTGTTCGTCAGCACCGCCATCGGATGATGCCCCAGCGCTTCCAGCGCCTCGCGCACGCCCGGGTAGGTCACCGTGTTGTCGAGCATGTGCTCGCGATAGTAGGTCAGAAAAAACCGGTGCCCCTGGTCGGCTTCCGCGTCCGTCACCGTATCTCCCAGCGCGCGACGAACCAGCACCGCCGCTCCGTTGCCGACGTAGCTGTAGATCAGTTCGTGCGGCAGCGACGCGCGGCCCATGTGCTTCAGCGTCGCATCGATCGACAGCGCCAGATCGAGCTTCGAATCGATCAGCGTGCCGTCCAGATCAAACACCAGCGCCCGCACGCCTCCAAACCGGGGCTCGATTTTGGCACTCGCTTCGTTCATGCGATCTTCGTCCGTGTGCTGCCCATCAATTGTAGGCGGCGGCTGCGGTGATGTCACCCGCGCAGCCATGTCGGAACCCACTCCCCGTAACCGAAACGAAACGCCAGCCGCGGCATTTTCACGCACCCGGCCCGCTCGAGGCTATTGTTGGCCCACGGGCAGGGTGGTCGCGTTTCTTGGGAGATCGGATTGAGCCGCATCTGGCAGGCCTTGAAGCAGGCGGAGCGCGACCGATTGCGCTCGGACGATTCCCTGCCGGCACCCGCCGGACGTCGGGCCGACTCCGGGAACGACGATACGGACCGCCGCGGCGGCTTGCGCCACGCCCATCAGGTCCCGCTTCTCATCTACGGTTCGGACGCAGACAAGCAGCCTTTTCACGAAGAAGCCGAAACAATGGATGCGCACGAAAACGGCTGCTCGCTCGCAATGGAAGCCGTCGTGGTAAACGGTCAGCGCCTCTTTCTCACCAATATGCGCAATCAAGCTGAACAGGAATGCCGCGTCGTGCACGTTGGCAAACGCGTCCGCGGCAAGTCACGCGTCGGCATCGAATTCGTCGCGCCGACTCCGCAGTTCTGGCGTCTCGCGTAATACCACGGGTCTCGCACGCCACTTTTTCTCAGAGGATTCACACCCGACAATCGCTGAGCAAGCCCTTCTCAAAGTAGCGACAATTCCCGCTTCAAGTCTTCATACCCGCTGTTCTAAAGCATTCACCGTATGGGTGTTTGCGCGCCCCGCTGCTTGAATGTCGTTGCGCAGGAATGGCCTGCGAATCATAGGGCATCGTAATTCGATCTCAGGAGGAGACACACACATGTTGAAGCGTTTTCTGATTCTGGCGACGTTGGCTTTGATGGCCTCGATGACCGCACTCGCATCGGACCGCGAAGACGACGTGTCGCGCACACATAAAGCCGCCCAGGTTTTCAACGAGATCATGAGCGCGCCCGACAAGGGCATCCCTCACGATCTCCTCAACAAGGCAAGATGCGTGGCGATTATTCCGGGCGAGCTGAAGTTCGCCTTTATCTTCGGAGGTAACTACGGCCGCGGCGTCGCGGTCTGCCGCACCTCGAGCGGATGGAGTGCTCCGATGTTCGTGGCCGTCGACGGCGGCAGTGTCGGCTACCAGATCGGCGGATCTTCGACCGACCTGGTGATGCTGTTCATGAACGATCACGCGCTGCAGAGCCTGCTGGGCGACAAGTTTAAACTCGGCGGCGATGCTTCCGTCGCGGCGGGACCGGTCGGACGCAACGCGCAAGCCGACACCGACATCGCGCTGCGGGCGGAGGTTCTCTCCTATTCCCGCACGCACGGCGTGTTTGCCGGCGTGAGCTTGGATGGAGCTGTCGTCCAGGCCGATAAGAGCGGCGACCGTGCCATGTACGGTGAAGGCGTGAATCGGAACGAAATCCTGCGCGGCAAAGTTGCTGTGCCCGCGTCGGCTCACGCTCTGATCCGCTCGCTCAATCAATACTCGGCCTAACGGAACCTGCTTCGAGCAGGCCGGCGAAGCCGGATTCAGCAGTTTCGAAGCCGGGCGCGCTGAACGATCAGCCGCCCGGCTTCTTTTTTGTCCGCCGCGCCGGCTGTTGCGCGTGCCGCTCCCGCTGCTACAATGTTGCGTTTGATCGAGCGCACCGTTTCATCCCGAGGCCCGCATGGCCGAAATCCAAGCGTTTCGCGCATACCGCTACGACACAAAACGCGTCAGCCTGAAGGACGTACTCACGCAGCCTTACGACAAAATCACGCCCGCGATGCAGGATGCCTACTACGCCGCGAGCCCCTATAACTTGATCCCGGTCGAGAAGGGCCGCACGTCACCCGACGACACGCCCGCACACAGCGTTTACACACGCGCCGCCGCGAAAATCAGCGAATGGATCGCCGAGAAAATCCTGGTGCAGGATGCCGCGCCCGCTATTTACGTCTACTCACAGGAATTCCTGATTCCCGGCACGCAAACGCGGCGCACACGCATCGGCTTTATCGCGCTCGCCCGCATCGAAGATTACGCCGCCGAAGTCGTCTTTCGCCACGAGCACACGCTCTCGGGCCCCAAGGCCGATCGCATCGAGCTCTTGCGCCATACGCACGCTCAAACGGGCCAGCTGTTTTTTCTCTACGACGAACGCGCCCGGCAAATCGACACGTGGCTCGAGCAGATTGCTCGCACCGACGCCCCCAATGAGCTCCGCGACGAATTTGGCGTCACCCACCGCCTATGGCCGGCGAGCGATCCCGGATTCGTGAAGCGCGTTCAGGAAGCGATGCTTGAGAAAAAACTGGTCATCGCCGACGGCCATCATCGCTACGAAACCGCCCTGAATTTCCGCAACGAAAATCGGAAGAACGCAGGCAAGACCGACCCGATGGCCGCCTCCGAATTCGCGATGGCGACTTTTATCAACAGTCATTCCAGGGGGCTGACGATTTTGCCCACGCACCGCCTCGTCTCCCGTCTCTCGAATTTCGACTTCGATCGATTTCGCAAAAACCTCGCGCCGATCTTCGACTGGTATTCCTATCCATTCTCCAATGCAGAAGAGCGCGCCGCGGCCTATTCCGAATTCCGCAAGGATCTCGAGCGGCCCAATCACGGCCGCCGCGCCATCGGCGTATATTCGGGCGCCGTCGCCGATGCCGGCGCGTTCTATCTGTTCGTGCTCAGCCGCGACGCAGACCTCGAAGCGCTGCTGCCGGACGTTTCGGAGGCGCAGCGCGAGCTCGACGTCGTCCTTCTACACCGGCTGGTTCTCGAGAAGGGTTTGGGGATCACGCTGGAGGCGGTGGCAGGAGAAAAAAATATTACCTACGAGCGTGAAATGGATGCCGCGATCGCCGCGACCGACCGAGGGGAAGCGCAGCTCGCATTTCTGCTGAACTCCGTGCGCGTGGAACAAGTCGCGAAGATCGCGCTCGGCGGGAATGTAATGCCTCAAAAATCGACCGACTTCTACCCCAAGCTGCTGAGCGGCATGGCCATCTATCGAGTGGAAGGAAAAATCGACGCCTGATGCGAAGGGGTTTCGGTGTGTGGGGCCCACCGCGTTTCGTAGCGTCGAAATTCGGGGTCGCCGTTTATCGACGGTCCAAAAAGCAAAAAACGCGCGGCTCGGATTAATCCAAGCCACGCGCCGAATTTCTGCCCCGACTGAAACCTACTTCGGGAAGCTGGCAATCGCCGCCGTTTCGTTTTCATACGTATCGAAAACGGTCATCAGCTTCGTGACCTGCAGCACTTCCTTGAATTTCGAGCCCAGGCTCACCAGCTTCAGCGTGGCGCCCTGCGATTTCGCGCTGTGGAACGTGGAAACCAGCGTCCCCAGACCCGCGCTGTCGATGTAGCCAACCTGCGCGAGGTTGAGCACAATCTTCTTCTTTCCCGCCGCCAGCAAGCCCTTCACCTTCTCGCGGAACGCGTTGCTCTCCTCGCCCAGCACAATGCGCCCTTCAATATCCAGCACGTCCACGTCTCCAATTTGCCGATCCGTTATTCGCAGTGCCACGTTCGCGCCTCCTGAAGATCTTTCAGTTCGATGTGGAATTTGATTCCTGAATCTGTCGCTGCCGCGCTGCGGACGCGGCCCATCTCAGTAAAAATCCGAACAGGACATATAGTACCCGCAGTCCGGACAGATCAGTTTGCAGCTTCGCGACGCAAGCCGCGCCGAGCAGCGCGGGCAGTAGTTCATCGCCAGCGCCGGCTCTTCGCCCTTCCCCTGAGCCGTTTCCCTCTGCTTCGCGGGCAATCCTGCCGCTTTTTCCGATGGTCCGAAAACGAGGTCTGGCTGGGGCATCTCCGGTTTCTCGGCCGGACGTTTATAGCACATCCCGCTCATGGGACAAAGCAATGGACTTTCGGCCTCCCCGAAGCGTAGCCGGGTCTCATCCAGCTCCGACGTAAGCCGTGTCAGCGCCCTCCCGGCATCGGATCTGTGCAACCGCGCTCCCCGGAGCAGCGTCCAATAGCCTAGAAGCGAGGCGTCCATGAAAGCAACGATCTCGGTCGGACGAGCCGCCGCCATCCTCTCCGCCGTCGCGGTTATCGCCGCGGCTGCTGTCAACGCACAGCAACGAATGTCGCCGTCCGTCGCCCCCAGAATCGCCGCCCTACGTTCGCGTCCCGCGACGGCTCATGTCGTTGGCGCACGCACGCCGGCCGCCAGGCGAACCGCGTCGGGCGCGCCGGGCTCAACCGTGCACTTCAATGTCGCCACGAACTCGTTCGAATTGAGCAATGGCACTCCTGTGTCGCTGCAGCAACTTCTGAATGCGGTTCCCGGGCTCGCTTTCGAAAATCATTCCGTGATCAATCAGGATCTAGGCATCAAGGCGCTGATCGATCCGGCGGCCGAATGGAAAATCGCCGAGGCTCGCCGCGTTCTGCACGGTTCGCGTTTCTCTGGCCCCGGTTTCTACATCCTGGATGGCGGCGTCTACTATCCCGCCTCGGACGATTCCTCCGACGCCGCAGCCCAACCCGCCGACTCCGATCCGTCCGCGCCAGCGCAACAGCAGCCGCCGGTGATCGTCGTCGAAGCGCCGCAGTCGCAGCAAGCCGATGATCGTTCCTCGACCCAAGAACAATCCGAGGAACAGATTCCCGACGTCGGCCAGTTCACGCTCGTCCTCCGAAATGGCCGGCAACTGGAGGCCGTCGCGTTCAGCCATGTGAACGACGAAATCGTCTACATCACCACCGACGGCAGCCGCCGCTCGTTCCCGGCGACCGATCTGAATTCCGATGCGACGGTCCAGATCAACGTTGAGCGCGGTACGCCGCTGCAACTCCCTCTCTAGCGGAGCCTCGCGCGGCGCGCGCCGGAGGAATAAACAAGAGCCGCCCCCAGAACGGCGAACCCCGCCGCGTACAGAAATCCAGCCGCCGGATTTGCGACGGACCAGAGCGTGCCGACGACCACGCTCGAAACCAAATCTCCGATTCCGTTCGCCGTGGCCAGCACTCCGAAACCCGTGCCCCGCCCTTCGGCCGAGATCAGCGCGGCCGCCAGAGATTTCTCGAGCGATTGTTCGAATGCGTGGTGAAGGCCGGCAAGCCCGAACAGCACCGCAAGCTCCAGGATTTTCGGCTGCGCGAAAATGAATCCCCCGTAGCTCACAGCGCCGACCATGTATCCCGCCGCAAGCACCGCGGGCTTTCCGGCCCGATCGCCGAGCGCTCCGGCGGGATACGATGCAGCCGCATCCACGAAATTGTGGAACGTGTAAAGGCCGACTGAGATCGCCGCGGCTCGTGCCACGCCCCAGTGCGGAGTGAGGATCTGGGTCGCCCGCAGAATCAACAACGTCGGTGCGAAATCGCCGATCCCGTGCGCAAACACTCCCGCGAGGTATCGCCAATAGGTTCCCGGCAAGAGTGCGAATCGCTCCCAGATTTTCGCGGGCGCCGCAACTTCCTGCTGCGCAGGTTTTCTGCTGGATGGAACCAGAAACCCAAACGCGAGCGCTGCCATCAGACCGGGCAGCAGGCTCCATCGCAGCACGCCTCTGAATCCCAGAGTTCCTAGCAGCGCAGCGGCACAAAGCGGCCCGAGCACGGCGCCGACGGTATCCATCGCGCGTTCGAATCCAAATGCGCGGCCCATCTGACCCGGCGCCACGTATTCCGCCAGCAGCGTATCGCGCGAAGGACCGCGACTGCCCCTCCCCATCCATCCCAACGCTCGCAGCAGCAGCACCATGGGCCAGCTTTGCGCGAACGCGTATGCGCCGGTCGTGATTGCCGTGGCTAAGTAGCCGGCAATTCCAGTCGGCTTCCTGAACCGTGGATGGTCGGCAATCAATCCGCCGGCGAGCTTCGCGAAGCTTGAAAGTCCGTCGGAAACTCCCTCGATCAGGCCGAGCGCCGCGGCCGGCGCGCCGAGGCTCGCGAGAAAAGCGGGCAAAATCGAAGTGGCGGCCTCATGTCCCCAATCGGAAAAAAGGCTCGCGAGACCAATGCCAACCACGCCGCGCGTGAGCCAATTTTTATTCGGCCGATCGGGTGTACTCGTCTCGATCACGGGACCTCGCCGCCAGTCTTACCCACGCCTCCCGTTCGGTCAATACGGCGAACCGCCAGACGATGTAGAATCTTGCGGATGAGGGCGGTCGTCCAACGAGTCACACACGCGCGGGTCATCGTCGGAGGCCAGGTGACCGGGGAGATTGAAGGGGGCCTTCTCGTTCTCGTCGCCGTCGGACGCAATGATTCACCGAACACGCCTGTCGAGATGGCGCGACGAATCGCCCAGCTCAGAATATTTGACGACGACGACGGAAAAATGAATCTTTCGCTTTTCGACATCGGCGGCGCCGTGCTGGCAGTCTCGCAATTCACTCTGTATGGCGACGCCCGCGGACAGCGCCGCCCGAGTTTTCTTGGCGCCGCTCCGCCGGAACAGGGCCAAACGGGTTATGACGGGTTCGTGCGCGCGCTCGAAGCGCTGAAAGTCCGCGTGGCAACCGGAGTTTTCCAGGCGCACATGTCCGTCGATCTCGTGAACGATGGCCCCGTCACCATCCTGCTCGATTCCGATAAACTTTTCTGACCGGCGCGCATCCGATCCTATGGCGCTACCCGGCAATCTTGACGGAGCGAAATCATGAGCGAAATTCACAGAATCCTCGACCAGATGGACCGCGCGTTCTCCGGCGACGCGTGGCATGGTCCGAGCCTGATGAGCGTGCTCGACGGCATCCGTGCGGAGGAGGCGTCGAAACATCCCATTCGCGGCGCGCATTCGATCTGGGAGCTCGTGCATCACGTTTCTTCGTGGAACACGATCTCGCAGCACCGCCTGGCCGGCGAGAGGGTCGAAATCAGCACCGAGCGCGATTGGCCGCCCGTGTGGGAGGTAAACGACGCGGCGTGGAAGCGTGCGCTCGATAATCTGCGGGAAAGCCGCGCGCGACTGCGTGATTCGATCCGGGATTTCAACGACGAACATCTGCAGGGCAAAGCGGCGGGGCCTGATTACACTCGCTACGTCGTGCTGCACGGCGTGATTCAGCACGACCTCTACCACGCGGGGCAGATCGTGATGTTGAAAAAGGCTCTCGCATCATGAATCCCTGGCGATGCAATTAATCCTGCGGCCGGGCGAGCCGACGGAAATCGCCGCATTCGTGATGGCCGCGGGGGGGGCCGGGTTCGGCGTGATCCTGGTGGTGGGCAAGCGTGGCGCGGCCAGGGGTTCGGCCACGCGCGACATGCGATCGACCTTCGGATTCCTGCTCCAGTGCGCGGCCTACGCGATCTGCTTTGTGTTCCATCGGCGGTATTTCTCTCCGATCGCTCCGGTCCGTGTATTCGGCGAAGAGATTCTCGCGGCGGTCTCGATCGCGCTCACTCTGTGGTCGGTCTGGTTCTGCTATGCGGCCGCGCGCGCGCTGGGCAAGCAGTGGGCGCTGATGGCGCGGGTGATCGAAGGCCATGAGCTGATTCGCGGGGGTCCCTATGGGGTGGTCCGCAATCCGATTTACCTGGCCATGCTGGTCATGTTGGTCGCGATGGGCCTCACCGTCAGTTACTGGCAGGCCCTGGTGGTCGCAGCGGCTGCTTTCTGGGCGGGCACCGCGATCCGCATCCGCACCGAAGAGAATCTGCTCCGTACGAACTTCGGCGCCCAGTTTGAAGAGTACGCGCACGCCGTCCCCGCCTTTCTGCCGCTGAAATGGCGATCGAGGTCCTCGTAACCTGCGCAACACTTGCGGCGTCGGAAGTAAATTGCTGATATTATTCACCGCGTCTTCCGAGGGGGGAATCGATCGATGCGCTCCAATTGTGTTCTGAAGTTTGCCGGGTTCGCGCTGCTGGCGGCGTCCGTCGCAGCAGCGGCCCAGGCGCAAAAAGCCGCGGGCGACTGGCCCATGTACCGGCACGATTCTGCGAGCACCGGATATTCCGAGCTCAAGCAGATTGATGCGTCCAACGTCACGAAGCTGACGCAGGCCTTTTCGATTCGCCTGAACGATCGCGGCGGCCTGGAAGTGACGCCGATCGCCGTCAACGGCGTAATGTACCTGCCCGCCGCAAACAAAGTGATGGCCATCGATCCCACGACAGGAAAGGAAATCTGGCATTACGATGCCGGCACGCAGGTTTCCACGCGCGGTGTCGCGTATTGGCCGGGTGACGACAAGAACGCGCCGCGCATCATCTTCACAACGTTTGACCGCAAGCTGATCGCGCTCGACGCCGCCACTGGAAAGCTCGTTCCGACCTTCGGCACCGCGGGAACCACCACGCTCGATGTCGGCTACAACGGCGTCCCGACGATTTACAAGAATCTCGCGTTCCTGGGCGCCAGCGTCGGCGAATTGCCGAAGGGACCCGCGGGCGACACCCGCGCTTACGACAC
>CAZLWY010000139.1:0-9624 GCA_964563425.1 uncultured Acidobacteriaceae bacterium | reverse complement strand
TCCGAGGCGATGCTGAAGGGAATCATGGCGGGCGTGAATGCCTTTGCCGGCGCGGCGCGCCAGCATGACGACATCACGTGTCTGGTGCTTCGCGTCACCTCGTAGCAACGCCGGCGCTTTTTGGACATAATTATCGGAATGAACGCTCGCGAATTCGCGGAACAGATCTGCCGCACGCTGCGCGTAGCGGGCCATCAGGCCTATCTCGTCGGCGGATGCGTGCGCGACATCCTGCTGAACCGCGAGCCCGCCGATTACGACGTCGCAACCGACGCTACGCCCGACCGGGTCCAGCAGCTTTTTCCGCGCAGCCTCGCGGTGGGCGCGAAGTTCGGGGTCATTGTCGTTCTCAACGAGGTTCCGGAGGAATCCGCAGCGGGCGCTCCCCTCCAGGTCGAAGTCGCCACGTTTCGGTCCGATGTCGGCTACTCCGACGGGCGGCATCCTGACAGGGTCGTTTTCGCGAGCTCAGCGGAACAAGACGTAAAGCGCCGCGATTTCACGATCAATGCGCTGCTGCTGGATCCCCAGACGAACGAGATTCTCGATTTCGTCGGCGGGCGCAAGGATTTAAGCGCAGGAATCATTCGCGCCATCGGCCGCGCCGCCGAACGCTTCACCGAAGACAAGCTGCGCATGGTCCGCGCCGTGCGGTTCGCCGCGCGCTTTCGCTACGCCGTCGAGGCCTCTACCTTCACGGCCATCGTCAGGCTGGCGCCCCACATTCACGAGGTTTCGGCCGAGCGCCTGCGCGACGAGCTTACGAAAATCCTGACCGAAGGCTCCGCGCGCCGCGGATTCGAGTTGCTCGACGAGACGCGTTTGCTCGACGAGCTGTTGCCGGAGGTTTCGCGAATGAAAGGCGTCGAGCAGCCGCCGCAATTTCATCCCGAGGGCGACGTGTGGACTCACACGCTGATGATGATCGGCGGATTGCCTGCCGGCTGCTCGCCAACGCTCGCGTGGGGAGTCCTGCTGCACGACGTGGGCAAACCGCCGACGTTCACTCCGCCGTCCGGTCCCCATGATCGCATCCGCTTCGACGAGCATCCCGAAGTCGGAGTTCGAATCGCCGAGGAAATATGCCGCCGCCTGCGATTTTCAAACGACGACACAGCGCAAATCATGGCGCTGGTCGCAAACCACATGCGCTTCAAGGATGTGCCGCAGATGAAGACTTCCACCTTGAAACGTTTCGTGCGTCTCGACAGATTTGACGAACACCTCGAACTGCACCACCTGGACTGCCAGTCAAGCCACGGGCATCTTGACAACTACGATCACGTCCGGCGATTCCTGGCGGAGACCCCTCCCGAGCAGGTCCGGCCGCCCCGGCTCGTCACGGGCGACGACCTTATCGCCATGGGCTATAAGCCCGGGCCCCCTTTCCATGCCATCCTAGAGGCTGTAGAGGAGGCTCAGCTCAGCGGCAAGGTTACCACGCGGGAAGGCGCGCTGCAGCTTGTCCAAGCAGAATTCAAGACCACGCAAGAGTAGCGTAAAGCACTGTAAAATATACCGTTAATGACGTTGCGGAGCCGGCCACCGCGTTTGACTTTCTCCTTTAGTGTGATACACTAAGGTCCGTTTATAGATTCACGCGAAGATTCGATAAATCTTTCTTGCGTTGTCTTGCATCTAACCCTTTCGACAGCCGATAAAGCTGTCAAATAGGTTTATTTCGTATTTATCGTCTATTGTGCCAAGGGGGCTTCAATGGCCAAAACGCAGACAAGGGTTGTACCCGAAGAGCTCGCCATTCTTCCCGTGCGCGACACGGTCCTTTTCCCCGGCGCGATTATGCCGCTGCCGGTCGGCCGTGAAAGCTCGCTCGCGCTTCTTGAGTCTCTCGATGGTCCCGAAAAACTGCTCGGCGTAGTGGCGCAGCTCGATCCGCGCATCGAATCGCCGGCCGGAAGCGACCTTCATAGCGTCGGCACGCTTGCCAAGGTTCACAAAATGGTGCGCATGCCGAACGGAAATGTCGTCGCCTTTCTCGAAGGCCTGGGCCGTTTGCGGGTGATCGAAGTGGTCGGACTAAAGCCGTTCCTGCGAGCCCGCGTGGAAAGCCAGCCCGATCTCGACGATCAGACCGACGCCGAATTGACGGCCCTCGAGCGCAACGTTCAGGAGTTGTTCCGCGAAGTCGTGGCGCGCTCCCCACAGCTTTCCGACGATTTGCAAAGCGAAGCAGCGGCCATCGACACGCCGGGCAGGCTGGCCGATTTCGTCGCCTCCACCCTGCCTTCACTCAATACTATGGTTCGTCAGGAGCTGCTGGAAACCTTCAATGTGCGCAAGCGGCTTGAAACACTCTCCGGTGAGCTTTCCAAGGAGAAGGAGGTTCTCGAGCTTCGCACCAAGATTCATGACCAGGTGCAGGAACAGGTGAACCAGAGCCAGCGTGAATTCCTGCTGCGGGAACAGTTGAAAGCAATTCAGAAGGAGCTGGGCGAGTCCGAGGACGGACAATCGGAAGTTGAAGAGCTCCGCAAGAAGGTCGAAGAGTCCGGAATGTCCGCAGACGCGAAGAAAGAGTGCGAACGCGAACTCAAGCGGCTGGCGAAGATGACTCCTGCCTCTGCCGAGTACATGGTATCGCGGACATACCTTGAATGGATGACCGCGCTGCCGTGGAACAAAACTTCCGGCACCGGCGACGAGCAGATGGACATCGCCAAGGCACAGGCAATTCTAGACGAGGATCATTTCGACCTGAACAAGGTCAAGCAGCGCATCCTCGATTATTTCGCGGTGAAAAAGCTGCAGCCGGGTATGAAGGGTCCGATTCTTTGCTTCGTGGGACCTCCGGGTGTGGGCAAGACTTCGCTCGGGAAGTCGATTGCGCGTGCCATGGGCCGCAAATTCGTCCGCATCTCGCTCGGTGGCATGCATGACGAAGCCGAAATCCGCGGTCACCGGCGCACATACATCGGCGCACTGCCCGGCCAGATCATTCAGGGCATCAAGCGCGCCGAAACGATGGACCCGGTTTTGATGCTCGACGAAGTGGACAAGCTCGGCCGCGATTTCCGCGGCGATCCGTCCGCGGCGTTGATGGAAGTGCTTGATCCGGAGCAGAACTCGACGTTCCGCGATCACTATCTTGACGTGCCATTCGACCTGTCGAAGGTGGTCTTCGTGATGACCGCCAACTGGCTCGACCCGATTCCGGAACCGTTGCGCGACCGCATGGAGATTCTCGAACTTGCCGGATACACGGAGGAAGAGAAGATCCATATCGCGAAGCGGTTCCTGCTCCCTCGGCAAACGAAGGAGCATGGGCTCACGCTCGGCGAGCAGATCGAGTTCACGGACGAGTCGCTTCACGACCTGATCCATCATTACACGCGCGAGGCGGGTGTGAGGAGTCTCGAACGCGAGATCGCCACGCTCGTCCGCAAGCAGGCGCGGCGCATGGCCGAAGGCAAGATGGACAAGCTCGTGGTCACGCCGGAAGTGGTTCGCGAAGCACTGGGCGTGCCGAAATTCCGCCTCGAAAAGGAGGCGGAGGAACGCGTGAAGCAGGCCGGCGTTTCCGTCGGTCTGGTGTGGACACCCGTGGGCGGCGACATCGTCTTCATCGAGGCCAGCAAAGCTCGCGGCGGCAAGGGCTTCACCATGACCGGCCATCTCGGCGAGGTGATGCAGGAATCCATGAAGGCCGCTTTGAGTTGGGTTCGGTCGAATTCCGACCGCTACGGCATCGACGCGGACTTCTTTCGGAAGCTCGACCTGCACATCCACGTGCCTTCGGGTGCGATCCCCAAGGACGGACCATCGGCGGGCGTCGCCATGGTGACGGCGCTGGTGAGCTTGCTCACCGGACGTCCCGTTCGGCCGGGAGTGGCGATGACTGGCGAGATTTCTCTCTCCGGTATCGTCCTGCCGATCGGCGGCGTGAAGGAAAAGGTGCTGGGAGCGAAACGCGCCGGGATTCGCGAGGTCATTCTGCCGTCGGAAAACGAACCAAACGTGCAGGAGGATCTGCAGCCCGAGATGCTCGAGGGCATCAAGATCCACTTCGTGCGCCGCGTGGAAGAGGCTCTCGACATCGCGCTGGGCAAGTTCGACAAGCCGGTTCGGCCGACAACGGCCGGCCCGCTGGGAACCCAGCACCCGGCCGTCGGACCGGTGCACTAACAACAACTCGAAACGCGAAGCAATCCGCCATTCACGAAGGCCCGGGCGCATGTCTGCCGGCAAGGCAGATTGAGTAAAGCCCGGGCCTTTTCCTTTGAGCGCGCGAGAAACATTTTCAGTTGCGGCGCGCCGTGCGTTCGCGTACAGCTAGCCGATGCCCTATCGTCCGCGAGAGCTGGTGATTCGTGCGCGCGAAGCCGCTGCCATGCTGCTCGCCACGCTCGATCGCAACGAAATGGTCGGGCGATTTCTCGACATGTACGCAGCCGAGAATCGCCGTCCGGGGCGCGCCGACCAGCCAGCGTTCTACCGCGAACAGCTCCAGATGATTCGCCGCGAATCGATTCTGGCGGCGGTGATGCGCATCGAGGCGGCGCTACCCGCCCGCCTGAAGGTCAGTGTGACGGTTCGCGGCGGATCGCGGCCGCGGCCGTCCGGGAAAAAAAAGGGCCAGAAATCCGCGCGCGCGAAGCTGAAGCGCAGCTCCTCGGGCCTTGATCTCGCGATCCCCTTTCTCGACCTTTTTCGCGAGGAGTTTTTTGTCGCCCTGGGCCAGGCGCTCACGTGGAACAACGAAGACGCGCAGCAGTTCTGGCGCGACCTGGAACTCTACGAAATGCTTTCGGCGCGCGAGCCTTCCCGTCCGGTGAGGCGAGCGGCGGCATCCGGGCCGTTCGTCGATCGCGTCGCCCTCCTGCTCGACCCCTCGCTGATGGAGCAGGCCCGCCGCGCCGCCGGGAAGTTTCAGCTGGAAATCGACGCGGCGGCCGAACGTGTGCTGCGAAAAGTCTTTTCTCGGCGCCGCTCCAATTGAAGACGCGTTTTAGGTGGCGGCGGCCTTCCGAACGTGGCTGCCAGGCAATGAAGAGTGCGGATCCATCCTACGGCCGGGCCTCGAGGACGATGTTGAACGGCGTCTGGGCCGCCCGCCGCACCCGCGTGAACCCTGCCGACTTCAGCACGTTCGTCAGCCGCCCTTCGCCTGCCTGCGCACCGAGCCCCAGCGCCACTTCCTGTGACAGCGACGCCGGCGTGCAAAGAAACGTGGACGCTCCGTAATACACGCGCCCGATCGGATTCAAATTGTCTTCGAGCTTGTCGTTGGCGAAAGGCTCGACGATCATCCACGCGCCATTCAGATGGAGCGTGCTCAACACGTGTTTCGCGGCGCCTTCGGGATCACCCATATCGTGCAGGCAATCAAAGAACGTTACGAGGTGATATCCGGTGCCGGGGAAGTTCTTGGCCGCGGCGACTTCAAACTTGACGCGGTCGCCCACGCCGGCTCTCGCAGCCGCATCGGTTGCCAGCTCGATCGACCGTGGATGATAGTCAAAGCCCACAAACGTCGATTTCGGAAACGCCTGCGCCATCAAGATCGTGGAAGTGCCGAGCCCGCAGCCCACGTCCGCCACTTTCACGCCCTGTTCGAGTTTGGCCTTCGTGTCCCCCAGCGCCGGAATCCACTCGTTCGTCAGGTGAGCCCGATAATTCGGCCGGAAGAAGCGCTCGCAGCCGGTGAAGAGCGCGTGGTCGTGTTCGTGCCAGCCGAATCCCTTCCCGGTGCGAAAGGCCTCCGAAATCTTAGGCTCATCGACGAAGCACGCGCCCAGCATCTGAAAGAATCCAGGCAGAAACACAGGGCTTTGCTCGTCGGCAAGCGCCATGGCCTGCTCGTTGGGCAGCGTGAATTTTCCGGTGGCCGCGTCATAGGTGACAAATCCGCCCGCCGCCTGTGCCGAGAGCCATTCGCGAACGTAGCGTTCGGCTGTTTTGGTTTTCTGCGCGAGCTCGGCCGACGTCAGGGGCCCCGCGCCGGCCATTGCCTTGTACAGACCGAGTTTGTCTCCGACGATGATGAGCGCCGCATTCATTGCCGCACCCATTTCACCCACGGCTTTCATGACGAATTCGTGAAGTTTTGACTCGTTGATGGCAAGCGATGCTGATGTGGACATCGACCCTCCTGTGGTATGTCAGCTGGGACAGTGCCCGGGGAACAGAATGACGGCGGATCGTTCGACGCAGGCGAAGTGTACCCGTGCTGTTCTGGCAAGTCAACGCCAGCGCAAACCCCGCTCGGAGCGGCCTTCTAGTATTCTGGCGTCGGTGCTCTACTTCTTCTACCTCCTGGTCGTCGTGCAGATTGCGCTGGGGATCTATTCGCTCTGGGACGGATACGAATGGCTCCGCGTGGTCCGGGGACGCTTGTCGACTCACGCCGGATTTTATTCGCCAATGGCCGCGCTGATTTGTCCTTGCAAAGGCGCCGAACCCGGCCTCGAAGACAATCTGATGTCCCTGACGCGGTTTGAGTATGCGAATTACGAGATTTTTTTCACTCTCGCCACCAGCCTCGATCCCGCGCTGAAAATCGTGGAGCGCGTGAAGGCCGCCAGCCCGCGGCCCGTGCATATCGTGATCGCCGGGCCACCGGAAAATTGCGGAGAAAAAGTTCACAACCTGCGCCGGGCGGTCGAAGGCCTCACCGAAAATTTGGAAGTCATCGTCTTCACCGATTCCGATGTGCGCGTGCCGAAAGGCTGGCTCACAAAACTGATCGCGCCTCTCCAGGATCCGCGCATCGGCGCGACCACGGCGTATCGCTGGATCCTTCCCAGCCGCGCGATCGGCTCCGGAGGTTTCGCCAGCGCCATGGCCTCGGCATGGAACGCCTCGGTGGCCACCATGCTGGGGCGCCCGCGCGAAAACTTCTGCTGGGGCGGTGGGACGGCGATTCGCCGCAGCACCTTCAATGACGTCGGAGTGCTGGATGCATGGGAAGGCGCCATCAGCGATGATTTTGCTCTCACGCACGCGCTGGAGGCCGCCGGCAAGCCCATCGTTTTTTGCCCCGAATGTCTGGCTGCTACCTTGCATCCGTGGACCGGTACGAGCCTGCTCGAATTCACGAACCGGCAGATTCTGATCACCCGCGTCTACGCGCCGAAGCGTTGGGGCATGGGCATGGCCGCGCACCTGGGCTACGTGATCACCATGCTTTTCGCCGCGATTGTAATCGTCCTGCAGATGGCCGGCGGCGATCCGTGGATGAATCTGGCGCTGGTCGCCTTCGTCGTGCCGTTTCTGGCGGTGATCAAGGGCGTGTTGCGCACCATCGCGGTGACGGAAATGCTGCCGGAATGGAAGGCCCAGCTCGCGCAATGGAGTTGGGTCTGGACGGCGCTGGCCCCGGTCGTGCCATTTCTTTTCGCCTGGAATTTCGTGAGCTCGTTGCTCTCGCGCCGCATGCGCTGGCGCAACGTTCGCTACGAGCTTGTATCTCCCACGATTACCCGCGTGCTCACGCGCTAGCCCGATTCTTTGTCAGCCGCCGTTATATTTTTCGCTCCCGGACGTAGTCCACTGTAGAATCGCCCACAAACCACCCAGCGGAGGCGTCCCATGGCCAGCGCCACTTTGCAGCAAGCGCCCGAAGCCCCGGAAACACCCCAACGCGTCAACCCTTTCAGCCGCATCGTCGGTGTGATTTTCAGTCCCAAGGAGACGTTCGCGTCCATCGCTCGCCGTCCGACCTGGTTGGTGCCGACCGTCTTGCTGTGCCTCTGCACGCTGGGAGTGGTCGCCGCGTTTGGCTCTCGGCCCAACGCATGGCGCGCCTATATGCAACGCCAGCTCGACAGCTCATCGCGCTTTCAGCAGCTTTCCCAACAGCAGCAGCAACAAACGCTCAACATGCAGCTGAAATACGCGCCGATTTTTGCCTACCCCGAGGTGGTCCTCGTGGATTTTCTCCTGGTGGTCATCATTGCATTGATTTACTGGGGTGTTTTCAGCGTGGGCGCGGGCATCAAGGTGAATTTCAAAACTTCGCTTGGGATTACGGCTCACGCTTGGTTTCCGTTTTTCCTGAGCGGATTGCTGGCAATCGTGGTGGTCCTGCTGAAAGAACCGGCAGACGTGGACCTCAATAATCCCCTGGCCGCCGACGTCGGTGCATTCCTTCCCACAGGCACCGCCAAATGGCTGGTGGCGATGTGCCATTCTCTCGACATTTTTTCGATCTGGGTTCTCTGCCTGTTTGCCTTGGGCTTCAGCGCCGTTTCTCCGAAAAAGCTGAAATTCGGCGGTGCGCTCGTGTGGGTGGTCGCGATCTGGCTCGTCTACGTGCTCGCCAAGGGCGGCTTAACGGCTGCTTTCTCCTGATACACTTCGCCGGATGGGTTTTCATTTCGAGGTGCTTGCCACCGATCCCACCGGCGCGCGTCGAGGCCGGTTGACCACCCCGCACGGGGTGATCGAAACACCGGCGTTCATGCCCGTCGGCACGGGGGCGACGGTAAAGGGGCAGACGCAGCGGGATCTGGAAGATCTCGACGCGCAGATCATTCTCGCCAACACCTACCATCTTTACCTTCGGCCGGGCCACCAACTGATTCGCGGCCTGGGCGGCCTGCACAATTTCATGTCCTGGCCCCGGCCGATCCTCACCGATTCGGGCGGCTTTCAGGTGTTCAGCCTCAGCAGTCTGCGCAAGGTGGCGGACCAAGGCGTCACGTTTCGCTCGCACCTCGACGGCTCCGAGCATTTTCTTTCACCGGAGAAATCCACCGAGATTCAGATCGCGCTGGGCTCCGACATCATGATGGTTCTCGACGAATGCATCGAGACTCCGTCGGAAGAATCGCGCGCGCGAGAAGCCGCCGCCCGCACGCTCGATTGGGCGCGCCGATCCCGGGACTATTTTGCGCGGCACGGCGATCGGACGAAACAAATGCTGTTCGGAATCGTGCAGGGCGGCACGCAGGCCGCGCTGCGCCGCGCAAACGCGGACGCGTTGGTCGATCTGGATTTCCCCGGTTACGCGGTCGGCGGGCTCGCCGTCGGAGAAACGCACGCGGTCACATGCGCGATGACCGAGGCCGCCACGGCGCGTTTGCCGGCGGGTCGCCCGCGCTATTTGATGGGAGTGGGCAAGCCGGAACAGATTCCCGACTACGTGGCGCTCGGCGTCGACATGATGGATTGCGTGCTGCCGACGCGCAGCGCGCGCCATGGCTGCCTCTACACTTCGCAAGGCCGCCTGTTGATTCGCAACGCGCAGTACGCAACGGATCGGGGGCCGGTCGACGAGACCTGCGCCTGCGCCGTGTGCCGGCGATACTCTCGCGCATACCTGCGCCACCTTTACGCCACGGGAGAATTTCTCTCCATCATCCTGAACACCCACCACAATCTCTACTTTTACCTTGACATCATGCGACAAATTCGTAAGGCTATTGAGTTTGGGACGCTGGAAAGTTTCCGCTCTGACCTTCAGGCACGCCTCCAGTAGGCAAATACAAGAGGGCGCTGGGCGCGGCGAGGGCGGGGAAGCATCTTCGGAATCTGAAATTCGTGGCCTGCCGGCCGAGGCAGGATTGCCCACCAGGGTGGAAAAGGCGAAATGATTTTCAATCTCAGTACGGTGGTTCCGGCGGACCCGAGTTTGCTCGCGCAGGCCCAGTCGCCGTCGGGCGG
>CAZLWY010000138.1:0-13589 GCA_964563425.1 uncultured Acidobacteriaceae bacterium | reverse complement strand
AGCGGGCGAGTATCGGAAGGCGCTCGAGGCGCGCGGCCTCGATACGATTTTTCTGGCGGCGCCGACTTCTACCGACCAACGCTTGGAGATGATTGCCGGGTGCTCGAGCGGATTCCTGTACTTGATTTCGCGCACGGGCGTCACGGGCGAGCGGGATTCGATGCCGGAGGATTTGCCGGCACTCGTGCGGCGCGTGAGGCGAGCGACGAAATTGCCGCTCGCGGTTGGGTTTGGGATATCTCTACCCGAGCACGTGTCCGTGCTGGGCGGAATTGCGGATGCGGCCGTGGTTGGGTCGGCGCTGATGGCGGAGATTGAGAAGTCCGCGACGGTGGATGCTGCGGTTGCCGCCGTGGCCGCCCGGGTTCGGGTGTTGAAGCAGGCGGCGCGCGCGGGGATCAGCCGGCGATCGGCGGAATAGAAGTTGGCGCGATCGTCGTTGGCAGGTCGCTTGAATTGGTTGCTGGCGAAACAAGACTCGCTGCGGATGAGGCTGCGCACTTCCAAGGTGCGTCGCGCCAATCGTCTACCTCGGAACTCAAGCTCCTACCCCTGGAATCCAACCTCCAAACCAAGAGTGCCGCGCGGAAGGCCGCGCCACTCCATCGAGTCCTTTGTAGTAAACTTCGCCTTTCCGGGACATTCAACAGGGGCGGAACGCTTGGATAAGCGTGTGGCCAATGCGGAGGCGGTGATTGGGCGCGTAAAGGAAGGCGCGACGATCCTGATGGGCGCGTTTGGCACCAGCGGCGTGCCGGAAAACCTGATCAACGCGCTGATCCGGCAGGGGACGAAGAATCTTACCGTGGCTTCGAATAATCCGGGGATCGACGGGTACGGCATCGGCGCGCTGCTGGAAAACCGGCAAGTGAAGAAACTGATTGCCAGCTATGTGGGCAGCAACAAGTTTTTTGAGAAGCTCGCGCTGAACAATGAAATCGAGATGGAACTGAATCCCCAGGGGACGCTGGCGGAGCGAATGCGCGCGGCCGGAGCGGGCATCCCGGCGTTTTTCACGCCCACCGGATACGGCACCATGGTCGCAGAAGGCCGCGAAGTGCGCGAGTTCAACGGGCGTCCGCATATCCTGGTGCCGGCGCTGCGCGGGGATTTCGCGTTCGTGAAGGCGTGGAAGGGCGATCGCTGGGGGAATCTCGTTTACCGGAAGACGGCGCGGAATTTTAATCCGGTGGTGGCCACGGCGGCGGATTATGTGATCGCCGAGGTCGAGGAAATCGTCGAGCTGGGTGCGATCGATCCGGACCATGTGCACACGCCGGGAATTTTCGTGGACGCGATTTTCCAGGGCACCGATTACCAGAAACCGATGGAGCCGGGTCCGAAGCGGAAGCGGGGCTCGTGATGGCCTTGGAAATGGACAAGCGGGAGTTCATCGCGCGGCGAGTTGCGCAGGAGATGCGCGACAGCTATTACGTCAATCTGGGCATCGGAATCCCCACACTGGTGCCGAATTATCTGCCGCCGGGCATCGACGTGATCTTGCAATCGGAAAACGGGATGCTGGGAATCGGGCCGTATCCGTACGAAGGCGAAGAGGACCCGGACCTGATCAACGCGGGCAAGGAGCCGGTGACGGAGATTCCGGGCTGTTCGTATTTTTCAAGCGCCGATTCGTTTGCAATGATTCGCGGGGGCCACATGGACGTGTGCGTCCTCGGGGCGCTTCAGGTGGACGAGAAAGGGACGCTGGCGAATTGGGCCGTGCCGGGGAAAATGCTGAAGGGCATGGGCGGCGCGATGGATCTGGTGGCCGGGACGAAGCGCGTGATTATCGCCATGGAACACGCGACGAAAGAGGGCGGGCCGAAGATCGTGAAGACGTGCAAACTGCCTTTGACGGGCGTCGAGGTCGTGGATTTGATCGTGACGGACCTTGCGGTGATTGAGGTGACGCCGCAGGGGCTCTTGCTGCGCGAAGTCGCGCCGGGTGTGACGCCCGACCAGGTGCAGAAGGTTACGGAGCCGAGGTTGTTGCGCGCGCCGGATTTGAAAACGATGGCGGTGTAGCGACAGCCGGGAAAAGCATTTCAGGAGAATCGATGCAACCGCACGAGATTGTCGTGGTCAGCCTGCACAGCCCGAAGGAAAGACTCTGGGGCGAGCTGGTGGAAATTTCGCAGGCCGGCGTTACGATGCGGGGCATCGATCTGGGGTCGTTTGACGATTTCGTGAGCCAGGTGCTGCATCCGGAGGGGGACCGGATCGGGTTGCCGACCCTGTTTTTCCCCATGGTGCGGATCGAGCGAATCGCGCTCGACGAAGCGCGCGGGTCGATTCCGCCTCTTTCCAAGGTGTTTGAGAAGAAGGTGGGTCGATCGCTCGCGGAATACCTGGCGCAATTTGCCTGATCGCAGTTCGCGCCCTTACGAAAACAAAATGCGAAGCCGGATTTTCACGGTTCCGAACGAATTGACGCTGCTGCGGCTGGCGTTCATCCCGTTTTTCATCATCGCGATTAAATACGATCGGTTTTTCCTGGCGCTGGCGATTCTCGTTGTCAGCGGATTGACGGACGCCTTCGATGGTTACCTGGCGCGTTCGCTCGACCAGAGGACGGCGCTGGGAGCGTATCTGGATCCCATCGCGGATAAACTGCTGATGTCGTCGTCCTATTTGGTGCTGGCGCTGAAGGGTCGGATCGGATGGTGGCTGGCGATTCTGGTGCTGGGGCGCGATGTGCTGCTGCTGGTGGCGTGCGCGGTGATCTTGATCACCGTGGGTTACCGGCCGTTTCCGCCGAGCCTCTGGGGAAAAATGGCCACGGCGTTTGAAATTTTCCTGATCATCCTGGTGCTGGTCATGGCGGCGTGGCACGGGCAAAATCTTGGGATCGCGCGCGAGATTTGTTCCTACATCGTGGCGGCTCTGGTGGTGATATCCGGGTTGAATTACAGCGTGGTGGTTTCGCGGCAGCTGGCCGCGGGACAGCCGGCAAGCCCGAGCTGAAGGTCCGGCCAAGCCATAGCCAATCGGAAATTCGAAAGCGCCAATCCGGAGATCGGCGATCCCAGGGAAATCAGGCTCCGCCGCGGGCGGTCAGACCTGCCAGTAGGAAGCTGCCGATTACGGCGATGGCGGCGATCCAGCCCATCACTTGGGCGAGGCGGACCTCTTGTGGCGTGGATGGCGGCCGATCGGTCAGGATTTTGCCGAGCAGAAAACCGGTGGCGAGGCCGCCGGCGTGGGCCCAGTTGTCGATGCCGTGCATCAGCAGGCCCAGGACGGCGATGTAAATCAGCCAGCGAATCAGGCTCTGGCGCAGCATTTGCATTCCGGCGGCGCGGCGGCCCATGGTCATCGCCAGCATCACCCCGATCAATCCCAGCAGAGCACCCGAGCCTCCCACGCTGAAATGCCCCATCAGACTGCTGAGAATGTAGCCGCCGATTCCGGTGACGACGTAGATGAACAGATAGCGCGCCGATCCGTAAAGCTCTTCGATTTGCGGGCCGATGTCCATCAGCACCCACATATTGAAGAGGATGTGCAGAATGCTGCCGTGGAGAAAAACGGCGGTGACGAGCCGCCAGGGCTCGACTGCGTCGACAGGCCAGCGCAGCGAGGCGCCCATGCGCAGCAGGACTTGGCCGTCGATGCCGCCCAGATCCAAGAGGCTGGACAAACCCCCGCTACCCGATTGAAAACCGGTCTGGCTCATCGTTTTGAGCAGGCTGACCAGGAACAGCAGGCAGCTCACGGTGAGAATGGCGTAGGTAACCGGCGAAGTCTGCGGCAAGTAGCGTCCGAGCGACTGGCTGGCGGCGGCCATGGAAAATCGCATGCTCGCGCCACAATTGTGGCAGCGCGTGGCGCCCGCGCCGACCAGCGTGCGGCAGGCCGGGCAGAGCTTCGGACGCGGCGGCTCGCTTTCGCGGGCGGCGGATCCGGCAAGCTTTTTGAAGAATTTCTCGATTTTCCAGCGTAGGCGCGGCGACAGGGCCAAATGGCGTTCCTTGCGGTAATGTGAGAGCGTTCCTATAATACCGGAGTTGAGAGCATATACGTGAATCAGGAAGCCGCGTGAAGGTCTTCGATTTTCGAGCGGAGTTCCGTCCCCCGATAAACTGGCGCATCAGCCGTACGAGCGGCGCACTCCACGCACGCGCGGCGGCGCTGCTGGCTTTGGCTGTTGCGATTATTTCCACCGGCTGCGCCCATCGCACGCAAACTTCGCAGCCCCCCGTTCCGTATCCCCCGTCACAAGCGCCTTCATCCGCGCCTCCGGCAATCGAGCGGCAGCCCGCGATTCCCGGCCAGTATGTGGAAGAGGGCGTCGCTTCGTGGTACGGCGATCCATTCAACGGGCGGCGCGCGGCGAACGGCGAAATTTACGACATGCATCAATTCACGGCGGCGCACCGGACTCTGCCGTTCGGCGCGATTGTGCGTGTCACGAATTTGCGCAACGGAAAACAGACACAGGTGCGCATCACCGATCGCGGCCCCTTCGTCGCCAATCGCGTGATCGATCTTTCGCTTTCCGCGGCCCAGGCCATCGACATGGTCGGTCCGGGCACCGCGCCTGTGCGGCTCGAGATATTGGGCGGGCCGAACCCGCAGGTCGGATTCTTCGGCGTGCAGGTGGGCGCGTTCCAGTCGCAGGACAATGCCGAACGATTCCGGGCGCAGTTGGCAGCGCGCTATGGAACCGTCAGCATCGCGCAGTATGATTCGCCGACCGGGATGTTCTATCGCGTGCGCGTCGGCCGACTGCCGACCCAGCCGGCGGCGCAGCAGCTGGCCGACCAGTTGCACGCGAACGATCAATTGACTACGTTTGTGGTTCGGCTGGACGATTGATGTGGGGCGGCAAAATAGCATGAAAAGCACTTGGAAACGAGGGCTGTCGACGATTGTCGCCGCGACTCTGGTGTCCGTGCCGTCCGCGGCGCCGGTTCGTGCCGGGCAGGCGCCCTCGAGTCCTTACGCCACCTGGACAGTCACCATCGTGCTGCCGCCGCGCGTGATGGCGGGGCATTCGGCCACGCTCGCCGTTTTCGGTGCGGACGGGAAGCTCGCCTCCGGCGTGACGGTGACCATCGATGACGGCCAGTCGGTGACCACGGATCGCACCGGCCGCGCCACATTCATCGCGCCGGCGTCGCACGATTACATGCTGGCGAAAGGTTCAGGCGCGTCGGTTGCGGCGTTGATCGATCCGGCCACCGGCGCCAGCGAGCCAGCGGCGACCACCGTGCCGCCCGTGATTTCGAGGAAAGATCGCTTCTGGATTTGCACGGCAGGCCTGCGCGGCGAGGCGGACGCCGACAATGTCTGGATCAACGACGAGCCGGCGCTGGTGCTGGCAGCTTCGCCCGAATGCCTGGTCGCGCTTCCAAGCTCCAAGGCGGCGTCTGGGCCGGCGACGATCCGCGTGGCTGCGCCCGGCACGCAGGCGTCGGTGAAATCGACGCTGGTCGATTTGTCGTTCGATGCGCCGCAACCGGCGCCCGTGCCCGGCAAGAAATCGCGATTCCAGGTGCAGGTCCGCGGAACGGATGAAAAGCTCGGACTCGTGGTCGATAACCTGACGCCCAACGTGCTGAAATTCGCGGCGGGCGATTCGCAGGAGGTGCTCACGAAGGGCGGAGGGGAAAACGCCGCCACGATCGAAGTGCGTGCGATCCGCTCGGGCGACTATTTGTTTCGCGCGCGCCTGATTGCTGCGCCCGATACCGCGATTGCCTGGCGCTATTTGTCGGCGGCGGCGGCGCTGGCGCCGCAGGAGCGGCAGGGCGACATCCGCTTAATGGCGAAGCGCGTGCAGCGGAAACCGCATGAGGTGCCGGACGTGCGCGCGGAGATCGCCAGAGTGGTGACATCGACGATCGACGGAGATTTTCGCACGCTCATGCAGGCCGCGTGGCAGGCGCTGTAGCCGGCGGTGAGTCCGAATTTATTCGGTCGTGGCGCTTTCGAGGATCTTTGGCGCGGAATCGGGCAGCGCGCCTTGCGACATTTGCTCCAGCGAGTTGCGCACGCGCGTCATTTTGCCGTCCGCGTCCTCGTAGCTTTTCTGCGCGTTGCGAAGATGCGTTCCGAGCTTGTCGTAGACGTCTGCGAAGTTTTCGAACTGCTTGGTCACTCCCGACAGTTCCGCCACCAGATGTTTGGCATTTTCCTCGATCTGCTGCCCCTGCAGGCTGATGGCGACCGCGCCTAGAATCGCGAAAAAAGTATTTGGCGAAACCGGCAGCACGTGAATTCCGCGGCAGTATTCCTCCAGCCGGCCGTGCTTTGCGTCCGTGCTCATCAGCAGCTCGTAGTAGATGCTTTCCGACGGCACAAACATCAGCGCGTAATCGAGCGTGCGCTCGTCCTGCAGAATGTATTTCTCGGCGATCGCGTCGGCGTGCTTGCGCACGGCGGTGCAGAAATCGCGGCGCGCGTCGTCGCTGTCGTCGGACAGCCGGCGGTAGGCATCGAGCGGGAATTTCGAATCGACGCACAGCAGGCGATCGCCGTGATGCACCACGGCGTCCACGATCGCGCCCGTCGAGCCGAACCGGTACTGCGTGGAATAGGCGGACTGCGGCAGCGCATCGGAGAGCATGGATTCGAGCGCGATTTCGCCCAGCGAGCCGCGCGTCTTCGCTCCTCCGAGCACGGACTGCAGCGTCTGGGTGGCCTTGGAAAGATCCTGGCTGGTCTGCTGCATCTGGCCCACTTTTTGGCTCATCTGTACCAGCGCGTCGGTCGAGGATTTCAGCTGCTGGGAAACTTCGCGCTGCGCTTCGCTGGCCAGCTGGCCGCTGGCGGCCACGCCAGTTTGCAGTTCCGTGCGGACCTGGCCCAGTTGCTGCGTCACGGACTGCACCACGTGGTTGAGCTGCCCGGTAACGGCTTGGAGCTGCGCCGCGAGCGAAGCCTGCATCTCCTGCCGCGTCGCCGAAAGCTGCTCTTCGGAGCGGCGGCTGGCAGCGCGCAGCATCAGCGCCACGATCACGATGCCGATCGCGCCGGCCGCAAGCCACACAATGGGATTTGCGAGCATCTGCCGCTGACACCTTTCTGTCGTTTGAGGCTGCTTCCAACACTCTAGCGCGAACGCGTTTGCATTGTCATCCCGGGCGATACGTGCGTTGGGCCGTCATCCTGCGTGTCGTGACGAGAAGCGTCCCGACAAATCGGTGAAAACTTGAGCTGTCATCCTGCCTGCCCCGACGAACGAAGCGGGCGAATTCGAGGGTTCTGTCTGGGATCGATCGGTCGACAACCATGTCAGGTAGAAACGAATTCCCTAGCAGACGAGAGACCTCGCGCGGGCTGAAACCGCGCGGACGTTTCGCTATACTGTCCCTCCGAGGCGCGGTACCCAAGTGGGAAGGGAGAGGTCTGCAAAACCTTCATTCGTGGGTTCGATTCCCACCCGCGCCTCCATAAAATACACCAATAAAAGTGCATATTTCTTGTCAACTGTGTTCAATTTGTGCTCAGTTTCTAACTGCCCTCAGCCGTTTCTGCCTGTGCAGTAGCAACCTCATCGTCCAGCATGGCTTGGCGCGTCTGAACCCACGGTGAATAGTGTTTTTCCGTCACTCGTATGTTCTGGTGGCCTAGCAGAACGCTGACATTCTCAAGGCTCACACCAGCTTGTAGCAGCTCGACCGCGAACGTGTCCCGAAACCGATGGGAGTGGCCGTCACTAATCTTAGCCGCTTTAAAAACATCCGATATACGACGCCTCCACATCGACGCGGCGGCAGGCACTGTTGAATGGCCACTCCAGAAGAAATAATTAGGGTGTTTGTGGGGGACGGATCGAAGCGCGGCGGCGACGTGCGCCGGTAGAGGCACATAGACGGGCTCACCGGTCTTGGCTTGATACAGGCGTAGCCTATCGTCCTGTAGGCTTGCGCAAGCCAGCATGGTTGCGTCCGAAATCCGCAAACCTCCGTATCGCATTACGAGGATAAACGCATTCACCCGCAGGTCCGTTGCCGCTTTCAAAATCGCCTTCATTTCGGTACTGGAAAATGGCAGGGTTGGGCTTTGCTTCACCTTCGGCGGGACCAAATCCACCGCGGCGTTTTCTTCAATCCACTTTCGGCGTAGGGCAAACTTCAACACGCTTCGCAGCCGTTCAAGTTTCTTTTGGGCCGATAGCGGGCCGATTTTCCAAGTCGAGCGGAACGCCGTGAGTGTTTCCAAATCCAATTGATTGACGAAACGAAGCCCGTTGTCTGTCGTGAATTCATCCAACTGCTTGAACAGAAGTTTGTATTTTCGCAGCGTCTCGGCATTCAGGTTTCGACCCGAAGGCGATTCTGCGTCCTGCAAGTAACTTGTCTTCCATTCTTTGAGCGTCACCCTCGCGCTCTGCTTGAACTTTCCCTGCACCTCGCGTTGGCGGGATATCGTCTCGGCTCGCGTCCAATCGCGAAGGCGCGTACTCTCCCGGACTTTTTCACCGCTTGGAAGCGTCCCGGTCATCCTCACTATCCGGTCGCGTTCGAAGGCACGCTTGGTCTATCAAGCGCGGAGTTACACGATCATCGGCAGTCCTGACGTAACTACAGGCACTCGAATCAAGCTACTTTTTGACGATATTTCAGTGCCGCGGGTTGTCGTTACACACTTAGCTGTGTGGAACGCTGGGAATACGACAATTAGACGAGATGATATTGTGGCCGCTGACCCGCTCACGGTGTCGTCGATGAGAGATAGAGGTACTAAATAGCGAGGGAGAGCCACCGAGGTTCAGAAATGTTCAGCGTCCGCGCGAGTGCTCGGGCTTCGTAAAGGATGATTTCGCGGCGTTCCTTCAGTTGTTCAAATTCAGCAAGGTCGAATGGATGAGCGAGTTGCTTCGCATTTTCATCGTATTCGCGTTGCAAGCTTTTGAGATGTTCCAACACTACTCCAGCTTGCGGTAGAGTCGAAACCTCAGTCTGTTGAATGTTGCTCACTTCTTCCGGTGACGCTTCCGGTGTTTCCTTTCGGTAGTCTCCAAAACAGACAGCTTCCGCTTTAGGTGCGCCTCGACCCGTGGACCCCCTGCGGAAAGTTCGCAACCACGTCCGGCAGGAACATCGCAGACTGGGCATGGGACGGACGACCACGAGTCTTTCATGGAGAGTTTGCTCGTTCTCATTGGGGACAGGATGGGCCCGCACACCAGTTGATTCTGTGTTGTTCGGCACATTTTCGGGTAGTGGCGCGTATTGACGCCCCCGGGGGAGCCCGGCTCTAGAAACGCGCGTAGAGACGCGCCGTGTCTGATGCCCTACAAACGAAAGCGGTGAAGCTGGAACGCGACGAGGATGCACACAGTTTCTAGAATCGTTTGCTGAACTGCGATTTCTTAAGCCTCCCCGACCGCAGAGAGACTAGACTACAGGGAGCGGAGGTTCCCATGTCCGATCCTTGCGAAGTCTTCAAAACGAAGTTCGATGCCATGAACCCTGAACAGCTAGAGGACTACTGGAACCGACTCAGCAAAGCAGCCGGAATTATTGTGCCTTCCAGAGCTATGCGCGTTGAAAGTGCTGGAAGAATGGGCGTGCTTGAGAACTTATATGCGGGATCGAGAACGCGCGAGGGTAATCTAAAGCACTAGCAAGTAATTGTATCGACGCCGGTATTTCCTTTTCAAGCGTCTCAAACGCCGCCTCCATGCATCGCTCAGTTCGGTCGGTTTCTGGCGGCTCGTCTGATTTCACGTCGTTGCCACATCAGTTTATTCGACTCGTTCACGAGGTACGCAATCATTGCCTCGCACTCTTTACAGGGCAGATGCGCCATAAATCGATCATTCATGACGAAACGTTTTGCAAAACGTTTGCATGGTTTGGGCTCTGGCTCGTCGGTCATTTCTCGCCCCCGCTGGCGGGTCCGCTCGAATCGTCGCGTTTTCGAGACGTGCCCCGCGATGCGGACTGTAGCTTTTCACACACCGAGCACTTGTCATCGAAATGCTGGACGATGAAAGTCTCGTTTGGCTGGACTATGAGCATTGCTGCTTTGGTGGCTTCGTCGAATGAACGGAACCGCTCCCAATCGTACCTGCCGCCAGACCACTTGATGTGGTAGTGCATCGTGTGAAGTTCCACGGTCGGATTCTAGGGTCGCCGAGCGTTAAAGCCGGCATGATCCAGTCATGCAGTTCATGCACAATCTTGTCGTCGATCTTGCCCCCCGGCGTGATTACGTTGCCGGCATCCGCCGGCAGGGCTTGCTGTCCTTTTAACACCTTGAGCGCGGCGGCGAGCGCGCCGTCGGGCTCGTTCTGCAGCAAGGCGCCGAGGTGCGTCGCCTCCATGGCGCCCGGGCCCCCGCCGCTCATCATGAGAAAACCCTTGCGCGACAACGCGCGCGCCATTCGCGCCACGGCCGCATATGTATCTGAATCGCGCGGCTCGTCGTGACCGCCCATGACGGCGGCGACTTTCTTCTCGCCCTTCAGGAAAGCGAGGGTGGCCTGCGTAACGGAGTTGTCGTGCAGCGATTCGTACATGCTGGACAGGGGATCCTTTGGCGCGGAGCGGCCGTGGCGCACATAGTATGCGAAGCACTTGAAATCAGGCGTGCGCGCGAAGGAACGGTAGTCGGCCGCGCCGAGTCCCGCCATCAGCCCCCGTGGGGAATAGAGCGTTTCACGGATGGGGGTGAATGGGATTTTCGCGAACATGGCTTTCCCTCCTTAACGCCGTTTTTTCTTCGTCGGCCAGAGCTTGCGCTCGTGCGTAAATTCCCTGGGGTCCAGTTCTTTCAGACGTTCTTCTTCCTCGCAATTCCAGTATTTGATTTCTCGCTGCGCCCAGAGGAGAGGCAAACATCCGTTGTAGAAAGGCATCGTCCGCGATTCTTCCCAGATCGTTGCTCCCTCGGACAACCGAAAATCTGAGATCCAGGCTCCCGCGGGCACTTCCTGCACCCCGGATGGGACCTCCTGGCCGTTGAGCATCTGGAGGGCAATCGTGCCATCCGATAATCTGCGGCCCGTGCCTATCCAATGACGGAACCGACCGGCAGGGTGCATCCAACGAATTATCCCGTCGACGGCCCAGACGACGGCGCATTCCTGCGGCGCCACCTCACAGTATTTCCTGCCCGTCGCGGTCAAGGTTGTGCCGAAGAAATCAGCCAAAGAACCGATGAGCTGAAAAGAAGGCGAGCTGCCGCCGATTTGTTGTAACAAATCGGGCGAGGGCAACAAGAGCTGGGAGGCGAAATTGTCCGCTTGGCGTTCGGGATTGTCGTCGGCGTTCTCCCATCGCGCTATGTCCGAGGGAAGACATGAAACCTGCCGGTCGCGATGAAGAATAAAATGGCCAATTTCGTGGGCGATGGTGAAGCGCTTTCGTCCTTCCTCACGCATGGTTCGCTGTGCAAATCGCACTTTTTCCTTCGGAAAGGGCGCATTGTCTGGTGCGACTTCGGACGCGACATCGAGCAGGAGGGTCTTTAGGGGCTGGCTCCGGAGCCTGGCTGGTCGCTTATCTTCGATACGCTATCTATAGGTCATAGCCTATTGAGTGCACCAGGAACGATAGGCTATAGTCTATCCAGGTAACACTAAACGATAGGACATAACCTATGAAAAAGGCTAGGCTGGCAACGCAATCGCGCTCGCATCTTGATGAACGCTTCAGGGATCTGGGACCTGCAACGCGCTACGCGGCGCCGGTCCGCGGTTGGATCAAGGCCATCCGTGAAGCGCTCGGCATGTCAACGGCACAGCTTGCGAAGCGCCTGGGAATCAAGCAGCCCTCCCTGGTCGAGCTTGAACAATCCGAAGTAAAGGGCACCATCGAATTGGCGACGCTGGGGCGCGTGGCCGAGGCGCTCGGTTGCACGCTTGTGTACGCGCTCGTGCCGCACAAACCACTGGAAACGACCATCCGCGAAAGAGCGCGCGCGTTTGCGCAGGGGCGCAGGGCGCCGGTCGAGCACTCGATGCTGCTGGAGGACCAGAACGTACACGCGAAAAACATCGAAGCGCGGCTTGATGAAATCGTCCGAGAGACGAATCCGCGGCTGTTCTGGGATTAGCCATATGAGCGATCTTTTCAAGGAGCCGGATGATGCTACACCGCTCACCGCTGAGGAAAGGCGCGAGCTGATCCCCGCGCATATCGCGTATCGCCGCGAGCTGAACGAGGCCGAGCAGGAGAATATTGCGCGCGCGCAGGACTGGGCGCTGACTCGCGGTCGCGACCTGGTGAGCGAGAAATTCATCCTGGAGCTGCACGGACGGATGCTCGGCGAGGTATGGCGGTGGGCGGGAAAATTCAGAACGAGCGAACGAAATCTCGGGATTGCTTTCTATGAGATTCCCGTCGCGCTGCGCCAGTTGCTTGAGGACACCAAGGCGTGGATCGAGTTCAAAACATATCCACCCGATGAGATCGCCGTGCGTTTCCATCACCGTCTGGTTCAGATTCATGCCTTCCCAAACGGCAACGGTCGCCATGCCCGGCTAATGGCGGATCTTCTCGTCATGAAGCTCGGGGGAGAACGATTTTCGTGGGGAAGAGCCAACCTGAAGGATGCCGGCGCGCTGCGCAAGCGCTACATCGGCGCCCTGAAAGCCGCTGACAATCACGACCTCGGTCCGCTGATGGCATTCGCGCGGTCATAGAAATTCCTGATCCATCAGGCGGCCGTATTTTCACGAACTTCCCTGAGCGCCCGGTTGAAGAAATGCCGGATCGCCTGCTCTCGCACCTGGGCATCGGTGAGGACAATACTCTTCATTTCATTGTCGCGCTGAAACAGGTCGATCGCGCCCTTGAAGAATGCTTCGGAGAAGGCCGCGTAAACTACATCGGGCGGATTGTTGCGTAACATCTCGGCCATGTCTTCATCGACGATGGTTCGGTTTACTTGCTCGAAGCGAATAAAATCATCTCGCGTGACCGCCAACGGCATTCTGTTTTTCGTTACATCTATAGCGGACGGCACCGTTGAGCAGCAGTGCGATATTGCTGGACTCAGGGCCCCTGATGGAGAAACCATTCTGGTTTACACGGTTAGGTGGCGGATCGGTGAATTGCGTTCCCTTTTTCTCAAGAAGTTCGAGGAGCTCTACGAGGAAATTAGTGAGCCATTGCCTGGTCGACCCCCAATCGTGTCGGCGCTCTGGCGAATCTCGTCGGGATCACCGCCCTGAACCGCGAGGCCGATTGACTCAAGTCGTACGGTGCACCGTATATTGGGTTCGCCGGTTCTCTTCTGCATGAGGTCCACAAACAGGGTTGTCGGAAGTGAAGAATTACATTTCGGCGGATGGTTGGATACTCGGCCCAACTAGACTTTCGGCCACGATTGGACGGGTGCTCGGTCGATTCCGGTCGAATGCAGCCTTGACTGATTTCGTGTACCCGCCGTGTACCTCACTTCACGATTTCTAGAGTTTTGTCCTAAGTGGCGTTTCGTATTTTCAGTAACTTACATCGCATCAACGACGAGGCTTGGTTCGATTCCCACCCGCGCCTCCAATAGATTCCCTAATGAAATAAAGGCTTACCGCGTTCAGAATGTCCCGTGTGCGTGCCATGTGCCTCGTAGCGCCGAGTTCCTGCGCGAGGTAGATCGCGTTCCCATGTTTTCTGGGGTCTGCTTCC
>CAZLWY010000137.1:0-2255 GCA_964563425.1 uncultured Acidobacteriaceae bacterium | reverse complement strand
CCTCGTTTCGTTAGAAGCCGAGTATAGGCGAGTGGTTTTCGCGCTACAACCAAAGCCGAAGACTTACGCGGTTTTTTCGCCGCCGGCGTGATTTGCCGGTCCAATCCGTTTGGTGTTAGAAAGGAATCCGGCCCCGAGACGGCCAACGAGGTAAACGGTGGCATGCGACAGTCGGGTCGAAGCCTGATGAAGCTCGTGTTGCCGTTCTGTTGTGCCTTTTGCGTCGTCACCGCGATATCCGCGCAGCATCCGTTCCGCGAATACCCCTCCGTCGAATATGGGGACTCCACACCCCTGCCACCGGATTGGCAGCGACCTGGCGAATGGGCGTTCGCGCGCCTGATGTACCCGCCGGGTCCGAACGACGGCTACCGCGGCCGTTTCGATGGCGATTGGCGCCAGGGGATGTCGCTCTGGACGCAGGACGGACCGCCCGCCGATCGCGCACTTGCGGCAGCCGCTCGCCGCCTCACACGCATCGACGCGCGTTCCGTGGAACAGGACGTGAATCTGGACGACGGCGACGAAGTTTACAATTGGCCGTGGCTGTACGCCGTGCAAGTGGGCGAGTGGGGACTCACCGAAAATCAAGCGGGGGTCCTGCGCGACTACCTGCTGCGCGGCGGCTTTTTCATGGCGGATGATTTTCACGGCGAGTACGAATGGCAGATGTTCTTGAAGAGAATCCGGATGGTATTTCCGGATCGCCCGATCGTGGATATTCCGGATAACGATCCAATCTTTCACACCGTGTACGACCTCGACGACCGCTACCAGATTCCCGGCGCCGAGCATCTGCGGCTTGGCTACAAATACCCGGATTATCCGCAGGGACCCGAGGACGGAAAGGGAGCGCACTGGCGCGCCATCTACGACGACAAAGGCCGGATCATGGTCGCGATCAGCTTTAACTCCGACATTGGCGACTCATGGGAGTGGTCCAATCGTGCGGAATATCCTGAAAAATACTCCGATCTCGGCTTCCGCATCGGCATCAACTACATCGTCTATGCCATGACGCACTAGACCGCTCATCTCCGTTCAGCGGGGAAACATTCGACTAAACGCTCGGGAGCATACCGACGCCGGCGGCAGCGACGCTGTCGCGCGACGTGTTTTTGACCAGGTACATCGCTTCGTCGGCGAGGTGTAGAAGCTCAGCCTTGGTGCGGGAATCGGTGGGATACGCGGCCACGCCGACGCTGGCTGTCAGGCGCACAGGCGTACCTGTGTCCTTCAGCCATTCGGTTTCGCGGATCAGCTTGTGCAGCCGATGCGCCACGCCCAGCGCGTTCTCTTTCGAAGTTTGCGGCAGCAGGACCACAAATTCGTCTCCGCCGTAGCGGAACGCGAGATCGATCAGCCGGCAGTGCACCTTGATGGCCTCTCCGATTTCAGCCAGCAGTTTTGAACCGACCAGGTGCCCGTGCGTGTCGTTCACCTGCTTGAATCGGTCGAGGTCGATGAAAATCAAGGAAAATTCGAAAGCGTACCGGTGCGAGCGGTAGATTTCCGTATCGAGCATGAAATTCAGGTGCCGCGCGTTGTAGAGGCTGGTGCAATCGTCGGTAATTGTCAGCTCATGGATGCGCTGCACGTGCCGCGCGTTTTCAATGGCAATCGCCGCGTAGTCGGCCAGTGCTTCGAGCAGCGCCAGATCGCGCGGGCTGAATCCCTCTGGCCCTACGCAATTGATCAGCTCGATCACGCCCAGGCATTGATCGCGGAAACGGACCGGCACGGCGACGATCGAACGCGTCGCCATCTTCGTTTTCTCGTCCACTTGTCCAAAGAATCGCGAATCCTTGCTCGTGTCCGCCACCACGACGGCTTCGCCCGATTCCGCAACCCAGCCTGCGAGACCCTGACCGACTTTGATGCGCACGTCCTTCAGCGCTTCGGCGCCCGCGCCCGTGGCAATCTGGAAATAGAGTTCGCGCTTGTCGAGGTCCATCAGCAGCAGCGACCATGTATCGGGCCGCAGCACCTCGTTGATTTTTTCCATGATCGTGCGCAGCACTTGGTCGAGCTGCAGGGACGATGTGAGCGCCTTACCCAGCTCGTGGAACACATTTACTTCCGCGGGTTCGGGCAGCGGGGGAGCGATGTCCGGCTGCCGGCGCCGTTCCGGGCCGTCAAACGGCTTGGTGTCGCCGGCCCGGCGCATCCGTTCCGCAGGCTGACGAGGCTTCGCGTCTTGGGATTCGGGAGGCAACCCTGCAATTATAGAAACGCCTTCCGCCGCCCGCAACGGC
>CAZLWY010000136.1:0-21180 GCA_964563425.1 uncultured Acidobacteriaceae bacterium | reverse complement strand
ATAACCCGCGCAAGCGGAAAACCCTGTAGTTCTGGCGAGTCCGCGGAATTTCGTTGCTGGGCATATTGACTGGATGGCTCGCCTCGATGGGGAGGTTCGTCCTGCATGATAGGATGATGAACCCGCCTGGCGTGTCGCCTGATGGCGGAAGCACATGTCTCAAGCTCTGACGCAAGAGAAACCGCTCGCGGAGAAGGTCGCGCTCGTCACCGGCGCCAGCCGGGGCATCGGTCTGGCCGTCGCGAAATCGCTGGCGGCGATGGGCGCGAAGATCGCCGTGTCTGCCCGCGATCCCGAGCGCCTGGCCTCGGCAGCCGCCGATCTTGAACGCGGCGGCGCCTCCGTCGTTGCCGTTTCCGCGGACGTTTCGCGCACCGCCGAAATCGCCCCGCTGGTCGAGAAAACCGAACGATCTCTGGGCCCGATTGAGATCTTGGTCAACAACGCCGGCATCGGCGTCTTCGGCCCCATCCAGGATCTGTCGGAGGCAAACTGGGACGCCGTATTGGACACCAACCTGAAATCCGTGTTCCTGCTCAGCCGCGCCGTCGCGCCCGGCATGATCTCGCGCCGCACCGGCCACATCGTCAATATCGCTTCGCTCGCCGGGAAAAACGCCTTTGCCCGCGGCGGAATTTACTGCGCCTCCAAATGGGGACTCCTGGGTCTCACCGGATGCATGGCCGAAGACCTGCGCCCTTTCGGTATCCGCGTCAGCGCCATCTGCCCGGGTTCGGTTGCCACCGATTTTTCGCCGCATTCCACGAAAGACCCGCAGAAGATGCTGCAGCCTGAAGACGTCGCCCACGCCGTCTCCATGATCCTCACCCAGGCCCCGCAAAGTTTTATCAGCGAAGTCCTGCTTCGCCCGACGCAGAAGCCCTAACCCCGGCGAACATCGCGGCTTGCGGCCGAGCGAATCGTGTAGGTTCGTCGCGCATCCAATCACCAGAACACGAAATCGGCAGCAGGGGCGGGCTCCAAGCCCGCCCCTACTCATATCGGGGGGTAGCGGGAGCACACCATGATTGAAATTCGTCCATCCCAAGAGCGCGGCCACAACAAAATCTCGTGGCTCGATTCGCGCTTTACCTTCTCATTCGACCAGTACTACGACCCCGATCACACGCAGTTTCGTGCGCTGCGCGTCATCAATGAGGACGTCGTGGCGCCCGGCGGCGGTTTCCCCACGCATCCCCACCGCGACATGGAAATCCTCACCTGGATTCTGGAAGGCGCGCTCGAGCATCGTGACAACACCGGCGGCCGCGGCGTCATCCGTCCCGGCGAATTGCAGCACATGACGGCCGGGCGCGGCGTGATGCACAGCGAATTCAATCCGTCAGAGAAGGAGCCGGTGCACCTGCTGCAAATTTGGCTTCTGCCGGAGCGCCGCGGCCTCGACCCCGGGTACGAACAGCTCGCGTTTTCCGACGCCGACCTGCGCGGGAAGTTTCATCTGGTCGCCGGTCCGCAAGCGCCGGTGACGATCCATCAGGACGCAAACCTCTACATCGCGCGTCTCGACACGGGCGCCGATGTAAAGCAACCGATCGAAGCGGGACGCCACGCCTGGGTGCAGATCGCCCGCGGCGCGGTGAAACTCAACGGCACGCCTCTTGAAGCCGGCGACGGCGCCGCGTTTTCCAACGAATCGGCGGTGCGCGTCGAAGCAACGGAGCCGTCCGAAGTCCTGCTCTTCGACCTGGCCTGATGCGCCGAACCGCAAAACCTCGGGGGTTCCAATCCCGAGGTTTTCTTTTTCCCCGCCAGCAGGCGTGTGATACCTTGCCCGCCTGGGTGGCGGATCATCTGTTCTGAACGCGAAAGGAGAAACCCCATGTCGAATTGGGCAAACAGCCTGGTTCCGCTCTTCGGCCGGATTCTGTTGAGCGCAGTTTTCATCATGGGCGGCATCGGCAAAATCGCCGGATTCTCGTTCGAGGAAAGCCTGGTGGCCGCGAAACATCTCCCCATGCCGGCCGTGGCGCTCAGCCTCGCGATGATCATCGAGCTGGTCGGCGGCCTGGCGATTCTGACGGGCCTGTTCACTCGATTTACCGCATCGATCGTTTTCCTCTACATGATCCCGACGACATTCCTGTTCCACAATTTCTGGGCGGTGCAGGGCGCGGACCGCATCGACACCATGATCCATTTCGAAAAAAACCTCGCCATTATGGGCGGCCTTCTCCTTCTGGCCGCGTTCGGCCCCGGCGGCTATTCGATCGACAGCGCCCGCGCCCCCCGCGCGTAGTGGGGTGAATCCGTGGCCGCGGCGTTGGCATCCGATTCGTGGTCTAATGAACCGCCAACTCAAGGAGGCATGATGCCCGAACACAAAAGACCCGCTCCGGCCGCTGTGCCGATCCACGATCTGATCAGCCACCGCTGGAGCCCGCGCGCCTTCGATCCGCGCCCGATTCCGTCGAAGGAACTCAAGTGCTTGTTCGAAGCGGCGCGCTGGTCTGCTTCGTCTTATAACGCCCAGCCGTGGTATTTCATCGTGGCCACGAAAGACGACCCTGAGAATTTCCAGAAAGTCTTGAGCACATTCGTCGAATTCAATCAGGGCTGGGCGAAGAACGCCTCGGCCGTCGGGATCAGCGTGGCCGGGCACAAGATGCCGCACGACGGCTCGCAAAATCGCCACGCGTTTCACGACGTCGGCCAAGCCGCTGCGACGCTCGCGCTCGAAGCCGCTTCGCACGGCATGCAGGTTCATCAGATGGCCGGCATCAATCCCGAAAAAGCCCGCGAAGTGTTCGGCATTCCCGCCGATTTCGAGGCCGTGGCTGGCATCGCGATCGGCTACCCCGGCGATCCGCTCACGCTTCCGGAAGGCCGCCTGCGCGACCAGGAAACCGGCGCTCGTCAACGCAAGCCCGCCTCCGAATTCGTCTTTACGGGGAAATGGGGCGCTACTTCTTCGATCGTCAAGTAACCGAGCGATCGTGGCTACGCGACGGTCACGTCGAAGTACTCGACCGTGATGCTCTCGAGAATCGCGCGTATCTTTGGAAAGTAGATTTTCCCGTAATCGGAGGCCTGGTGCGCCTCCCAGGCCGCGTGATCGCGATACTGTTCCTCGACGATGTACGTTCGAGGCGCCGTCCGCGATCTCAGCAGCGAATAATAGACGCAGCCCGGCTCGTGCTTCCGCATCTCCGTCCGCAATTCTGTAAACATCCTTTCCAGTTCGCTCTCGTATCCGGCTTTGACGACGACATGCTTCAGGCCTCCCACCATCGGACACCTCCCTTCGATTCCCTTGCCGGATAGTGTACTGCGCGCGGTGACCATGCGCGCACTTGCCTATGGGTCCGCGCGTTGATACATTCCACGCCCGGGAGGAATCTCCACCATGAAAATCCGAGCCATTGCCGCGCTCGCCGCGCTGCTGCTTTTCGCGCCCGCGTTTGACGCGCCCCGGGGCCCGCAGGCCGCCGCCGACAAAAAAGACGTCGCCGCCGAGCTCGACGTCCTGAAAACGCAGGTCGCGCAGCTCGCCCACCAGGCCCAGGACGCGCAGGACTACATCGCCATCGCGAATCTCCAGCGCGCCTACGGCTACTACGTCGACAAATGCATGTGGGATGAGACCGCCGACCTTTTCTCGAAAAACGGCACGCTTGAAATCGGCCTTCGCGGCGTCTGGGTGGGACAGGATCGCGTGCGCCAGTATCTCCACACGCTGCCGGACCTGAAGTACGGCACCCTCTTCAATCACATGCAGCTTCAACCCGTGATCGACGTGGCGCCCGATGGTAAGACCGCCAAAGGCCGCTGGCGCGCGTTCGAACAATTCGGCCTGCTGCACAAAAGCGCGCAATGGGCGGAAGGCACCTACGAAAACGAATACGTGAAAGAAGACGGCGTCTGGAAAATCAGCAAGCTGCACTACTACATGACCTACTACGTCGATTACTACAAAGGCTGGGACCAGGGCGGCAATCCGCCTCCCGGTCCGATCGCCGGCATGCCGCCTGATCAGCCGACCACGGTGCCTTACAAGCTTTACCCGGATGTTTTCGTCCCTCCGTATCACTACAAAAACCCGGTCACAGGGAAATAGCCATGCGAATTCAGCCTTGGCTACTGGTTTTCCGGGTGCCCCACCCTTTGTTTTCAGAGGGTGGGCATTGTCCCCGGCTCTCTCCGGTTTTGGAGGCGCCCATAAAATGAGACTTCGACTCCTACAGCTCGCCATTCCTCTCGCGCTCGTCGCGGCGCTCTGCGGCGTTTCCGCCCGCGATGCGGCCAGCGCCGCCAAATCCCGGGACATCGCCGCCGAAACCGCCGCGCTGCAAATGCAAGTCGCCGAGATCGCGCACCAGATCCAGAACTCTACCGACTACATCGCGATCAACAACCTCGAGGATGCCTACGGCTACTACGTCGACAAAACGAAGTGGGACGAGGTCACCGACCTTTTCACCGACGACGGTTCGGTCGAAATCGGCCTGCGCGGCGTTTACAAAGGCAAGGAGCGCGTGCGCGCCTACATGCATCACCTCGGCGACCTGAAGTACGGCACGCTGTTCAACCATTCGCAGCTGCAGCCCGTGGTACACGTCGATCCCGACGGCCTGCACGCCTACGGACGCTTTCGCGCCTACATGCAGGTCGGCACGCTGGACAGGCGCTCCCAGTGGGGCGACGCTGTGTACGAAAACCAGTACGAGAAACAAAACGGAATCTGGAAAATCAAGAAGCTCCACGCCTACTTCATCTACTACGTGAATTACTACAAAGGCTGGGACCAGGGCGGCGACCCACCTCCGCCCCCGCTCAAGGACCTGCCGCCGGACGAGCACACTACTTTCGATTACAAGCTCTACCCCGACGTCTACGTCCCGCCCTTCCACTACAAGAATCCGGTGACCGGGAAATAGCAACGGGCGATTTGGCTTTGGTCACGCGGGGAGGGGCCGCCGAAGGTCGTTTTTTCCGCGCACCACGAACGATGGATTTGTGGGTCACTCCGTCGGGGGCCAGAATGCCGGGAGCACGGGCTACTACGGCGTGGGGAAGCGATCAGTGGCGGCCGGGAAAGGCGAGTGCTCGGCTCGCGCGTGAAATTCTGCCGGCCTCTTGGTTGGAACATGTTATGGTGCCATTTTCAAGTGGCTCGTCGTTCACGCCTCACTCGACGCGACCGGGTTGCGGGATTCGGCGCGGCCGTAGACAAGGAGCAGAAGAAGTACCGGCACACAAAAACCCGTACTTCTCCCCGGAATTTCTGAGGCGAGATTTTGCGACTGCTCGATCGAAGCGAGGCTAAGAGTTAAATCTGGCCGCGGCCGCCGTCCACGTCGATTTCGACACCGGTTACGAAGGATGCGTCGGACGAGGCGAGGAACGCGACGGCTCCGGCCACCTCTTCCGGCGTGCCGAGGCGCTTCATCGGAACCGACGCGATCAGGGTCTTGCTGATTTCGTCAAGTACTTCCTGCGGCGCGCCCGACCGGCTGACGATCGGCGTGGCGATCGGCCCCGGAGCGACGGCGTTCACGCGGATGTTGCGGTCGACCAGCGCGCCTGCCAGCGATCGCGTGAACGAACGCATTGCTGCTTTCGTGGCCGCGTACACGCTTCCGGCCGGAAGGCCTTCGTGGCTCACCACGCTCGTGTTCAGGATCACCGACGCGCCGTCGTTCAAATGCGGCAGCGCCTTTTGAATCGTGAAGTAGGAGCCTTTCGCGTTGATGTCGAACATCCAGTCGTATTTCTGCTCGGTGGTCGCCTCGAAGGGAATGAATTCCGCCACACCGGCGTTGGCGAACAAAATATCGATTTTTCCGAATTTCTTCGTCACCGCCGCAAAGAATTTGTCGATCTCGGGCAGCTGCGCCACGTCGGACTGCACGGCCAGCACATTGCCACCGATATATCGAACGGCTTCATCCAGTGTTTTCTGGCTGCGCCCGGAGATTGCCACGCGCGCGCCTTCCTCCGCCAGCCGCTTCGCCGATGCCAATCCGATCCCGCTGTTTCCTCCGGTCACCACTGCCACTTTTCCTTCCAGTCTCTTCATGGATTCCTCCGCCTCGCTTGCCGCGCCGACATCTTTTCACGCCTGGCCGCTCTGAACTGCTTAGATGACCCAGAAATTCTGCGGATTCAGCGCGAATCGGTGCCGGCGCGAGTGTCGCGCCCGGCGCGCTTCGGCTGCCTTTGCGAGAAGCCGCGGGAGCGGCTACAATGCAATATCGAGCATCTAATCGACTGACGGTACGTACGTTCAGCAAAGAGAGATTCCACGGCTTCGACCGACGTGCTCGGCGGACTCGCTGAGCCGATTCGCCGGAGCTTCGGGATGACACCCATACAAAATGGACGTTGAAAAGGTCATAGACAATGTCGTAGCGCGCTTCATCGGGACCAAGCATGAGCGCGACGTGAAACGCGTGCAGCCGGTCGTCGCCGAGATCAATGCGATCGAGCCGGAAATGAAGGGGCTGCGCGACGAAGATCTTGCCAAGCGCACTGCCGCACTGAAGGCGGAGGTCGAGGGGCGCCTCGAAGGCGTCGAACCGGACGATCCCGACTACAAGCAGAAGCTGCAGGACGCGCTGGAACCGGCGACCGTGCCCGCATTTGCGCTATGCCGCGAAGCAGGGCGCCGCACGCTGAGCATGCGGCATTTCGACGTGCAGCTGATCGGCGGCACCGTGCTGCACCAGGGCAAAATCGCCGAGATGAAGACGGGCGAGGGCAAAACGCTCGTCGCTACGCTGGGCGCCTACCTGAATGCGCTGGCCGGCAAAGGCGTGCACATCGTCACGGTCAACGATTACCTGGCACGACGCGACGCCGAGTGGATGGGCCCGATCTACAAAATGCTGGGCCTGACGGTCGGCGTGATCGTTCACGATCTGGACGATGCGCAGCGCCGCGCGGCCTACGCCGCCGACATCACCTACGGCACGAACAACGAATTCGGGTTCGACTACCTGCGCGACAACATGAAATACGATTTGAAGGATTGCGTGCAGCGAGGACACCAGTTCGCTATTGTTGACGAAGTGGACTCGATCCTGATCGACGAAGCGCGCACGCCGTTGATCATTTCCGGTCCCGCCGAGGAATCGACCGACAAGTACTACAAGATCGACAAAATCATCCCCAAGCTGATCCGCGATATCGACTATACGCTCGATGAAAAACTGCGCACCGCGACCCTGACCGAAGAAGGCGTGGCGAAATGCGAACGCCTGCTGAACCTCGGCAATCTGTTCGATCCCGCGAACATGGACATCATTCACCACGTCTATCAGGCCCTTCGCGCGCACACGCTTTACGAGAAGGACGTCGATTACGTCATCAAAGACGGCGAAATCGTGATCGTCGACGAATTCACCGGACGCCAGATGCCCGGACGCCGCTGGTCGGACGGCTTGCATCAAGCGATCGAGGCCAAGGAAGGCGTCAAAATCGAGCGCGAGAATCAGACGCTGGCAACCATTACCTTCCAGAATTATTTCCGCATGTACAAGAAACTCTCGGGAATGACGGGCACGGCGGAAACCGAGGCGCCGGAGTTCGACAAGATTTACAAGCTGGAGGTGGTGGCCATCCCGACGAATAAGAATCTGATCCGCATCGAGAATCCCGACGTCGTCTACCGCACGGAAAAGGAAAAATACGAAGCCGCAGTGAACGGGATCATTCAAGAGGATGGGACGAAAACCGGCGGCATCCGCCAGTATCACGAAAGCGGCCAACCCGTGCTTGTCGGCAGCATCTCCATCGAGAAATCCGAAAAGATCGCCGAAATCCTGAAGCGTGCGGGGATTCCGCACCAGGTGCTCAACGCCAAGCAGCACGAACGCGAAGCCAAAGTGATCGCGCAAGCCGGCCGAAAGGGCGCGGTAACTGTCTCGACGAACATGGCCGGCCGCGGAACCGACATCCTCCTCGGCGGAAACCCCGAGGCCATGACCCGCGACTATTGCCTGAAGGAGAAGCTCGCCATGCCGTATCTGCCGGCCGGGTCCGTCATCGGCGCGGCTCCCGGCACCGAAACGCCGGCGCAGGCGGATGCCGCCGCTGCGGGCACTTCCGGTAATGGCTCCGGCGCAGCGGCCCCTCTGGCGGCCATGGTGCTGTTCCAGCAGGAGGGCAAGATCTACCAGGTGCCGCTGGAAACCTGGAAGCCGCTCTACGATCAGTTCGCCGCGCAGTGCAAGACGGAACACGACGAGGTTGTGGCCATGGGTGGCCTGCACATTCTCGGCACCGAACGCCACGAAGCCCGCCGCATCGACAATCAGCTCCGAGGCCGCGCCGGACGCCAGGGCGACCCTGGTTCCTCGCGATTCTTCCTTTCGCTCGAAGACGATCTGCTCCGCATTTTCGGCGGCGAAAAGATGCAGGCGATCATGTTCCGGCTGGGCATGACCGAAGGCGTGCCCATCGAATCGAGGCTGATCAGCAAACGCATCGAAGGCGCACAGAAACAGGTCGAGGCGCAGAACTTCGAAGCCCGCAAACATCTTCTTGAATACGACGATGTGATGAACAAGCAGCGGGAGACGATCTATTCCCTGCGACGTTCGTTCCTCGAAGGCCGCGACCAGAAGGAATTCGTCCTCGAGCGTGCCAAAGCCATTGCCGACGAGCTGGTTGAGATGTATTGCCCGCGCGAGCAGCACCCGGACCAGTGGAACGTGACTCAGTTTTCCAACGAGCTTCTGAACCAGTTCGGCATCGACCTCAAAACCGCTGGAATCGACCCCGCCCAGCTCAATCACGATGGGCTGGCCGAGGAGCTCGTCGAGAAGGTCAACGCCCGGTACGGGGAAAAAGAGACCCTTTTCAGTCCTCCGACCCTCCGCTGGCTCGAGCGCCACATCCTGCTCGACATCGTGGATGCCCAATGGAAGGACCACCTGCTGACGCTGGACCATCTGAAAGAGGGCATCGGCCTCCGCGGGTATGGTCAGAAAGACCCTCTGGTCGAGTTCAAGAAGGAAGCCTTCACCCTGTTCGACGAGCTGATGAACCGCATCGACACCGAGGCCGTCCGCTTCCTGTTCCTGATGCAGCCCGCAAAACCCCAGGACGAGGCGAAACAGATCGAAGAGCGCCAGCGCCGACAACAGAAAAACCTGCAATTTCAGGCTGGACCGGCGCAGGCGGAACCTCCAAAACCCGTCCGGTCCGGTGCCAAAGTGGGCCGCAACGACCCCTGCCCCTGCGGATCCGGCAAGAAATACAAGAAGTGCCACGGCACGGCGGCCTAGTTTCCCAGCCCCCGCTATCCCTCCAAGTTTCAAGGAATAAGCGAGTACCGCCGATCCCTTAAATGTTATAATTATCTATCTCTTATGTGGGTTATTTTGCGGACACAAGAACCACAATCTAGGGTTGGTGTAACCGAGCCGTAATGGTACAAACGATGGCGGGGGCTTGGGTTGTAGGCGGGCCTCGGTCACTTGTGGCTAGGGCCACACCGTTACCGCGCCGCAGTGGGCGCAATTCAAAAAAAACAGGAGCTATAGATGAAAAGGTTGGCACTATTGTGTGGGGTCATGTTGCTGTTCGCGGGGTTGGCATCGGCCCAGGACAGTCCAAAGGTTGAAGCGTTCGGCGGCTATTCCTACCTCCGGGCAAACGAGGGTGGGGAGGGGTTCAATTTCAACGGGGGCAGCGGTTCGCTCGCGTATAACCTCACTCCGTGGCTCGGCGTCGTGGGAGACTTCGGTGGATATCACTGGAGCGGCTCGGGCGATTTCTCGGGCGAGGACGCGACCGTCGTGTCGTACCTGTTCGGACCCAAAGTTTCGCTGCGCCATGGTCCGATCACACCGTTTGCCCAGGTCCTTTTCGGCGGCGCCCATTTTTCGGCGAACGGCGAGGACTGCGAGGACGTCCGGCTACACCGTGAAGGTGATGGTTGCGGCAGCGGCAATTTCTCCGAGAACGGCTTTGCCATGACGATTGGCGGCGGTGTGGACTGGAACGCTACGTCGCACATCGGGATTCGCCTGATCCAGGCCGAATACCTGCTGACGAAACTCAACGGCGAAGGCGTCGGCGGCAGCGACACTCAGAACAACGCCCGGATTTCGGCGGGTGTGGTGTTCCGCTGGTAAGCTTCTGAAGCCACAATCAATGCGGTATGCGGGGCCGGTGGGCGACCACTGGCCCCTTTGTTTTTAGCGAAGGTGTTGCCTCGCTAGTTTCCAACCACGAACAGGTGGCCGTCGTTCTGGGTGTAAAGCTTGCCATCGGGTCCTACCGACAATGGCGTGTAGGCCGCGCCAACAGCCAGATTCAGGAATAGATTTTGCTTCGGCGCGGTGAAAATGCCGGAGTTGCCCTGGGGCAGCACGTAGAGATTGCCGTCCTCGCTGGTGGCGTAAACGTTGCCGTTCACATCCACGGCGGGCATGTTGATGCACCATTCAAACCCGTTGGGATTCGTGCTCGTGCAGGTGAGCCCGCCATTCGCGTTGCGCTGGCAGCTCTCTGTGTTCGTGTTCTGGAATTGCCACTCGATGTTGAGGTTCGGATCGAGCTGCGTGATGTAATACGGGCCTGGGGTCATTGGCGGGCAGAGGGTGTTGCTCCCGGAGCAGTAGAGCGGTTCGCCGTAATGATTGTCCTTCAACACGATGGAGTAGGTGCCGCCGTGGGAATAGACTGCCGGCGTGGAGTCCCATCCGAAATCGTAGGCGCCCGTGAACGCGCCGGCGGAGCTGAACTTGAACATGTGGCCGCGGAAACCGTTATACGCCGTGATCGCGCCGGTAATGACCGAGCCATCGGGCAGAACCACAGGGGACGAGGAACCCAGATCGAGAACCTCGGCTGATCCGGGCGCATTCGTGGTGGGGTCGACACCGGCCGTCGCTCCCACGCGGCAAGCGTTGGGACTGGAGTTCGTTGGCCCGATCGGTACCAGGACCCCACAACCGTCGGTGAGCAGGTTTTGCATCGACGTTGCCCACTTCGGGCCGGAAAAATCCGGCTTCACGGCGACCAGGTAGGCGGCCATGCTGTCCAAGTGCGCCCGGCTGACGGTGTAGACGGTGCCGTCCGGTGCGACGGCCGGTGCGATATTAATTCCGGGACGTTGCGAACCGCAAAGGACGGTCGGCGGCTGTTGATTCGTGCCGACGACGTTGGCCGGCGGCCAGGGCAAGGTGGTGCTGCCGGAAAATTGGCCCGGACAAGTGGTCGCGGTGCCGGCCGGCGCGTTGGGAACGAGCGTGGCAAAGGACAAGACACTCGTCGCATCCCCCGGAGTGATTTTCACGAGCCAGGCACCCAGCACGTCGGTCTGCCACGGATCTCCATTGGTTGGATCGGCGAGCTCGATCGCATTGTAATAGACGTTCCCGGCGGAATCGGCGGTCAGGGGCCCGGCGACGTAGGTGTCAGAAGCGGTCACGCTGTTCATATCGTCAAAGGGATTGATGTAGGAAACCACCGTGCCGAAGGCTTGGGAGATCTTCCAGACCGTTCCTCCCCCGCCGGGCACGTAGATGTAACCATTGGCGTCAATGGAATGGAACACAGGCTCCCAACCATTGAGTGAGGCGCCGTTGGGCTCCGGCTTCCAGTCGGTCGGAAAGGTCCACACCGGCAAAAATGCGCCGTTGATCCAGGTGTATCGCGTTTCATTCCACTGCTCGGTGGACCAGGTGTTCGGACCGCAGGCCGAGCCATTCGCCCAGGCCCCGGGCGGATTGCAGGACGTATAGGTCCCGGTCTTGGTCATGAAATAAACGTCGTTTCCGTCGGTGATGGGCGCCGGGTAGTGAACGGTGAGGTCCCCGTCGCCGCCCGCACCTTTGTTTTCCGCCTGTTCCTGTGCGACGAACGGCTCATAGAGAACATTCGCGAGGATGTTTGTGGCACTCTGTCCGGCTACGCTGACGAAGCCGGTATGCTGCGGGTTCGCGCCCCACTGCGCCCAGAAAGGCGTGTTTGTCGGCGCGGCCGCAACGACGAAGGTCACGGTGATCGTGGCGGGCGCGACCTGTGCGTCGGACGAAGTTATCGTCACGTGTCCGCTGTAATCACCGACCGCCAGAGTTCCCAGCGCCACATCGACGCCGACTGAATCGGGAGCGGTTCCGTTGCCCGGTGTCACGGTGAGCCACGGCGAATCACTGGCGGCCGTGAAGCTGAGCGTACCGCCGCCGGAATTCGTGACCCTGACATTGACGGGCGTGGGGGTGAAGACCAGCCCGAAATTCGCGGCGAACGAAAGCGCGGTCTGCGAGAGGTCGATCGCCGGTTGGGCGCCCTGGCCTCCGCTGCCGCCTCCGCAGGCGCCCAACCCGAAACACACCGTCAAAACCAAAAGAATTGCTGCGACCCGGTTCCTCATCGTGTGAAACCCTTTTCCCCCGTCCCGTCGGCACCGCGAAAACGCCGGGGGAATTGTAACCAAATTCCTGTTTGTTCTCGCGGCAATCATGGCCGCGATATTTATTGGCGGGCAAAATTCTTGTGATAGTCTCTCGGCCACGGTGGGGGAAAAGCCGTTTGGGTTGATTGGGGTTCGCCATGAGTTCACCGGAAGCCGGGAGTTGCCGCAGGACGGGCTGCGCGAAATCGATTCCCGCCGCGCTTGCCAACGAACGAATCTGCCTGGATCATTTTCTGGAAGATGCATTCTCGCGCACGGATCAGACCTTCGGCCGATGCCGGGAAGGGCGGGCCATGAATCCTGCGGACGTGGAATGGCTGCTTTCCGACGCGCTGGCAATCGTGAAAAACCTGGAAGAAAAAGCGGGTGACCCGCAGCCCGAGCAGCGTGACCGGATGCTCGAACTACTGCTGAAGCTGGCAAATCTGCACGAGTACGTAGCGCACCATTCGATTCGCCTCGACCGGCCCGCCTGATCTCCCTTCCCACCTGCCCGGCATGGCCCGCTTGCGAAAAAGACAACACCTGCTTCGCTCCGGTTCTTGCATTTGCCCGCCACCCGCTTCAATCTGAGAATCGGTATCCCGGATACCCCAGCATGCCGGACGTAAAAAAACTCGATCCGTTCAAGCCGCAGCAGCCGACCATACCCGGCGTGGAGCCGCAGCCGGAACGCGCCAGGCCCGAGGCTTCGGCTGTGCCCACGCTCGAACCTCCCAGAGAAGTGGCGACCGCACCCGTGTCGCACGCCGCGCAACCGAAGATTATTTTGATCGTGCTGGGCGCCGTCGTCGCGGTGGTCCTGGTGGGGGGACTGATCCTTTGGGGCAAAGTCGCGTCCAGTAGGGCGATTCCCGTGTCGGCCGACACGACGGCGCCTGCCGCCGACGCTCCTCCGCCGGCTCCCGCAGCGCCCAGTGAGCCGATGGGGCCCGGCGCCATCGCAACGGTGGGAGAGCTCGCGAAACCATGGGCTTCCAAGCATTTTCAATATCGAAATTTCGTATCGGGTCAACTCGAGCCGGCGATGGTGGTGCACCTGCCGCACGGCGAGTATTGGGGGTTCTCGCTGGTCGAGCCATTCGGGACCTGCCAGCTTGAATTTGTGACCGATCTCGACAAACTGAGAGCGGACTATGGCTATCGCGCCGAACATCCGATGGTCGCCGACCCCTGTAATCACACCGTTTACGATTTGCTGCGGTATGGGGGCGGGGCTTCCAGCGACGATCTTGTCCGCGGAGTGATCGTGCAGGGCAACGGAATTCGCCCGCCGATGGCGATTGAGATCAAAGTGCAGGGCAACAACGTGGTAGCAGGCCGCTCCGAATAATTCTCCCGAACACTCGAATCCGGAAACACGAACGCCACTGCCCGATGTGTGGAGGCAGGCAGTGGCGCGCGCGACGGCTGTCTTCTGGCGGCCGACCTAGTTGCTGGTCGGCAGCTGCTCAACCGATCGTGCCACCATGACCGGCGAGTTGGTCGCCGGGTTGATCAGAACGAAACCAACGACGCGGAGCGGAAGGGCGGTCGTTCCCGTCAATCCGGAAAGTCCGCTGAGGTTGATGAAGTTCGTCGCGTCCGTGGTCACGACCGGCAGAGGACTCGGCAGCAAAATGCCGTCGGTCCAGTCGTCGGTCAGCTCGAAGCTGCCTTGATTGCCGTTCTGGATGACGGTCTGGCCGACGACGAGCGTTCCCTCCTGGCCCTGACGGCGCAGCACGACGCGATGGGGCGTGAGAGTGGAAACGCCGTTCGTGGTGGTGAGCTTGCCTCCGACCGCGACGGACTGTCCGGGCGCCAACAACGAGTTGTTGAAGATGAGCGTGGTGATCGGGTTCTTGATGTTGGCGATGCGGTATTGCTCATTGCCTGTGAGGGTCAGCGTGGTGATCTGCGCATCCTCAATTCCGTTGATGTCCGGCAATTCCGCGCGGACGAAGAGATCGGCGGCGGTCGCAGGCCCCGTCGGCGGACGAATGCTGGTGAAGAGTCCGGCGAGGTAGAAACCATCCATCGAAACGACTTCAACTTCGGTAGCGTCGATGTCCTTCGAAACCGGATCGAGCGAACCGGAGACCGCGACGATCGTGTTCGTAGTGAACTGGCCGATCGAAATCGACGGATCGTCGAAGGTCGTCGTTGCGCTGGTCTGCACGGTCCACTGGCGTCCCTTTGGTCCCTGGACGATGAAGCTGTTGCCGTTGGTCGACACAACCCCCGCCATGAAATCGTCGATGGACACGCTTGAATCATCGGCGCCGAGAAGCTGCATGTTAAACACAGGATCGACGGTGCCCGTGATTTGACCGTTGCCGTCCGTCAACAGCGATTGGTGCAGGTCGAGCTCCATGCGCAGGCCGACCATTTCCGAATCGGTGAGTACGAATTGCGACGGAAATGTAACCGTCACAGTGGCCGGCGCGAGAGTGCCGTTGAGGGTGCTGACCGCCGGCGGATTCTGGGTGGTGTCGATGAAGCTGATCACCGGACTCGCCAGCGTTACCATCGCGGACGTATACGTTCCCGTGGGCACGGCGCTGAGATCGATCAACTGGTGCAGACCGCTCAATTGCGCGAAATCGACCGTGGCCGGGGCGTTGAGTACCGGCACTTGCGTGCCCGATGCATTGATCAAATTGACCCCGGTGATCATCAACTGGCAGGAAACCACGCCCTGAAGCGGCGCGTCTGTTCCGATGGTAAAAACATTGGCCGTACCTTGACTGGAGGACCCGCCCGGATTCGAGGCCGATGATCCGCCACTGCAACTGCACAAACTCATGATGGACAAAACTGCCATGAACACACCCGTAGCTCTAAGATTCCCCATGATGAATTCTCCTTCACCCAAACGTGACCGCTGGAGCCGAATACGCTATTTCGGCTGCTGGCGATCAAACCCGCTGCTTCAGAAAAAGTTGTGCTGAATTTTGCGCGAATCGCAGCTTTCAATATTCAGCGACCGGACGAGAGGGTCCGGTAGCAGCCGCGTTTATGGATGCTCTTGCCCATTTCTTTGCCCTCCGGCGCCGACGTTCTTTGTTCTCTCGCCGTTTGCCACAAGAATGATATTTTAACCGTGCCAAGAATGGCGCGCGGCCGCACGAACGCGCGCGCCGGGGACGCGTCTTGTGAAACTTTTCGGTTTTCTCCTATTGCTCGCGGGCTGGGGCCTGGTGGTATCGGCGCTGGCGCTATTAGCCGCGGATGCGCCGCGCAACATCTTCCTACTAGCGGGCGTGGGCGTCGAAATCGTGGGCCTGGTGATCGTGATCCGCTCCCATAGGCTGCGGCGAGGGGCGCACGACTGATGCCGGCGACTTCCTTCTCGGCTCTCGACGCGCCGATCGTCCTCGCCATTGCTCTGATCTTCCTGGTTCCGTGCGCCGCCGCCGGCCTGGCGCTGATCAATACGGGCCTGGGACGCTCGCGCAGCGCGGCGCATTCGATGATGGCGTCGCTGTGCGTCATCGGAATCGCGGCGCTGGCGTATTTCGTCTGCGGCTTCGCATGGCAGGGATGGGAGGGCGTACCGTCGCACGTGGCGTCGGTGAGCGGAAAGCCGTGGAGCTGGCTGGGCGCCGGACCATTCTTATTTCGCCACCTTCCGCTGGACGGCTCGGCCGCCTCGCTGGCCGCGTTGCTGGGAATTTTCAGCGTGGGATTGGCGGCGCTGATTCCGCTCGGCAGCGGCTCGGATCGATGGAGACTGGGCGCGTGCTGCGCCTCGACGGCCGTGCTCGCGGGATGGACGTATCCGCTCTTTGCGCACTGGGCGTGGGGAGGCGGCTGGCTCGCCCAGCTGGGAACGAATTATGGACTCGGTGCCGGATTTGTCGACTGCGGCGGGGCCGGCTCGATTCAAGCGGTGGGCGGGTTGACGGCGCTTTCGATGGCCTGGCTGCTGGGCGCGCGCCACGGCAAATATGCGCACGACGGCCTGCCGACCGCGATCCCGGGACACAACGGCGTGCTCGTGATGCTCGGCTGCTCGTTTGCGCTGCTCGGATGGCTGGGACTCAATTCCGCCGGCGCGATCCTTTACAACGGCGTCGATCCCGGGCAAGCGGTGCTGGTCGCAGTCAATACAGTTTTGTGCGCGGCCACGGCTGCGCTGACCGCAGCCGTGATTACCAACGTGCGCTTCGGCAAACCTGATGCGTCGCTGACCGCGAATGGCTGGATCGGCGGATTGGCCGCCAGCAGCGGCGCGTGTGCGTTCGTGCACCCGGCCGAAGCGGCGACGATCGGCCTGATCGCAGGGGGCCTGGTTACGTTCTCCGTCGAGTGGTTCGAGCTGCACATGTCCGTGGACGATCCCAGCGGTTCGGTTTCCGCGCACGCGATGGGAGGGTTGTGGGGTTTGCTTGCGGTGGGAATTTTCGGGCGCGTTCCGGCGATCGGGGAATCGGGCATGCCGGTGAGCAGCGCGGGCGGGCAATGGCTCGCGCAGCTCGTGGGAATTGCGACGCTCATGGGATTCGTCCTGCCGCTGACTTACGGACTGAATTGGCTGATTGATCGGGTGTTGCCACAGCGGGTGGCGGCGGAAGGCGAACGGCAGGGGATGGATCTCTACGAATTGGGGGCTGGCGCGTACCCCGAATTCATCGTGCACAGCGATGAATTTATCGAGCGATGAGCCGACTCAGGAGCGCGTATTTTTCTAGCGGCCGGAGCCTTCCGTCCAGCCGTTGCCGAGGCCGTAGGGGATCGTTACGAAAGGAAAAACCTCCACCTCGTGAATCAGCCCGCCCCGAATTCCGAAGGTTTCCATCGTTACCAGGTTTTGCAGCATTCCAGGAGGCGCGTCGGGAGGCGCGCCTCGGCGCGTGCCATCGTGCACGAACAGCGGAAACGTCGCGACCAAGCCCTTTTGTTCGTCGACGATCAGCGCGCGGCGCGGGCGAATGTGTTTCATATAGGCGAAGGTTTTGCTGTCAATCTGCTGCTTGCAGGTGAGCATGCTGAATTTCAGTTGCTGCTTGCCAGCGTCGGTATGGGGATCCGGCACCATCGGTGCGGGCATCATGCGCCCGCCCGGCGGAGGATTGTTCACGGTCTGGTAGCCGTTCTCGTGACGCACGCAATCGTCGGCGAACGCGGCGATGGAGCCGTCATCGCCCTCGAGCGCGTCGAAATAGGAATTGGCCGCGCGAATCAGCACGTCACGCGACGTGCGTTCCGACGCGGGGACATCGTTCACTAGCGTGGGCCGCGGAGTGGTGAGCAGCAAAATTGCGGCGTCGTTTATGTTGCGGTCCCACAGCTGCTCGATCTCGATAATCTTGCCTCGATCTATTTTCAGTCGCACGGCCACCAGCGCGTTGCGCCCGCCGATCAGCAGTCGGGCTTGCTCGGCCACCTGCTGATTGACCGGATCGGCCACGTAAATTTTGAAACTCGTCGGTTCGACTTTCGAGCGCCAGAGCATTCCCTCGCCGACGTCCATGTGCCCGGTGTTTTCCGTCATGCGCACGTCGAGAGCGAGCGGCCCGACGGCCTGGGGGTCGTGGGCGAAGAGCGCGTTCATGTAGCCGTCCATGATTGCGATCAGGCAGGTGCGGTCGCAATCCCTGAACGTGCCCGGGTTCCAGGCCGGCGCGGGCGCATGCTCCTGCTGCGGAGCCGCCTGCGCGATTTGCGGCGCTCCGAGAATCGCCAAGGTGATCAGCAGGAAAATTACGGGCCAGAAAGTTTTCTTCATCAACGCACCCCCCCCAAGCGCGTAAGAACCGCGACGAAAATCCGCCGATGGGCCGCCACGATAGCGCGACAACCGGCACGCGTCAATGCTTGCGGGTGCGGGGGATTTGCGAGATTATACGCGTGGGAATGTAACCGAATCCGACTTCAGGCCGTCCGAAAGGTGTTCCGCAACGGGCCGGGTGGGGCCATCACATGAATCGACGCAAACTGCTGTCGCTGTTGGGTATGTCTCCGGCGATTCTGGCTGGCGAATCGGCGCTTGCCGCGCAGACGGAGAAAAAGCCCGCGCCCGCAACGCATTCCTCTGCGGCCTCTGCAAAACCCGGCACGGGCCCCGCGAAAATCACCACCGTAAATCCCAAAGGCATGCCGCCGCAGATTCAGCTCATTCCCATGGCGCCCCGCCTGGATTCGCTCGACGGCAAGACCGTCTATCTTGTGGACACCGGCTTTCACGGTTCCGACATGCTGCTCGAGCAGATTCAGGAATGGTTCAAGACGAACATGCCCGGCGTCACCACGGTCTTTAAGCGCAAAGCCGGACCCTACGCGCAGGACGATCCGGCGCTGTGGAAAGAAATCAAGGAAAAGGGAAACGCCGTCATCATGGCCGTGGGCCATTGAAGCACGTGCACACCAGCGACCGTCGGTCACTGCATAACTACTGAAAAAATGGGCATCCCGAGCGCCCCGATCATCACCAAGGCGTTCAAAGACCTCGCAATTCTCAACGCCGCCAAGCGCGGCATGCCGCACGAACGCATTTGCTTCACCCAACATCCCGTCTGGGGCAAGACGCCAGAAGAGCTGAAGGTCTACGTCAACGGCGACGACCCGGTGAACAACAAGCCGTTCATGAAGGAAGTCGTGGACGCGCTGACCGTGCCGCTGAGCGACGACGAAAAGAAATCGGGAATGGTGAGCGTGTCCGTGGGACCGCCTACGTTCACCGACACGGCCGACAATCTGCAGGATTTCTATCTCAACAACGGCTACACTGATTTTCTCCCGATCATTCTGCCCACCGAAGAGCGCGTGGACGCGATGATGAAGGGCACGAGCCATCATCCCGACGAAGTGGTTGGCAAGATGGCCGCCGGCGCGTACCCACCGTGGAGTTACACGGTGCGGCACGTCGCGGCGAGCGCGGTGATGGCCGGATGCCGTCCGGAATATTTCCCGCTGCTGCTGGCGGTCGCCTCCAGCGGCATTGCGTCGCTTTTCAGCTCCACCAATTCGTTTGCGTTCGCCATGATCGTGAACGGCCCGATCCGCGACAAGCTCGAGTTCAATTACGGCATCGGCGCGCTGGGGCCGTTCGCGCAGGCCAACGCCGCGATCGGCCGCGCCTGGACGATCATGTCGAAAAATCTGGGCAACGGCGGAATCCCGGGTGATACGTACCTCGGCTCCGTCGGCAACAATTTGAATTACAACAATGTGGTGATCGCGGAAAACGAAGAAGCCAGTCCGTGGGATCCGTTCCACGTACAGCGTGGGTTCAAGAAAGAGGAAAACGTCGTCAGCCTCTTCCGCGGGCTCGGCGTTGTTCCGGGCCAAGTCGCGCGCGGCAGCAGCGTCAACACGGCGCCGATGTTCGACCAGCAGATGAGCGATCTTTTCAGCACCTTCACCGGATTCTTCGGCGCACTGATCATCGCCGATCCGCTCGTCGCCGTGCGGCTACACGAGCAGGGCTACGATACGAAAGACAAATTGATCGACTGGCTCTACAAGAACACGACGCAAACCGTGAAGGATTACAAGAGCCGCAACTACTCCTACCTTTTCGAATACCCGCAAGCCTTGCAGGGCGTGGAACCCTTCGCAACATGGTACAAGCTGCCGGACGACGCGGTGATCCCGCATTTCCCGCGGCCGTCGAGCTTCAACATCGTGGTGACTGGCGGGCAGACGAACGCGTACCCGCAAGGGGCCAATATGAGTTACGGCGTCAGCGTTTCGATTGATAAGTGGGCATAGTCAGGTTTCACTCTCTTGGTCCGGCCCGATCGGAACGGAGGTGATCCATGAACAGGCGCAATCTTCTCTCGCTGCTCGGCCTGGCCCCGGCGCTCCTTGCCGGCGCGCGGACCGAGGCGCAACCGAGCGACAAGACCCCCGCCAGCGGCAAGAGCGGCGCAGCGCCCTCCGGCGCTCAATTCACCGCGCTGAATCCGAAAGGCTCGCCGCCTCCGGTGAAACTGATTCCGATGGCGCCGCGCCTCGACACGATCCACGGCAAGACGATCTATCTCGTCGACACGGGATTCATGAGCGGTGGCGTGCTGCTCCAGCAGATGCAAATCTGGTTCCAGAAGAATTATCCCGACGTCACCACGGTCTTTCGCAAAAAAGCCGGCGCCTACATGGAAGACGACCCTCCGCTCTGGAAACAGATCCAGGCCAACGGCAACGCCGCGATCATGGCCATCGGCCATTGAAGCAGCTGCACACCAGCGACCGTTGGTCACTGCATAACGATGGAGAAGTTGGGCATTCCCTCGGTTCCGATGGCCACGAAGTCCTTCGCCGACCTCGCGAAATCGAATGCCTCGAAGCGCGGTATGCCGCATATTCGCGCCTGCTTCACGCCGCATCCGGTGTGGGGCAAGACGGCCGAGCAATTGATGGCGTACGTGGAGGGCGACGATCCCGTCTCGGGCAAGCCGCTGATGAAGGAAATCATCGACGGCCTTACCGTGCCGCTTACCGCCGAAGACACCAAGACCGGGATGATGGATGTCAACGTGGGGCCGCCGATCTACGGCCCGGACACACTCGACAATCTACAAAAGCATTTTCTCGACAACGGTATGACGGATTTCCTGCCGATCATCATTCCCACGCCCGAAAAAGTGGACGCCATGCTGAAAGGCACCAGCCATCCGCCCGACGAAGTGGTCGGCAAAATGGCTGCGGGCGCGTACGCCGCCTGGACGTTCAACGTGAGGCAGGTCGCCGTCAACGCCGTCATGGCCGGATGCGAGCCGGAGTATTTCCCGATTCTCCTGGCGGTCGCGTCCTCGGGCATGGCGGCGCTCGGCAGCTCCACCTCGTCGTTCGCCTATTCGATG
>CAZLWY010000135.1:0-1656 GCA_964563425.1 uncultured Acidobacteriaceae bacterium | reverse complement strand
ATACGCGAACCACCAGAAGGTTCCGGAAATGCCGAATGGCCTCACGGCAGAAATGCTGCAAATTCTGGCCGTCCTTGAGCAGCCGGTGGACCAGCCCCAGCGCGAGCTCCGCGGATTGCGACGCGATCGCTTCCACCAGGTCGTCAAGCACGCTTTCCGAAACCACGCCGAGCAGCTACCGCACCTGCGCATCGGAAATTTCGTCGCCCGCATACGCCATGGCTTGCTCAAGCAGCGATAATCCGTCCCGCAAACTGCCTTCCGCGGCGCGCGCCAATACGGCGACTGCGCCCGAATCGATTTTCAGGTTTTCGGATTTTACGATTCGTTCGATCTGACCAGAAATTTCCAGGAAGGTCAGAGAGCGGAATTGAAAGAGCTGCGCGCGCGATTTGATCGTCTCGACCAGATCCTCGGCGCGAGTGGTCGCGAGAATAAATACGACGCGCTCCGGCGGTTCTTCGAGAGTTTTCAGTAGCGCGTTCGATGCTTCATCGGTGAGCTGATGGGCTTCGTCGAGAATCACGACCTTGTAGCGCGACGCCGCCGGCGCGTAGCGCACCATTTCGCGCAGCTCGCGGATCTGGTCGATGCCACGATTGGAGGCCGCGTCGATTTCCAGCACGTCGAGCGAAGTTCCCGCCGCAATCTCCCGGCAGGAATCGCACGTTCCGTCAGGCTCAGCTGTCGTACCCTTTGCGCAGTTCAACGCCTTGGCCAGAATTCGCGCGACAGTCGTCTTTCCCACGCCCCGGACACCCGAAAAAATGTACGCGTGCGCCACGCGATTGGATTGGATCGCGTTCGCCAGTGTGCGCGTCACGTGTTCCTGGCCGACGATTTCCGCAAAGGTCTGCGGCCGGTATTTTCGCGCGATGACTTTATAGCTCATTCGATCTCACGTCTGGCGCAGCGCTTGCGGCTCCCGTCGATCAAGCGATAAGAGGAACTTCGGGTGATCCGCGGCACACGAAGCTGACCCGCTACCGTTGCTCCCTTCCGGGCCTGGCGGGGTTTGCGGGGAATCGTTGCACAGAGCCCGAAGTTCCACCGATCGCTGGTCAGCGCCGTAAAATTTTTCGGGCGCAACCGCTTGGCGAGTCTAGCATACCGGTCACGGCCACGAAAGAATAGGCGACGGGCCGAAAATGATTGCAACGCGCGGCGGCGTGAATCCCTTGCGGATTGCGCGCCGGCGTTCTAGTCTTGCCTCGCCGTGTCTCCGGACTTCATCGCCATCGGAATGATCTGGTACATCGTGTTTCTGTTTTCCACGACGTGCCATGAAGGCGCGCACTCGCTGGTCGCACGCATCGGCGGCGATCCCACAGCGTTTCACGGCGGCCAGGCGAGTCTTAATCCGATTCCGCACATCCGCCGCGCGCCGTTCGGCATGGTGGTCGTGCCGATTCTCACTTATATTCTGCCGCCCCACTGGATGTTCGGCTGGGCCAGCGCGCCTTACGACCCCAATTGGGAGAGGCAGTATCCGCGGCGCGCTGCATGGATGGCGCTCGCCGGGCCCGCCGCCAATTTCACGCTTGTGATTCTGGCCGCCATTGGGATTCGCGCCGGAATTGCGCTGGGCTATCTTCAGATTCCGGACTCGATCAGCTTCACGCACATCGTGGCGGCAGCCATGCCAGGCCGGGCAGA
>CAZLWY010000134.1:0-19286 GCA_964563425.1 uncultured Acidobacteriaceae bacterium | reverse complement strand
CACGCTTCGCGCCGCGGGTTGATCATGATGGTCAACAAGCGCCGCAGGCTGCTGGACTATCTGAATCGGCGAGACCCAGATCGGTATCGCGAGATTGTGGCACGACTTAGTTTGCGTAAATAGCGCGGATTCCTCGAGCGGTCGCTCCGGCCGCATGATTCTCCACCGCAAAATGTTGAGCTGTCGGTCTGCGTACAGGCCGCGAGGGTCGCGGTGCGCGAGGTCCCTTGCAAGCTAACCCTGCCGGCTGTTGCGCCCCGCTGCGCGTTTCTCTGTCTTCAATCTGCAATGAATTTCCGAGAGTGCTGCTCTCGTATCTGACGATCGTTCCCGGTGATCCGGGACAGAAGGATGTGCTGGATGTTTGAACAAGTGAGTGTGGATCTGGGCGGACGCAAACTGATGCTGGAAACCGGAAAAATGGCGCGACAGGCACACGGCTCGATCGTGGCGCGCTATGGGGATTCCGTGGTGTTGGCCACCGCCTGCATGGACAACAAGGCGACCGAGAAGGATTTTCTTCCGCTGACCGTCGATTACCGCGAGTACACCTACGCTGCCGGAAAAATCCCCGGCGGATTTTTCAAGCGCGAGGGGCGTCCCTCCGAGCGCGAGATTTTGACTTCGCGGCTGACGGATCGGCCCTTGCGACCGCTATTTCCCGAGGGCTGGGCTACCGAGACGCAGATTATCGCCATGGTGCTTTCAGCTGACAGCGAGAACGATCCCGACGTCGTGGCCGTGACGGCCGCTTCGGCTGCGCTGTATGTCTCGAAGATTCCTTTCCACAATCCGATCGCCTGCGTGCGCGTCGGCATGCTCGAGGGCAAGTTTGTCTGCAATCCGACGATCGCTGAACAAAAAGTCAGCCAGATGAACCTGATCATCGCCGGAACGAATGAAGCGATCGTGATGGTCGAATCGGGCGCGCTCGAGGTTTCCGAAGACACGGTTGCCGATGCGCTGCAATTTGGCCATGGCGAGATCAAGAAGATCATCGCAGCGATCAAAGACCTGGGCGCGCGAGTCGGAATCAAGAAGCTCGAAGTGAAGCCGCCGGCCTTCGATGAGGCTCTTTACAAGGAGATCGCCGCGAAATATACCGACCGGCTGCGTGATGCGCTCGATACGGAAAAGCATCCGAAGCTTGAGAGCTATGCGCTGGTCGATGCGGTGAAGGCCGATATCATGGCGGCCGTGCCGGAGGACGACGAGGAGAAGCACAAGCTGGCGTACCGCGCGTTTGAGCGGCTGCGCGAGCGCATTTTCCGCGATGATATGTTGGTTCGCCGACGGCGTCCCGATGGCCGTGCGTTCGATCAAGTCCGCCCGATTAGCTGCGAAATCGGAATTCTGCCGCGCGTGCACGGCTCGGCGCTTTTCACCCGCGGTGAAACGCAGGCTCTGGCGACGACGACGTTGGGAACCAAGGAAGACAAGCAGCGTCTCGATTTGTTGTTCGAGCAGGACGTGTTCAAGCGCTTCATGCTGCATTACAACTTCCCGCCGTTTTCAGTTGGCGAAGTGAAATTCCTGCGGGGAGCCGGGCGGCGCGAGATCGGGCACGGCGCGCTGGCTGAGCGTGCGCTTGCGAACCTGTTGCCGACGGAAGCCGACTTCCCGTACGCCATGCGCGTCGTTTCCGACATCCTGGAGTCGAACGGATCATCCTCGATGGCCACGGTGTGTGGCGGCTCTTTGTCGCTCATGGACGCCGGCGTTCCACTGAAGGCTCCCTGCGCCGGTATCGCGATGGGGTTGGTGGTTGAGGGCGAAAAGTACGCGATCCTCACCGACATCGCGGGCGCGGAGGACCATTACGGCGACATGGATTTCAAAGTCGCCGGCACGCGGCAGGGAATCACCGCGTTGCAGATGGATATCAAGGTCGGCGGCGTCAGCATCAACATGATGCGCGAAGCGCTGGCTCAGGCAAAGAAGGCGCGGCTTGAAATCCTGGACATCATGGAGAAGACGATTTCCAGTGGGAAGCCCGAAATTTCCGCCTATGCGCCGCACCTGCACATGCTTTCGATTCCCACGGACAAAATTCGCGACCTCATCGGACCGGGCGGCAAGAAGATCCGCTCGATTGTCGAAGCCACGGGCGTGAAGATCGACGTGATGGACGACGGCAAGGTGCACGTCTTCGCGAGCAACGGCAAGGCGGCCGAAGATGCGCTCAGAATGATTCGCGACGTCACGGCGACCGCCGAGATCGGCAAGACCTATCTCGGCACCGTGGTTCGTATTGCGGAGTTCGGCGCATTCGTCGAGATCTTCCCGGGTACCGATGGCCTGCTCCACATCAGCGAAATCGCCGAAGCGCGCATCCGTGCGGTTCGCGACGAGCTGAAGGAAGGCGACCAGGTGCTGGTGAAGGTACTGGCGATTGAAGGTAACAAGATTCGCCTGAGCCGCAAAGCTGTGCTGCGTGATCAGCGCGACAAGGTGGCCAAGGGAGACCTGGCCGGGTAGCTCTGGCGCTCGCTGGAATCGGCGGGAAAAGACCCAAACATGTTCAGGGGCGGCGAGAGATCGCCGCCCCTTTTTTGTTTTCGGGTTCTAGGGATTATTCGTCGCGGCCGGTGACGCGTTCGATGCGGGCGCCGAGTTTGCCGAGCTTGAGTTCGATCTGTTCGTAGCCGCGATCGATGTGGTAAACCCGGTCGATTATCGTGGTGTTGTCGGCGACCAGAGCGGCCAGAACCAGCCCGGCACTTGCACGCAAATCGGACGCGGTAACGGGTGCGCCGCTCAGCGGCGTGGGGCCGGTCACGATGGCGGTGTTGCCATCGATGGCAATGTTGGCGCCCATGCGCACCATTTCGCTGGCGTGCAGGTAACGATTCTCAAAGATCGTCTCACGAATGTGGGATGAGCCGTGCGCCTGCGTGGCAAGCGCCATGAACTGTGCCTGCATGTCCGTGGCGAAGCCGGGATATTCCTCGGTGTCGACGTCCGCGGCGACGAGTTTTTTCGCGGCGCGCACGCGCAGGCCGGTCTTGCCTTCGCACTTGATTTCGACGCCGCACTGTTTCATTTTCTCGATAATGGCGCCCAGGTGATGCGGCTCGCAATGGCTGAGCAGCAGCTCGCCGCCGGTGATCGCTCCGGCAACCAGGAACGTGCCCGCTTCGATGCGGTCAGGAATGATCGTGTGCGTCGCGCCGTGAAGTTTCTCCACTCCTTGCACGCGAATCGTGGGCGTGCCGTGACCTTCGATTTTCGCTCCCATCTTGATCAGCAGTTCGGCCAGGTCGGGAATCTCGGGTTCGAGCGCGCAATTTTCAAGAATGGTTTCGCCGGAGGCCAGGACCGCGGCGGTCAGAATGTTCTCAGTGCCGGTGACCGTAATTTTCGGAAAGCGGAACGTCGTTCCGCGCAGCCGGTCCGCTTTCGCTTCCACGTATCCGTGATCGACGGTGATCGAAGCGCCGAGCTTTTCAAGAGCCTGGATGTGGAGGTCGATTGGCCGCGCGCCGATGGAGCAGCCGCCGGGCAGGGAAACGCGCGCGTAGCCGAATCGCGCGACCAGTGGTCCGAGCGTCAGCACCGAGGCACGCATGGTTTTCACCAGGTCGTACGGGGCTTCGGCGTGCGAAATGGTTTCCGCTCGAATAATGAATTCGCTCGGCGGAATATCCGGGCTTTCGACTTTACAGCGCATGTGCGCCAGCAGCTTCGCCATGGTGATGATGTCGCGCACGTGCGGGATATTCTTCAGATGTACGGCATCGGCGGTGAGCAGCGACGCCGCCATGGCCGGTAGCGCCGCGTTTTTGGCGCCGCTGATCCGGACTTCGCCTTCGAGTCTCCGCCCGCCATGTATCTTGAATCGGTCCATGTCCTATTTCCGGCCTTTGGGGTTGAGATGACTTCGCACCGCTGCGAGCGCCTGCCTCACGTCGCCGCCGGAAGCCGCGAGGCTCCGGCGGGCGTCCGAGAGTCCTGCGCCCGTTTTCAGCATCACCAATGCCGCGGGCAGATTGTGGCTGGCATGACGCAAAGCGTGTTCGGCAGCCGACGGAGTGACGCCCGCGGCCTCTTCCAGTATCCGCGCGCCCCGCCGCCGCAACTTCTGATTTGTCAGCGCCACGTGAACCATCCAGTTCTCATACACTCTGCCGAGCCGCACCATCGCGGCTGTCGAAAGCATGTTCAGCACCATCTTCTGCGCCGTGCCGGCCTTCAGGCGTGTCGATCCGGAAATCGCCTCCGGTCCCGTGTCGGGCGCGATGGAAATCCGCGCCCCGCGCGCGACCGACGATCGGGGATTCGACGTCACTCCCACGGTGACCGCCCCCCGCCGGCGGGCGAAGGCAAGCGCACCCAGCACATAGCGTGTCCCACCGCTCGCTGCGACGCCCACAACCACATCGCCGCGCTTCAACCCTGTTCGGCGCAAGTCGGTGGCGCCATGGACCGCTGAATCTTCCGCACCTTCGACGGCCTGACGTAATGCTCGCTCGCCCCCGGCAATAATTGCCCGGACCATCCGCGCCGGCGTGCCGAACGTCGGTGGGCACTCAGCCGCGTCCAGTACCGCCAGCCGGCCGCTGGTTCCCGCGCCCACGTAGAATAGCGTCCCGCCCGCGCGCAGCGATTTCGCGATGGCGTCAACGGCCCGCGCGATTTCGGGCAGCACTTTGCGAACGGCGGGAGCGACGCTGGCATCCTCCCGGTTCAGCGCCCGTACGATCGCGAGGCTCGACTTCCGGTCCAGGCCGCGCGATCGCGGGTTGCGTTGCTCTGTCCTCAGAGGTTTCAAAGGGCGCACCAAACCCTTCAAGATTATAACGGCTGGGTAGGGGCGGCGGCGGGCAGCTGCGGGATTACGGCGGGCCGTGTGCCGAGGGAGTTATCGGGCGGCGGCGGGCTGGGCGGTAGCGAGCCCCAGGCCCTCCATTACGGCGTCGTGCACTGCCGGCCGTACCTGCTTGATTTTTTCGTTGGCGCGGGTCGGGTTTACGCGGTTCGTGAGCAGGATGATGAACATCCGGCGCTCCGGATCGATCCAAAGCGAGGTACCCGTGAAGCCCAAATGCCCGAAGCTTGACGGCGAAAAATAGTGGCCTGAGGACGAGCCTTCCTCGGGCACATCCCAGCCCAGCGTGCGGGTGGAATTGCCGATGGTGTGGTGTGCCGTGAACTGCTGGATCGTCGCGCGGGCGAGGATGCGTTCGTGGCCGTAGATTCCGCCGTTCAGCATCATCTGAGCGAAAGCGGAGATATCGCCGGCGGTCGAGAACAGACCGGCGTGCCCGGCAACGCCGCCCATGGCCCAGGCGTTTTCGTCGTGCACTTCGCCCCAGACGAGCCGCTTGCGAAAGGCCGTGTCTTTTTCGGTCGGTGCGATGTCTTCGCGCAGCTTGCGCGGCGGATTGAACATCGAACGGTCCATTCCGATTGCATCGAAAATTTCGTCTTTCACGAAAGCGTCGAGCGTGTCGCCCGTCAGGCGCTGGATGATTTCGCCGAGAAGGATGAAGCCGAGGTCGGAATAAACGATTTTCGTGCCTGGCTCGCTCGCGAGAGGTTCGCCGAGCACATCCGCGAGGATTCGATCGTGGCCCTTGGCGTCCTTGAAATACTCGCGATGGTCGGGGAGGCCGGAATCGTGCAGTAGCAACATGCGCGGGGTGATGCGCGCGCGCCAGCTGGGATCCGGATCGGATTTTGCCGCGGCGGCAAAACCGGGCAGATAGTTTTCGACCGGGCGATCAAGATCGAGGCGAGCTTGCTGGACCAGCAACATTGCGGCGGTTGTTGTCACGATGGGCTTGGTAAGCGAGGCAACGTCGTACATGGAGTCTTCGTCAACATCGTAGGCCTCGCCCGTGAGCTCGAGCTTGCCGAACGGGTGGACGGCCAGCTGGCCATTCCAGCCAACCGCGAGGACACCGCCGGGAAAAGCGCCGTCCGCCGCGGCACGATCGAGCAATGCGTAGGCCGGGCGCAACTGCTCAACCATGGCTCCCGGCGCCGGTTCGAGCGTCATCGAATGTGCGGCAACGGGAAGGCCGTCGCCGCGCTGCACCGAGCCGGGCACACTGACCGGGATTTTGCCGCCAATGGCGGTCTGGCCGAAAATGGCGCGAGCTACGGCGCGCTGCGACACGTCGTTGGTTGAAAACTCGGCGACCCACGTTTTCGCGTTCGGGAAGCGCTCGATCAGGTACGGATTGCCGAACGATGCGATCACGGTTGGCTTGCTGGTGGCGATCAGCTCGTTGACGAACCCGCGCTGATCGTCGGGCAGGCCGACGCTCCCTTTGCGATCGGTCACGCGTACGAAGAGCGCGCAGATCGCGACGTCATAGGAATCCGGCGGCGGCAGCGTGAGGTTGCTGACCGGTGCGTATTGCGGGTCCGCGCGCAAAACCTTGAGCGAATCGACCCGCGGCCGGATTTCCGGCTCGATCGATTCGCCGGGATTGGGATCGGGATCGGACGAGATCGCGATCAGCAGGACGCGCAGAGGCTTCGTCGAGTCCAGTGGCAGAAGCCAGGGTGTATCGCGCAGCAGGGTGACGCCGCGGTCGGCAATGCCCTGGGCCGCCGTTTCGTATTCGGGCCGGCCGAATTTCTCGTTGAGTTTCGCCACGTCCACATAGCGGTTTTTGTTCAACTGGAGGTGCGCTTTCGCCGCGAGAATGCGGCGTACCGATTCGTCGATTCGTTTTTCAGTGATGCGGCCGGATTTTACGGCCTCGTCGAGGCCGGCAATGGCGGCATCGGGCGCTGGGGACATGAGCAGCACGTCGGTACCGGCTTGCACGGAGCGCACGGCAGCTTCTCCGGGCGCGTAATTCGCAGTGACTCCGCCCATGTCGAGCGCGTCGGTGATCACGAGACCGCGAAATTCCAGGTCGTCGCGCAGCAGGCCCGTGAGGATATTGCGCGACAGTGTGGCCGGGAGCTCGGGATCCGTTTCGAGCGCCGGCACAGCGAGATGGCCCGGCATGATGGAGCCCACGCCCGCGGCGATGGCGGCGCGAAAGGGAACGAGTTCGGTTTTTTCAAGGTCCCCTCGGGTGCCGGGAACGACGGGCAGCGAAATATGCGAATCGACGCCGACGTTTCCGTGCCCGGGAAAATGCTTGGCGGTCGCGAGCGCGCCATGGTCCTGCACGCCGCGAACAAACTGGCTCACATATTCGGCGACGCTCGCCGGATTCTCTCCGAAGGAGCGGATGTTGATGATCGGGTTGTCCGGATTATTGTTGACGTCGGCATCGGGTGCGAAAATCCATTGTACGCCGGCGGCGCGCGCTTCGAGCGCCGTGTATTTCCCCGTTTCGTAGGCGAGGCTCGGATCGCCCGTGGCGGCGATGGCCATTGCGGAGGGGAATGAGGTGCCTTCGTCGATGCGCATGCCCGTTCCGGCTTCGAAATCGGCACCGACAATCAGCGGAATCTTCGCGCGGCGCTGCAATTCGTTGGTGACCACAGCGGTGGGATACACCTGGCTGCGCTCGAGGCCCAGCGGCCCGCGATCGGTGACGATGATGAGCCCACCGACGTGATTGTCCTCGACCTGATGCAGCAGTTCCTTGTATTCGGGGCTTTCAGCGGAATCGAAGACGCCAAAGAACGTGACCACGAGCATCTGCCCGAGCTTCTCGCGCAGCGTCATTTTCTTGAGAGTCTGCTCGACCCAGGCGTCGGTGGCGGCCGGGCGCGATTTCTGTGCGGCCTTTTTTTGCGAGCGAGCGGATGGCGTCATGAGCGAGAATATCGCGGCGAGGAGCAGCGCGGCCGTCGAAGGCCCAAACTTACGCATACAATCGGCTTTGGGCTCTTTGCGTTGACGCCTGCATCCCGCAGTTTTATATAGCATGCGGTTCTGTGGGGCACAATCGAGTGTCTCGATCGATGTATCGTTTCCGTTCTCAATTAGGGCTTGTGGCGCTCGCGGCGCTGGCAATTTTGCCGACGTTGGGGACGTCGCAGCGCGTCTCCGCGGGCACACAATGGCCCGAAGCCGGGGCCAGCCAAGGCCACGTGCTGACCGGCGTGGATGTCTATGAGAGATATCCTGCCGAGCCGTTCGCCGGAAATCGTGTTGGACTGATTACCAATCAGACGGGAGTCGATTCCGCCGGGCGCCGGACGATCGATGTGCTGGCCGCGCGCAAGGGCGTCAAGCTGGTGGCGATTTTCAGCCCGGAGCATGGAATCGACGGCCTGGCGAATGCACACGTTGCGGACTCAACCGACGAAAAAACAGGCCTGCGAATCCGCAGCCTGTATGGTGACACGCGCCGGCCGACCGACGACATGCTGAGCGCTATCGACGTCCTGGTGTTCGACATCCAGGACGCAGGAGTGCGCTTCTACACCTATGTGACGACGATGGCGTACTGCATGGAGGCGGCTCGGAAACATCACATTCGTTTTTTTGTCTTCGACCGACCCGATCCGCTGGGCGGAGAAGCGATTGAGGGGCCGATGCTCGATTCGGATCGCACGTCGTTCACCGGCTATTTCTCGATGCCGGCCCGGTATGGGATGACCCTGGGCGAGCTGGCGCAGATGTTCAACGTCGAAAACAAGATTGGCGCTGATTTGCACGTGGAGGCGATGCTCGGTTGGCGGCGAAATCAGACGTACGACCAGACGGGATTGGCGTGGATTCCGCCTTCGCCGAACCTGCGCACGTTGAACGAGGCGTTCCTGTATCCAGGCCTCGAAATCCTACAGGCCGGAAGCGTTTCCGTTGGGCGCGGGACCGATACCCCCTTTGAAATTCTTGGCGCGCCCTGGATACACGGCGACGAATTCTCAGCGGCGCTCGACCGTCGCCATATCCCGGGAGTCAGATTCGCCCCTGCGCGGTTCACGCCTAAGAGCGATATCTACCAAGGCGAAGCCTGCCAAGGCGTGTCGATCTTTGTCACAAACCGCAACCGACTCGATTCGATGCGCATGGGTCTTGAAATCGCCGCGGTGCTCGGTCGAATGTACCCCGACCAATTCCAGGTCGAGAAGACGATCGAACTTCTCGGCTCGCAAGCAACGATCGACCGCCTGCAGCGCGGTGACGCGCCTGCCGACATCGTCTCCGGCTGGGCTCGGGATCTGGAAAAATTCCGCGCGATGCGTGAAAACTATCTCTTGTATCATTAGCCGCGATGGGGAACTCGACCACAACGAAGCGTCGGAAAGCGTGGCTTGCCTGGAGCAGCGGCAAGGACAGCGCTTGGTCGCTGTACACGGTGAGGCATTCGGGAGAAGTGGAGGTGGTGGCTCTGCTGACCACCGTGAACAGCACGTTTCATCGGGTAGCGATGCATGCTGTTCGCGAGAGTCTGCTCGAAATGCAGGCCGCCGAAGCGGGGCTGCCGCTGGTGAAGGTTCCGATCCCGTGGCCGTGTCCGAACGAAGTGTACGAACAGGCCATGAGCGAAGCGATGGAGCGAGCGCGGGCCGAAGGCGTGTATCAGGTGGTCTTCGGCGATCTATTTCTTGAGGATATTCGCGCGTATCGCCAGAAACAGCTGGCGAGCTGCAGGATGACGCCCGTTTTCCCGTTGTGGGGAAAAGATACGCGGCGGCTGGCCGAGGATATGATCGCCAGCGGGCTGGGCGCGCATCTGACTTGCGTCGATCCGCGGAAGCTTGATGGGTCATTGGCCGGGCGCCGATTTGACCGAGAGTTGCTTGGCGCGCTGCCGCCGGGCGTCGATCCGTGCGGTGAGAACGGTGAGTTTCACACCTGCGTGCACGCGGGGCCGATGTTTCGGCGGCCGATTCCGGTTGTCAGCGGAGAAGTTGTGGAGCGCGACGGATTTGTGTTCGCCGATCTCCTGCCGCAATCGGCCGCCGCGGATGCGGCCTGAGCCGGCGCGGGCAGCGTCATTTTATCGAGTGGTATAGGGGGGCAGATGCGCATCTGTTCGCTGCTACCGTCGGCTACGGAGATCGCCTATGCGATCGGCCTGGGCGATTCGATTATCGGCGTGAGCCACGAATGCGATTTTCCCGCCGAGGCGGCAGGAAAGCCTTCGTTGCTGCGCACGCGTATCGATCCGCACGCCCCGCCCGCCGAGATTGACCGCCAGGTCACGGAAATCATCCAGCGAGGAGAGAGCATCTATGCAGTCGACGCCGAAATGCTGAGCTCGCTTGCGCCCGACCTGATCCTGACGCAGGATTTGTGCCACGTTTGCGCCGCTTCTCCCGACGATCTGGCCACGGCACTGACGCGATTCCGCCGGCCGCCGCAAGTGCTGGCGCTCACTCCGCGCTCACTCGACGAGGTTTGGGACGACGTGCGCAGAGTAGGTGAGGCGACCGGGCACGAGCAGGAAGCGCAGGCGCTGGCGAGCGCCCTGACGCGGCGAGTGGCCGATATCGCGGCGATTGCCTCGCGTGCCAGGTCACGGCCGCGCGTGCTATGCCTGGAATGGCTGGACCCTTATTTCGTGGGCGGGCACTGGGTGCCGGAGATGGTCGCGCATGCCGGGGGTGAGGACGTGCTGGGGCTTTCGCGCGAACCGTCGTTCAAGGTAAGCGAGGCGCAGATCGCGCAGTCGGGGGCGGAGCTGATCGTCGTCATGCCGTGTGGATATAATACCGAGCGCGCTGCCGTCGAGTGTAGGGCGGTGCCGTTTCCAGAAAGCTCGCGCGATTTGCCTGCGGTGCGCAATGGTCGCGTCTACGCGGCTGACGCAAACGCGTATTTCTCTCGTCCTGGTCCGCGACTGGCTGACGGAGTCGCGGTGTTGGCGCATTTAATCCTTCCGGACCTGTTTCCGTCGTTCCCCGCAGGATCATTCCAAGCGGTTTGAGATTCCGGGAATCCCCGACGGCAGAGCGGGAAGCCTAGCGCCCGTAGGCGCCCGGCTTATAGGCAGCTGCTGCGCACAGCTTTAACCCTTCCTGGATCGATCGATCGAGATCGGAGTGTGGTGCAGGGGACGCAGCGGCTTCCTTGAGAAGCTTCTCGGCGTGTTCGGGTTTGAAGAGATGCTCCGCATAGATGCGACCGGCGGAGACCAGCGCTGAAACTCCGGCGCGTTCGCCGGCGTTCGCGTGCGCGAGGTTTTCGTATTCCTCGGCGGCGACGTCCCAGTGAAGCTCGTGTTCCAGATGGCGGCAAATTTCGAGCCAGACCCCGCGCGGAAGCTTGGTGCCCCCCAGATTCTTGTACTCGACGTAGCTCTGCCATGCGCCTTCCGGATCTCCGGACGCGCAGCGCAGCCGGATGATGGCAGCGAGAGATTCCTTCTCGCTCTCGATGTCGTGCTTTTGATGCTGAGCGGTGAGCAGGAGCTCCCAACCGTCGAGCGAATCCGGTTTCTCCTTCAGGAGCTCGCGCAACGCGAAGATCGCCCCGGCCGGATTATTTTCGCCCAGGGCTTCCGTGGCGCGCACGATGCGCGGATCGGCGCTCCAGCTGACTTTCGCTTCGATGGCCCGGTCGGCGGATTGTTCAATCCCCGTAGCGCGTAGCAACACCGCGCCGAGGGCGCCGAACGCAAAGCCGCCGATGTGCGCCCAGTAAGCGATTCCCCCCTCCGCACCCATTGAACGGAAGAGCACCCCCCAGAAAACCTGAATCGTCAGCCACAGCGGCAAAATGACGTAGGCGGGAACGTTGAATTTGAACAGACGGATGAAGAACCACCAGCCGAGGCGGATTTTGGTTTTCGGGAATCGCGCCAGAAAGGCGCCCATGAGGCCGGCAATCGCGCCCGACGCGCCGAGCGCCGGAATCAGGCTGTGCGGGAAGACGACGCCGTGCACGGCCCACGCCAGCGCGCCCGCCATCAGGTAAAAGATCGGGTAGACGATTCGCCCCCAGAGATCTTCGAGAATTGTGCCCGCAAGCCAGAGGAACCACATGTTGAAGATAATGTGCAGCCATCCGCCGTGCAGGAAACTGGCGGTCACGTAGCTCCACGGCTTCGCATCGACCGGGTGGAAGGCGTAGTTCCAGGCGATCGAGGATTGCTGAACCTCGGAGAGCTGCGCGCACAATTGCGCCATGCCAGCGTCGGCCTCAAGCGGAGACATCCGGCGAACACCTTCTACACCGCGGGCGGCTTGGTCGGCTTCGTCCTGGAATTTGGCGACGAGCTGATGGTACTGGTCGGGATATTGGAGCCGGATTGCGGCTACCAGATCCTTTGCCGCGGGCGTCAGCTGGGCATCGGGATACTGCGCGCTGAGGAAGAGGATGCGCAGCTCGACCTGACCCGTTTCCGTCATCTGTCGTTCCATTGTTCCGTTTGTGCAGAGGAAGACGATCGCGTTAAGGACGATCAGCCCGATGGTGATCCACGGCCAGCGGCGGCCGCGCAGATTTTCGTGGGAGAGAGGGACGATCATGGCGCTGATGTCATTGTTTCCGGATTCGGCGGCTGCGTCCAACAGAACGAGCTTGGTGATTTACGAAAGGCCAACCTGTACGGAAGTACAGGCGACCCGGGCGGGCGCGCTAATCGCGGCGCGGGTTCGCGAGGCTCGCTACGGAGCCGACCGCCAGGGTGACAAGTGTGCCGGCGAGGACATACCAGGTGAACGCCAGCGGCGTGCAGAACCGGACGGCAATCATGGTCGCAATGCCGATTACGAAGCCTGTCAGCGCGCCGGTCTCGTTTGCACGGCGGTTCCAACTGCCAAGCAGGAAAACTCCCAGCAGGCCGCCGTAGGTGATCGACGCGATCGTTAGGCCGGCTTCGAGTACGCCGCCCCAGCGGACCAGTCCGAGCAAGCCGAGTACGACGCCCCATGCCAACGTCATTCGCCGGGAGCGGCTGAGCTGGCGTTTGTCCAGGGCGGCTGCGTCGGCTGGGCTTGCGATAGCGGCGCGGTCGCCGCTGTGTCGTCCGAGGTCGATGACGCTCGACGACGCGAGCGAATTCAGCGAACCGCTGGCGTTGGACATTGCGACGGCGAAAATCGAGGCGAGCACCAGCCCGGCGAGGCCCACCGGCATTTCGCGCACGATGAACTCGGGGAAAATGCGATCCGTGTCCGCGGGCACGGGCAGCCCCGCGTGCTGCTGAGCGAAAACGAAAAGCATGACGCCGAGTACGAGGAACAGCGCGAATTGCGCGAAGACGATCACGCCGCTGGCGAGGAGCGCCTTTTTGCTGTCGCCTTCGTTGCGTGCTGCGAGCAACCGCTGCACCATGGTCTGGTCGGTTCCGTGGCTGGCCATGGTGAGAAAAGTTCCACCGATTAATCCGGACCAGAAGGTGTAGCTTTTCGTCAGGCTGAACGCGAAATCGAAAATGCGGAGCTTGCCGCCGGCCGCCGCGGCGGCCTGAGTCACCTCCCGCCATCCGCCGGGGATTTTGTGAAGCAGCAGCAGGAACGCCACGATCGAGCCGGTGAGGTAGAGCGCGAGTTGCGCGACGTCGGTCCAGATCACGGCGCTCATGCCGCCCTGGAACGTGTAAATGAGCGTGAGTGCGGCGACGATCGCGATCGACCATCGCTCGCCGGTGCCGAACGCCACGCTGACAACTTTCCCGATCGCTGAGATACGCACGCCCTCGGCGAGCGCGCGCGTGCCCATAAAGACAAGCGCGGCCGCCGATTTCATGCGCGCGCCAAAGCGCCTTTCGAGAAGCTGGTAAGCCGTGTAAAATTCCCCTTGGAAATACTGAGGGACGAGCACCACGCACAGGATTGCCCGCGCCAGCACATAACCGAAAACGAGCTGTAGAAAGGAAAGATTGCCCGCGAAGGCGATGGCGGGCGTGCCGATGATCGTCAGCGTCGATGTTTCCGTGGCGACGATCGAGCAGGCGATCGCCCACCACGGCGCCGTGCGGCCGCCCAGAAAATAGTCGCGCAGGCTTTGCTGGCCGCGGCGAAAATAAATGCCGAAAAGGGTGATGCCGGCGAGATAAAGAACGATAATCGCGAAGTCGAGAGTGCTAATTTGCATCGGGCGGGGACCGGCAGGTCGCGCGATGCTAACCGCTCTGTTCCGAAACTGTCAAGCAACCCGAGGAAAATCGATGCCCGAAAAGATCGCGCCAGCCGATGCCCATTATTTCCTCGGGTTTGACGGCGGCGGCACGAAGACGGAATGCGTGCTGGCCGATTCGAGCGGCCGGATCATCGCGAGCTCCAAAGGCGGCCCTTCGAATCCGGTGCGTGCGGGTTACACGCGTGCGTGGTTTTCTCTGGGCGAAGCCGCCGATGCCGTCCTGAAACACGAGAAGATCACCTCGCGGCACATCCGGGGAATCTGCGCCGGACTCGGAGGCGCCGGTCGCGCGGGCGTCGCGCGGCGCGTGAAGACGTTTTTCGAGCGCGGCTATCCGAACTCGCAGGTTCACGTAACCACGGACCTTGAACTGGCTCTCGAGGCCGCATTTGGCGCTTCGGAAGGAATCATCCTGCTCATCGGGACCGGCTCCGCCGCTTTCGGGCGCGACGCGAACGGAAAAACCGCGCGCGCCGGCGGGCGCGGCCCGTGGTTCAGCGACGAGGGCAGCGCGTTTGATATCGGGCGTCGCGCCGTGCAGGCCGTAGCCCTGGCGGAGGAGCGTCGCGGGCCGGCGACCTCGCTTTCCGGACGCCTCTTCGAGTTTCATCAGGCGCGCAGCTGGGATCAGTTGGGCGAGCAAATCTCGAAAAACGCCGACTCGGTTTTTCCGAAGACGTTTCCTCTGGTCGCAGAGCTGGCTGCGGAGGGCGACGCTGTTTCCCGTGAAATTCTTGCTTCGGCCGGCGTGTCGTTGGCCGGATTGGCGGCCTGCGTGGCCGCCGAGCTCGGATGGCGCGACCGTGACGTGCCGATCGCCAAGGTCGGAGGGGCCTCCAGCCGGTCAAGGTTTTTCGATTCCGCCATGGATGCGGAGCTGAAGAAGCAAATTCCGCGCGTCACCAACGTCACCCCAAAAACTTCGCCCGCCGAGGCCGCCGTCCGCATGGCGGTGCGGCAGGCCAGCGCCGAGGACCATGCTGCCTGATTCCGAATCCGCCGTCGAGCGTGCACGATCCGCGACAGCCGCGGAACTAAAGTCCCTGTTGCATGAAGCCAGCGAGGAAGTCTTGCGCGCGCTGCTCGAAAACCCACACCTCGAAGAACCTCACGTCGCGTGCATGCTGGAGCGCCTCGATCTACCCGCGCCGGTGCTCGCAGCCATCGCGCAGGAGGGGAAGTGGACGTCGAGCGAAGGCGTGCGGCTGCGCCTGGCACGGCATCCGCGAACACCGAAACGTCTCGCGCTCGCGGCCGTCCGCCAACTTTTCCTTTTCGATCTCGTGCGGCTCAGCCTGTTGCCCTCAGCGCCGGCCGATGTTCGCCGCGTGGCGGAGGAAGTGATCCTCACGCGTGTGCCACACCTGGCGATGGGCGAGAAACTCACGCTGGCCCGCCGGGGCCCCGCGCGCGTCACGGGAGCGATTCTCGCCGAAGGGCATCCTCAGGCCATCAAGCTGGCTCTCGCGAATGCATTCCTTACCGAAAGCCAGGTGCTGAAGGTGCTGGCGAAAGCCGGTGTGGCGGAGCGCGTCGTGGCGGCGATCGCGCAACATCCGAAGTGGTCTTCTCACTACCATGTCCGGATCGCGCTGGTGCGCAACCCGCACACTTCTGCTGCGTCGGTCGAGAGCTTCTTGGCGCAATTGACGCTTGGCGATTTGAACCAGATTGCTAGACTGGAAGGACTCGCGCCGCATCTGAAGAAACAGCTGCGCGACGAGCTCTTGCGGCGCTCGAACCCCAGCGAAACGGCCGCGCGGGACAGCGCGGCTCGCGAGATCGAGTGAAAATTCATGGCCACGAAAAAAAATCAAGTTCGCTGGATCGTCGGCATCGGTGCGGTCGCGCTGGTTGGGGTGCTCGCGTATTCGACCATGCAGCAGACCTACGAGAGATATGAAGTCTGCGTGCAGTTCAAGAGCGGATCGCATTGCGCCACGGCCACCGGGTCGAATTACGATCAAGCCGTGCGCAGCGCCCAGGAAATAGATTGCCAGCTGCTTTCGAACGGACGCGATGAAAATATGGTCTGCCTGGCCAGCCCTCCCGCGAGCGTGCGCTCCATAAAATGACTCACTGCCTGAATTGCGGAGCCGATCGCGGCGCGGAGGTGTGCGAGTCCTGCGGGCTAAATTCAACCGCCGCCGAGTTCGCCCTCCGAAAAACCCTCCTGAATCGCACCGCGATTTTCGTGCTGGGAGCATTGGCGGCCGTGGCGGCCGCGACTCGCTACCCGCCCCTGGAGCTTGATGGAGTTCTCATCTTCATCGGTGTGCTTTTCTTCCTCACGTTAGGTTTGGCGATTCTCGTCGAGCGCCGAGCTCTGCGCCACCTGGAAGTCGAAGCGCTGAAGCGCATTTACTACGGGCTCGTTCCCGTCACCTGGATTCTGGCGTTCATGATTTGGAGCAACGGCGCCCTCGACCGCGCCCCAGCGCAAATGCACGAGGCCCGCGTGGAGGGAAAGTTTTCCATGGGCGGTGCGTTGCCAAGCCGGCGCCTGGTCGTTACGTCTTGGCGCGATGGACATCGCATCGAGCGCATTCCCGTCGACCGCGTGAACTTCGACACCTTCAGCCGCGGCGACACTGCCGAGATCAAGGTCCAGGGTGGGCTCGTTGGCATTCCCTGGGTGGCGGACGTTTTTCATCGCTGAGGCGCGAGCGGTCGCGTGATAAAGTCCCCGCGATGAACTTGCCGGAAGGGTGGACCGAGCGCTTTCCGTTCCTCGAACCGCTCGAAGATGAGTGGCGGCCGGTCCACCGCGCAATTCTCGCCATCGCCGCCGCGTTTTATTTGCTCTTCCTCTATCAGGCCGCGCGCGGATCGGGTCCGATGCTCATGATCGATCTGGTTTTTGTGCCGATTCACGAAGGCGGCCATCTGCTGTTCCGGTTTTTCGGTGAATTCCTGGCGGTGGCGGGCGGCACGATCCTGCAACTGGCCGTTCCGCTGATGCTGGCGGCGGTTTTCATTTTTCAGCGGCAAATTCCCGGCACGGCGTTCTGCCTGTTCTTCTTCTTCGAGCAATTTCTGCCCATCGCGACCTATATGGCTGACGCTCACGCCCAAGAGCTGCCGCTGCTCACGGTCGGTGACAGCGACAACGTGATTCACGACTGGGCGTACCTCTTCGGCAAGCTCGGAGTGCTTGATCACGATACGCAAATCGCGCACGGGGTACGGGTGCTCGGCTGGCTCGGCATGATCGGGACGCTGGCATGGTTCCTTGTGCGCAGCGTGAAGGCAAAGCCGGGCGGAAACGCAGCCGGTCAGTAAAACGCGCGCAAGTCGGGCGGATGGGGCAGCGAAACCTCCATCACATGGTTGTAGTCGCCCAGGGTGAGCCGGTAGAGTTCCGCGGGACCGACATCGCGCTGCGTCCAATCCGTACTCGGAATTGCGTTATTCGCTTGCGCCAGGTCGCCGCTCTCAAAATCGTCGCCCTGCCCGTGCAGTTCGGTCAGGGGCACCACGTACACAAGGCGGGCTTTCGTGTCCAGCATCAGATAGCGGTGGCCCAGCAAAACGAGGATCAGCTCGGAGGCGAGCTTTTTGTCCTTCTTCTTGTCAGGCAGGAACACGCTCCATTTCAGAGGGGTTTTGTCGTCCAGTCGGAGCTGCGCCTGTTCGACGGGTTTCCAGTGAATTTGCGCACCGCCCTCTTGCGCTGCCGCGGTCCCTGCGTCTCGCACCCAGAGCCCCGGGAGCGCGAGCGCAAGTGACGCAATCGCGACCAGTCGAACAGCGACATGAACCGCCGGGCGCAGGGCGGGGCGCGCTTGGCTCCGGGCCGGATGGCGCGCGTCATGGCGCTCCAGTGTGCGTGAGAGGAATTTCATCACTCCCAAGAATACATCAGCCGAGGTCCCTGTACTCGCCGCCGCGCCCTATTCCCACTTCACCGTCACCCGTCTCGTTTCGACCAGCCGCCCTAGACTTCCCGGGCCAGCCGCAGTGTTTCAATGTCCCAAAAGATCTCGCGATCGAAAAGTCCCGCCAAACTGCCCCCTGAGATAAAGGGCGCCGGCCTTCCCATCGGCGCTCGAACCGGTCAGCGCGAGACGATCTCGCTGAATGACTTCTCCAGCATGCGCATAGCTTCGTCCACGTCGGCCTTGGAGATATTCATCGGAGGAGCGAGGCGGATCACGTTGCCGTAGAGCCCGCCCTTGCCGATCAGCAGGCCGTTGGCCCGTGCCCGTTCCATAAGCTCTGTGGTTTCCACCGGCGCCGGTTCCTTGCTCTCCCGGTCTCGCACCAGCTCGAGCCCCTGCATCATTCCCAGTCCGCGAACGTCGCCAATCAGCGGATATTTTTCCTTCAGAAACTCGAGTTTCGCGCGCAAATAGCCTCCGACCACATACGTATTTTCGCGCAGGTTTTCTTCCTCAATCACCTCGATCACCGCGCGCGCCGCGACCGACGTAACCGGGTTGCCACCGAAAGTCGAAATCGTCAGCCCCTGGAATTTGTCCGCTAGCTCTGCCGTCGTGATCGTCGCGCCGACGGGAACTCCGTTCGCCATGCTCTTGGCGCACGTGATGATGTCCGGAGTCACCTCCCAATGCTCGATGCCGAACCATTTCTTGCCGGTGCGGCCGAAACCGGTCTGCACCTCGTCGGAAATGCACAGCCCGCCATAATTCTTCACGATGCGGTAAACGATCTTGAAATATTCCGGCGGCGGCGTGATGAATCCTCCCACGCCCTGGATGGGCTCGGCGATAAATGCGGCAATCGTCCCGCTCGTGCCGGTCTGAATGAGATTTTCGACGTCGTTCGCGCATGCCACGCCGCATTCCGGATACTTCAAATGCAGCGGACAGCGGTAGCAGTAAGGGTTCACCGCGTGCGCAATTCCGACGCTGATCACGCCCGATTTCCGCCAAGGTGCTTGCCCGGTCACGCCTTTCGCCAGCGCGGACGATCCGGCGTAAGCATGCCGCAGGGCCACGATGTCATAGCTAGGCCCCGCCATCCGCGCCAGCAGGATCGCCGCTTCGTTCGCTTCGGTGCCCGAGCTCGTGAAGAAGCTCTTCTGCAGGGTGCCCGGCGTTATCTCCGCCAACTTTTCCGCCAGCGCGACGATCGCCTCGTTGGGGAACAGCGTGGACGTATGCTGGAGCTTGTCGACCTGCGCCTTGATCTTCGAAGTGACCTTCGGATTCGCGTGCCCCACGCCGATCGTCAGGATGCCGCCAAAAAAATCGAGGTACTTATTGCCTTCGATGTCCCAGAGATACTGCATCGAGGCGCGATCGGCCACCAGAGGCTCGCGATAGTAATTCGTCACCGCTGGCCAGAGGAATTCCTTGTGTTTGCGGAC
>CAZLWY010000133.1:0-6840 GCA_964563425.1 uncultured Acidobacteriaceae bacterium | reverse complement strand
CACGCGCTGGAAGCCGAACATCGAATAGAAAATGAAGAACGGAATCGTGTTGATCCCGTGCGTGGCGTATGCCGAGCCCGCGGCGATGAACGATGACATCGATCCCGCTTCCGTAATGCCCTCTTCCAGGATCTGCCCGTCTTTGCACTCTTTGTAATAAAGAAGCGTGTTCATATCGACCGGCTCGTAGAGCTGGCCCTGGCTGCTATAGATGCCAACGAGTCTGAACAGCGATTCCATACCGAACGTCCGCGCTTCGTCGGGGACGATCGGGACTACTAGCTTGCCGATCTCGGGATCGCGCAGCATTTTGCGCAACATGCCGACGAAAGCCATCGTTGTCGACACATCGCGTCCTTCGCTGCCGGTGTGAAATTCATCGAACAGTGATTTGTCTTTCAGCTCGAGCGGCTTCGAGCGCACCTTGCGCTGCGGCATGTAGCCGCCCAGTTTTGCTCTGCATTCCCGCAAGTATTTAATTTCCGGGCTGTCGTCCGGAGGACGGTAGAAGGGTACTTCGGCGAATTGCTCTTCGGTGAATGACAGCCCGAACCGCTCGCCGAAATGGCGCAGCGTGTCTTCATCGACTTTCTTCTGCTGGTGCGTGACGTTGCGGCCTTCGCCCGCCTCGCCCAGTCCGTAGCCTTTGATCGTGCGTGCCAGGATCACCGTCGGCGTTCCCCTATGATCCACCGCTGCCTTGTACGCCGCATACACCTTCTTCGGATCGTGCCCGCCCTGCCGCAGCGCATGCAGCTTTTCGTCGGGAATGTCCTCGACCATCTTCAGCAGCCGCGGATCGCCGCCAAATACATGCTCGCGGATGTACGCGCCCGACTCGACGATCAGCTTCTGATACTCGCCGTCGACCATTTCGCCCAGCCGCTTCGCCAGCAGCCCGTCCACGTCTTTTTCAAACAGCGGATCCCAGTCAGAGCCCCATAGCACCTTGATCACATTCCAGCCCGCGCCGCGGAACGCCGCTTCGAGCTCCTGCACGATGCTGCCGTTGCCGCGCACCGGCCCGTCCAGCCGCTGCAAATTGCAATTGATTACGAAAATCAGATTGTCGAGGTGCTCGCGCGACGCCAGCGTGATCGCGCCCAGCGTTTCCGGCTCGTCCGTTTCGCCGTCGCCCAAAAACGCCCATACTTTCGCGTCCGTTTTCGGCTTCAAGCCGCGATCTTCCAGATAGCGGTTAAACCGTGCCTGATAAATCGCCATAATCGGGCTCAGGCCCATCGACACGCTCGGAAATTCCCAGAAATCCGGCATCAGCCACGGATGCGGATAGGACGAAAGGCCGCCGCCCTTCTTCAGCTCGCGGCGGAAGTTCTCCAGCTTCGCCGCCGACAGGCGCCCTTCCACGAAAGCGCGCGCGTAAACGCCCGGCGCAGCGTGGCCCTGGAAATAAACCGTGTCACCCTCATATTCCGCCGTGCGCGCGCGGAAAAAATGATCGAATCCGACCTCGAACAGCGTCGCCACCGATCCGTAGGTCGAGATGTGCCCTCCGATGTTGTGCTCTTCCCGGTTCGCGCGCACCACCATTGCCAGGGCGTTCCAGCGCACCAGGCTCTTGATCTTGCGCTCGATTTCCTGATCGCCGGGCAAAAGCGGCTGCTGGCTCACGTGAATCGTGTTTACGTAGGGCGTATTCGCGGTAAACGGTACCTGTACTCCGCAGGCCAGTGCGCGATTTCGAATTTCCTGAAGGATTCGTGAGGCGAGGCCGGGCTTGCCGTTTTCTACCAGTGCATCGAAGGACTCAATCCACTCCCAGATTTCTTCGAGCTCGTCGACATCCGGGGCACGTACGATGGGGGACACCGCCATGGTCTAAGCCTTCCCAAACGGAAAGGTAGCGTTCCTTTCGAAATGTTGGATCACCTCTATTATATACCTGCTCCGCGCGAGGGAATCCGCGAATGCGCATCATGTTCAACGATGTGAACGATTTGATTTCGCAATACGGCGTCGGCTAACCGCACCCTGCGCATGGGAGCCACCTAGTGTGACGGGCCCGGCGGGTCGTTCGTTACGGTGAATGTCTGGCCATCGTGCCGATACAATCGGGCGGCCTCGTCGCGGTTCAGGGGACGCGCGCCGCGGCGTCCGAATACGGCGAGCTGGTTGCCGCTCTCGTCGACCGCGCGATCCCGATCGACCCCCTTGGAGATTGCCAGCGCCGGAGCGCCCGTGCGGTAGTTCGCGATCAGTTTGGGAGTAGGCCGCGGGCTGAAGCCATAGGCATTCGGCGAATCCTCGGGCGAAAGGATTTGCAGCACGCGCAGGCCGTTGCGGCCGTCGGCCAGGAACGCAAACGCGCTCGCATCCACCATCCCGATCTTCACATCGCGCAGATCGTTGATTTTCCCGTCCGCAGAAAACATTTGATCGAGCCGGGGCTGCTCCGGCTGCTCCACATTCACGATCGCCAATCCCTGCTTGCCCGCCGCCACGTACGCATAGGTGCGCGCGACGTACACGTTGCGTGCGTCCTCGAGCTTCACCAGCGCATTCGGCACCACGCGCGGATGGTCGAGCGTCGTCACGTCCAGCACTTTCAGCCCATCGCGATCCACCACGAATCCGTAGCGGAACTGAATCGAAATGCCCTGCGGATCGTTCAATTCCGGCGCGCCGATCTGCGCCACCACGCGCGGCGCGAGCGGCTTATCCAGATCGACCACCACGAGCCCACGATCGCACAGCATATAGGCGTACGTGCCCGCAATCGAAATCCGTCGCGCCCCGTTCAAAATTCCATCCGGATTGAACGCCAGCGCGCGTTTCAGAAAATTGTTTCGCGGATCGCCGTCGAGCAAAGTGCTCACACCTGGTGTCTTGCTCTGGGGATTGGAGTCACCGACGACCACCAGGCCTTCGTACTTGTCGGCAACGTAAAGGTACGCGTACATCGCGTGGATCGGCCCTTCTTCGTTTTCCGGATCGTGCCCCCGCGCCGGATCGATGGCCAGGGTCGAGGGACTCGCAATCGCCGTCGCATATTTCGTGCGCACGTAAAGCCGCTGGCCCAGCGGAGAAACCGGCGCGGTCGTCTGCCGCTCGGAAAATCCTTTGTTATCGACGTTCGCCACGTCGTAGGCGCGGAACCCGCCTTTGCCGAGCGCCGCGTAGAGATATTCGCCGCGCAGCTGTAGGTCCAGTACGTTGCCCGGATGGTGGTACGCCTCTTGCAGTTCGCGTCCGCGCGCCACGTGCTGCTTGTAATCGTCCGGATAGGCCAGCCGCTCGAGGTAGCTGCCGATAATCGCCGGCGGCTCGTCATGCTCGGCCACGGCCACGGCCTCGAACCCCTTCGCGCCGTCCGCCACATACGCGTAGCGCCCCATGAAATTCAGCAGGTTCGTGCCCTGCAGCAGCACCTGCGCCATCCAGGCGTTGTTGTCGTTGCGCGCGCTCACGTGGCAGTCGTCACACTGCTTCGTCTCCCTCGCGCGCACCGTGTGCGGCACGAACGTGCTGAACGCCGTCCCGGCAAATCCTTCCGACGAAACCGTCTGCTGCATGTAATACAGCCATTCGCGGTTCTGGTTCTGCGAGCTGACCGTGATTGCGCACGACGACCGCGCCGGCGCCACGCGATGGCCGGTCACGGTGCCGTCGATCGCCAGCATGAAGCCGTCATCGCGCAGCACCTGAAAATTGTAGGACGTGTAGTTCCGCGTGATCAGCCCCTCGTTGTGCAGCATCGGCACGCGCTGGTTCGCGGTCATCGACAAATGACAGCCGAAGCAGTTCGGCGTCCACGATGTGTGGCACGCGTAACAGGTCATGCGGCTGTTTGCGTGCGCCAGCTGCGATTCATCAGACGGCAGAGTGCCCCACGTGGTGCCGTCCACGCGCACCGTTTTCGCCCAGCGCGATTTTTCGCTGTAGTGCGGATTGCCTGGTGTGATCGTGTCGAGCGTCTGCACCACTTCCCATTCCTTGTCCGGCTCGACCATCGAGTGCTGGATGAGCGCGTCCCCTCGCCACTGGAATCGCCGCTGGTTCCAGGGCGTGCGCAGCGCGTCCAGATGCGTGCCGCCGTCGGGTGCCGCCGGGCCGGACGTGATCAGGGTCGCGCGCTTTTCCACCGTTCCGTGGCAATCGATGCAATCGAGCTCGATGGCCGCGCGCGGTTCGGCATAGAGCTTCCCGTTGCCGTGCACGTCCTGCTGGAAATGGCAATCCACGCACTGCATTCCTTTTTCCAGGTGAATGTCGGCCAGGTGCACGGCCTTCGAGAATTTGGCCGGATCGTCGGGTGCCACGACCTTGTTGTCGGCATCGAGCAGATTTCCAGCCCGATCGCGCTTGTAAACCGCCCGGAAAACCCAGCCGTGGCTATGGAAATCGGCGAACTGGCTTTGCTTCAGCTGCGCGTTGAATTCCGGGCTGCCCAGCTTCTCCAGGAATTTTGTATCGGCCCAGAGCCCTTTCGGCGCCGCCCCCTCCGGATTTCGCCGCGCGACTTCGTATTTCTCCTCCGCCGTCGGATTGCGCTGCTTCGCGGGATACATGGACTCGCCATCCGCTTCGTTGTCCCACCAGGTGTAGCCAAAATACGTCGTCTCCATGTTCGTGCCCGGATGGATGTGGCAGACCATGCATTGGCTCGAAGGAATCGACCGCGTGAATGTGTGCTTTATCGGATGCCCGGGCTCGCTCTTCGCAATCGTCGGATCGCTCGACGCACTCTCGCCCAGATGCCCGTAGGGCGCGTAAGGACCGGAATGCTCCGGTGACCGGTCGTTTGCATAAACTACGTGGCACGCGGTGCAACCGCTGCCACGATAATCGCCCGGCTGATCGTTGGTTCCCGGCAGTGACATCAACGGATCGAACAGCCGCGTCTTCTGCAGCCCCAGAAATACCGGATCCGTGCGCAGTAAGGTGCCGAAACCGCGCTCGCCGAGCTGATCGTCTGGTTTTCCATCATCCTCGGCGGGTTTCGGATTACCGATCTCGCCTTTTTTCTCGCCGCCGCGCTCGAATACGCGCAGCACGTTCCCCGGCTGCGAAATTTCCCAGCGTTCCAGCGGTGTCAGCTCCCCCACGACCCCCTTCGTGCGCGTTTCTTCGGCCGTGGGTGCCGGTACGGTCTCAATCGTCTGCGGCTCGCCGTCGGCGGAGTAGCTTTCGCCAAACCGTGCATTCTTCAGCGGAAACGATCCGTTGTTGTAGAGTGCCGCGCCCCAGAGCATCCCGCCGTGCGTCATCATGCTCGTGCGTACGTTGCGGACTTCCGACGTATGGCAGCCGACCGACCCGCATGTCTCGCGCGCCACGCGAAGATCGCCGGGATTCGCGAATCGAACGTAGGTGTAGCTCTCGCGCAGCCAGGCCGTGTAAACGCGTTGGGCGTTGGCCAGCCCGTGCGCGAATGCCGGATCGCGCGGCTCGACGTGCGCCTTCAATTTCACCTGGGTATAGTCGGCGGAATCTTTCGCCGTGCCGGGCGCGATCATGGCCCCTGCATCGCCGCCGTGGCAGTCGGTGCAGCCCAACCGCACCGTGCGCGTGGGATGCATGGTCGGCTCATCGACGTTTACGTGGCAACGGAGGCACCCCGCGCTCTTCACATCGGCTTCCGCCTGCGTTTGGGTGATCAAGCTGTGTTGTGCGGTCGACGGCGTTGGCGATGGCACAACCGCCGGGGAAGGAGAGCCAGAAGAACCGGATGGAGCAGCGGATTGGGTGTGCGTGTGCGCCTGGGCCGACGGCAATCCGTGCTCGAGCGCGAACGAGAAGAACGCAAGCAGCGCCACGCAGCCAAACCAACGCTGCACCCACGCCATCGCCGATGGATTTTGTTTCAGCACTCGCTCGTTCGCTCTCGCCTCGCGCTAAAACTGAAACTTGATGTCGGAGAACAGCGAAAACATCATCTTGCCGGTATAAATGTCGCGCAGCCCCTGCCCCGGCACCAGCGCCGCCGCCCCGGCCGTAATCGAAATGTTTTCCGTCAGCGGCGGCCGGTAGCGCACGCCGATGCTTGAATCGACGCCGATCGAATGATGAATCGGCGACTGGAACAGCAGCAGCTCCAGCGGCTCCGTGCGCATGAATCGCAAGTAGTTCACGTTCACGAAACCGCGCAGCTTCGGCGTCAAATCAAAATCTGTACCCAGATTCGCCAGAAAAATTCCCGGGTTCACGAAATTCGCCTGGCCTTCGTCCTTGTCCGACCGCAAGCTCGGCAGCAAGCTGTCGGGCGACGTCAAGCCGACGTCCGTGCCGGTCAGCCGTATTCCCTCGCGATTCCACAAGCTAAAAATCCCGCCCGCGAATTCCGGAAAATCCTCGATCGCATCAAAACCGCGCGCGTGCCCGCTTTCCGGATTCGCTGAGCCCGACGCGTAAAACAGCGAGCCCTTGAACCGGATCCAATCCTTATCCACCGAAGCCTCAACCGCGGCCATCTGCGCGTTGATCGTCACCGGCCGCCCCGCCAGCGGATTGAAACTGTCCGTGCCCAGCGCCTGGTAAAAGGCGTTCGTCAGGTTGATCCTCCCGATGTGCCCGTCGCCGGTCCAACCGAGATACGCCGCGTGAATGTCGTGCGTCTTGATCTGGTTGTCGAAAATCACCCGCCCGATCGGCGAAGGCCGCACCAAGAATCCGTTGTCGTCGTAATGAATCCCGCCCTGATCATCGTTGTAGCTGATGCTGAATTGCGCCGTGTATCCCTGAAAGAAGAAATCCTGCCGGTACAAATTGGCGATGATCACCTGCTGTTTCCGCCGCTCGAACGTGTTCAACCCGCTGTTCGTGTTTTTCTCGAGCAGATTGAAATACGCCAGGTTGTATTGCCAGCGATTCGAATCCAGA
>CAZLWY010000132.1:0-13928 GCA_964563425.1 uncultured Acidobacteriaceae bacterium | reverse complement strand
CGAGCGCGAGCTGCGTGAAGTTCTATTCCGTCCAGGGTTCTCCACGGCTTCGTCCACGTCTGAATTGGCCGGGCGCGGCGTGGGTCTCGATGTGGTCCGCTCGAATGTCCACGCGCTCAACGGTGAAATCGAAGTGCGTTCCGAAACCGGCCGGGGCGCGTGCTTCACGGTGAAACTGCCGCTCACGCTGATCATTTCCCAGGCGCTGTTCATACGCTGCGGGACGTCGGTCTTCGCGTTCCCGCTGGCCGTGGTCGAGGAGATTCGCCGGCTCAAGCCCGAAGAGATCGAAGACGTTGGCGGAAAGCTGCTCACCCGCGTGCGCGGGGAGGTCACGGAAGTCGTTCGTCTCGATTTGCAGCTGGCGCTCCAGCCGCTTGAGCCTTTGAACGGCTATTTCCACATGGTCATCGTGAAAGTCGCGGGACGCCATGTCGGAGTGGTGGTCGAAGAAGTCCTCGGCAAGGACGAAATCGTCATCAAGAATCTCGGCGACTATCTCCGCCGCGTGAAGCTGTTCCCGGGCACCACCATCGCCTCTGACGGCAGCCTGATCCTGCTGATCGACCTCAACCGCCTCGTCAATGCCGATACGGCCGAGCGCCATGCATTGCCGGCATCATCTCCCGCCGCGCGCGTTTTTGCGCCCGGAGCGGCCGCGGTCGCCGCAGGCAGCATTCCGTCCGAGGCGGTCGACGCGATTGAGAACGATCGTGTAGTCGTTGTCGCCGACGATTCGATCAGCGTCCGCAAATTCGTGGGCCGCATGCTCGAAAAGGCCGGCTATCGCGTCAAGCTGGCTTCCGACGGTCTTGAAGCTTCCGAAGTGGTCGCGCAGGTCGGCTGCCACCTGGTCGTCACCGACCTCGAAATGCCGCGGATGAACGGCTATGAGCTGATGGCGCATCTCCGGCAGAATCCCGCGACCAGAAAAATTCCCGTGCTCGTCGTCACGTCGCGCGCCGGAGCCAAGCATCGGGATCGTGCCATGAAGGAAGGCGCATCCGGCTTCCTCACCAAACCCGTGCAGGAAGACCAATTGATCGCTACGGTCGAAAGCCTCATCGGCAGCGACGCCGAAAAGGGACGGCCCGCCGCGCGCGTGCCGCTACGGCAGGATTGAAATGATGAAGATGGGCGACAAAAAAATCCGCGTGCTGGTAGTGGATGACTCCGCCTTCATGTGCAAGGTGCTGCAAGAGATCATCAACTCCGATCCGCAGATGGAAGTGGTGGGCCAGGGGCGCGACGGCCGCGACGGCGTCGCGCTGGCGGAATCGCTGCGACCCGACGTGATCACCATGGACATTAACATGCCGCACGTGGACGGCCTGCAAGCCACCGAGCTGATCATGACGCAGCATCCGCGGCCGATCGTGATCGTCAGCTCGGAATCGCGGGAGGGCGCTGCGAGCACTTTGAAGGCCTTGGAGCTCGGCGCCATCGATTTCGTGCCGAAACCCTCGAGCGGCATCGACCTCGACATGAAAACCGTGCGCGAGGAGCTGACGCGCAAGTTAAAACTCGCCTCGAAAGTCCGCGTGGTGCGCACCGCGACGCGCTCGAAGATCGGCTCGGCGTCGGTGCCCGTGGCCGGCGCCACGGAATTTTCCGGAATGACGCCGTCGGTCGGGCAAAACGGCGGGAAAATCCCCATGGTGGCGATCGCGGCGTCGACCGGCGGTCCCGCTGCCGTGACGCGCGTGGTCGCAGGCCTCCCGAAAGACTTGCCCGCCGCGGTTTTCCTGGTGCTGCACATGCCGGGAGCATTTACCAAACAGTTCGTGATGCAGCTTTCGGAAGTGTCCGCGCTGCCCGTGAAAGAAGCGGAGAACAATGAAACCCCGCAGCCGGGCACGATCTACCTTTGCCCCGGCTCGCATCACCTGAAGCTTTCCTTCGGCGGAAAAATCTTGCTCGACGGCGGAGAGCGCATCGAAGGCTACCGCCCGTGCGCGGATCTGGCGTTCGACACGATCGCCGCGTACGCGCGCGCCATGGCCGTCGGCGTCGTCCTCACCGGCATGGGCAACGATGCCGCAAAGGGCGTGCGCATGATCAAGGCCGCCGGCGGCTACGTGATGGCGCAGGACGAGGCGACCTCCATGATTTTCGGCATGCCCGCCGAAGCGATCGCCACCGGCGCCGTCGAAGAAATCCTGCCGCTTGACAACATCAGCGGCGCCATCGAAAAGCGCGTGGCAAAATTGTGCAAGCTCGTACCGGTGGCCACGCGATGACGCCGACGATGACGCAAACGACAGCGAACAAGGTGACGTCCTCGGCCGCGCCCAGTGAGAAGCCGCGACGCGGAGGCCATCCTGAAACCGTGGTGCTCTTTTACGTGGCGAACCAGATGTTCGCCATTGCCGCCGATTCCGTGCAAGAAATCCGGAGCACCGATAGCCTCGCGGGCGCCGCGAACGAAATCGAAAATCCGGAGCTGCCAAAAGTGCGTCACACGATCAACCGCAGCGGCCGCATCTACTACGTGGTGAACGCAGCACAGCATTTCGGCCTGCCGGTCACGCGGCCGGCGCTCGTGCTGATCCTGCGCCAGTTTCGCGCCGCCGTGCTGGTCGATCGCATCGATCGCATGGCCGAAATTCCCGGAGTCTATCCGTTGCCGCTCGCGTTCACGGGAGAGGAGCGGCGCTGGTATCGCGGCCTGGCGTACCTTGACGATTCCGTGATTCCCGTGGTCGAACCGACCGGTTTTCTGGCCCCGCAGGAATTTCAACAGCTCGATCGCGCGCACAAACTGGCGCTCGAGCGCGAAGCCGCATCGGCGGTAGAGGCATGAGCTCGATCGCCCACATGGCCGAAAACGCGGCGGAGAATTCCTTCGTGCTGCTCAAGATCGGTCACCGCCGCGTGGCATTGCCAGCCGCATTGGTTGCAGAGCTCGCACCGCCCGTGCGACTGCATACGTTTCCGCACACGACGCCGATGCTCGCAGGAGCGATCGTCCGCCGCGGCCGCGTAATTCCCGTAATCGATACGGAGCCCATACTCGGCGGCAAGTCGCCAGTTTCGCACAGGTTTTATCTGATCGCGCACCGCCGGATCGGTGAAACGACCGAACTCGGCGCGATTACCGTGAACGGCGAATGCGAACTGGCAAGCGGCGAAATGCAGCCGCCGGCCATGGATCGGCCTGCCTATGTCGCAGGAACACTGGCGGTCGGCGACGAATCACTCGACGTGCTCAATCTCGACGCATTCTCGGCGGCGAATTCGCAGGAGGCGCGGCTGTGAACGCACCTGCGAATCTTCCGCGCATTCTGTTGATCGATAGCAACGTCTATTTCGTCAAGCGCCTCACCGATGCGCTCCAACACGTCGGATTTGAGGTCGTGCAAAGCGGGCAAGCCGCCTACGCGCTCACCATGCTCGAATGGAATATGCCCGCCGCCATTGTCTGCGCCACGAATCTGCGCGAGATGAGTGCCTACGAAATGGCCCCGATTCTGCGCGCCGACCCGAAGACGCAATCGATTCCGCTGATCGCCGTTGGTACCGGGGGAGATCAGGCGTTGATGGAAGCGTACCGCGCAGGCTGTGACGATTACGTCGATCGTCGCCTGCCGCCCGGGGATATTGCAGCGCACATCCGCAGTTTTCTGGTGAGCCGCCAGGACGGATTTCAACCCACGCAGATGCTTTCAACGGCGGAAACCGCGCTCAGCGGCAGCCTGTCGCATCTCGATCTCGCCGGAGTGATGCAGATGCTCGGCCAGGCGCAGCAAACCGGCGCGCTGCATATCAACGCGCACGATACCGACGGGATCATTTTTTTCGAGGGCGGCCAGATCGTTCACGCCGAATGCGATTCGCTGTTCGGCGACGAAGCCGTCACTGAAATCGTGAAAACCTGCCAGAGCTGCACCGCGGGCGTCTACAAATTCATTTACGGCGCCACGGCCGCGCAGCGCACCGTGCTGCGCTCGGCTACCGATCTTCTTCTCGACGCCATGCGCGAATGGGACGAGGAAAAGCTCAGCGCCGAAGAATCCGGCGCGCAGAACGAAAACGATCCTGCAGAGAAGGAGTCGTCATGAACGAATCCTCAACCCTCACGGCCGCAGGCGTTCCCACGGTCTATTTCATCGACGATAGCGCCACGATGCGCGAGGTGATCAAGATCGCCTTCCGGAAGGAAAACATTCACGTGGTCACGTGTCCCGATGCGGCCACGGCGATCGCGCAGTTCGACCTTACCGCTCCCAATGCTGTGATCACCGACGTAATCATGCCGGACAAAGACGGCTACGAGGTTTGTCAGTTCATCAAGCAACACGCGCGGTTGGGCGCCACACCGGTGATCCTGATGTCCGGCGTGGTGAATCGCGCCGTTGCGGAAAAAGCCATGGCCGTTCGCGCCGACGAGCTGATCCGGAAACCGTTTCAGCCCCAGGACCTGATTGCGCGGGTAAAGAATCTGCTGAATCCGAAGTCTCCGCGCGCAAACCCGATCGAAACCTCCGTGGATGAATCGACCGAGGCGCCCAAACCGGCGGCGCAAGCGCTCTCCGGGCTCTTCGCTCCGAGTCCAGTGCCCGCGACGAACCCGGCATCGGGCTTTGCACCGCCCGCTCCTCGCTCCGTGTTCCCACCCGTCGCGCCGCCCGCGCCAAGACCGGTCGCCGCCTCGCCCGCTCCTCCGGCCCCGCGTCCGGTGGTTCCCGTTGTCACGGCTGCTCCGGCTGCGGCCCCGGCGGAAGTACAGAAATTGCGCAACGAAGTGCGCCGCCTGGAGATGCTCATCAAGAAATTGCAGGCGGAACTCGAAGCCGAGCACAAATATTGCGAAGCGCTCGAAGCTCACTTCAAGACCCAGCAGGAATCCGAATAGCTCGTTTTGCGCCCGGGCGCTCTTTCCCGGGATGGCCCCCGAGGATTTTGAGAAACTCCGGAAGTTCGCACCGCCGAACCGTCCTGCCGCGCGACGCGCATCGGCCGCCATGCGCGAGCGCAATTTCAGGTGATCGCGGGGTCCTACGCGCCGGCCGATGATAGCCCGCTTGATTTGACACCGACCGGGGAGGCGCTCGAGGCGCTGGTTCGACGGCCGTTGCGCAAGGGAACTGTCACGCAAGACGAACTCGGAAAAGAGCTCGAAAAACCCAAGATCGTCGAGCGGCGAGTGCATCGCTCGCTCACTCCGGAGCTCAATTACTCGAGTCCTTGCGCGTGCAGAAATTCGCGCGCGACTTCGGCTGTATCCCGGTCTTCGCCCGCCACCGCGTAATTCATCTTCTGCATTTCCATGTCGGAGATCTTGCCGGAGAGTTCGGCGATGGCTGCGCGCACCTCGGGATGCCGCGCGAAAGTGTCTTCGCGCACGATGGGCACGGCTTCGTAGGGCGGGAAAAAGTGCTTGTCGTCGGCGAGGATGACCAGGTCGCGCGCGGCGATGAGCCCGTCGGTAGAATTTCCCGCCACCAGGTCCACCTGTTTTTCGAGCAGCGCGCGATAGAGAAGCCCGAGATCGAGAATGCGCGGCGTCGAGGCGAACTGAAGCCCGTAGACGCGCGCCAGACCCGGATAGCCGTCGGGTCGCTCCATGAATTCGTATCCGAATCCGGCGCTCCATTTGCGCGCGTAGGGCCCGGCCTCACTGAGCTTGCTGATGTGCAGGTTGCGCGCGTCTTCGCCGCGAATCACGATGGCGAACGTGTTGTTGAAGCCAAGTGACGGCAGCACGTCGAAATGGAAGCGCTGCTTGTATTCCGACTGCACTTGGGCGAAGACCCCGGCCCGATCGCTCTCGATCGGGTCTTTCAGGATCGCGGTGAGCGCCGTGCCGGTGTATTCGACATAGGCATCGATGCGTCCGGCGAGCATAGCCTGCTGACAGATGTAGCTGCCGGCCAGGTAGAAGCGGCGCTCGACGCGGAGGTGCGTGTGAGCTTCGATTTGCTGGGCGAGGATTTCGCCGAGAAGGGCCTGCTCGGGAAAATTCTTCGAGCCGATGACGATGGTATCGGCGCGATGATCGGCGCACCCGGCCAACGAGACCACCAGCACGGCGCACACGGCGACGCCCAGGGGGTGTAGCGAGCTGCCGCGCGAGGATTTCATCTGGTTTTCACCGTGCGGACCGCAGGCGGCGCTCCAGCACGCTGAGAATGAAATCGGCGAGCAAGGCGAGCGCTGCGGCGGGAATTGCGCCCGCGAGAATCAGGCGGTTATTAACCATTGCCAGGCCGCGGAAGATGAATTCGCCGAGCCCTCCTGCGCCGACGGCCGCGGCGATCGTAGCGATGCCGATGGTGAGCACGGTGGCGATGCGGATTCCAGCCAGGACGGTCGAAAGCGAAAGCGGCAGCTCGACTTGAAACAGGATCTGGCGGGGAGTCATACCCATACCGCGCGCGGCTTCGCGGACGGCTGGGTCGACGCCAGTGATTCCCGCGGCGGTATTGCGGATGATCGGCAGCAGGGCGTAGAGCGTGAGCGCGGTGATGGCAACGCGATCGGCGCGGTCGCCAAGCCAGGGTGTGGGAAGCAGAAAGCCGAGAAGCGCAAGGCTCGGGATCGTTTCGGCGATGTTTGCGCCGCCAAGAATGGGCTTCGAAAGCCAGGAGCGGCGCGCGACGAGGATTCCGAGTGGCACGCCGATGGTAATGGCCAGAGCCATGGTGGCGGCGACGAGCCAGATGTGTTCGAGCGTGCCCTGCAGGATTTCGCCGGAATGCTGCGAGAAGAACGAGAGCGTGTTCATTGGCCCCTCTCAAATTGTTCGAGGTCGCGGATTTGCTGTGCGTAGGCGATGGCGACCGGTTCGCTAGACCGCAGAAACTCCTTCGGCGCGTAGAGTCCCTTGAGCTCGCCGGATTCCATCAGGCCGATGCGCGTGCCGAGCAGGAGCGCTTCGCTGGTGTCGTGCGTGACGATGACGATGGTTTTTTGCAGGCGCTGCTGGAGCGCGACAAATTCGCGGCGAATTTCGACACGGGTCAGCGGGTCGAGGGCGCCGAATGGCTCGTCCATCAGCAGGATGGGCGGATCGGCGGCCAAAGCGCGGGCCACGCCGACGCGCTGGCGCTGACCGCCGGAAAGTTCGTGCGGGTAGCGCGGCAGAAATTGCGTGGCGTCGAGTCCCACGAGCGCGACGAGCTCCTGCGCCCGAGCGCGGATGCGCTCGGGTGGCCAGTTTTCCAGGCGCGGCACGAGCGATATATTCTGCTCGACGGTGTAGTGCGGGAACAGGCCCGTTTCCTGGATCACGTAGCCGATGTGGCGGCGGAGCGCGATCGGGTCCCAATCGAGCGTCGAACGGCCTTCAATCAGGACCTGCCCGGCGGTGGGCTCGTTCAGGCGATTGATCAGTTTCATCGCCGTGGTTTTTCCCGCGCCGCTGCGGCCGAGCAGGACGAGGGTCTCGCTGCGGCGCACGGTGAGGTTGAGGCCTCGGAGAAGCTCCTGGCCGCCCGGTAATCGGTAGCCCGCGTCGCGAAACTCGATAATGGCGTCGGGTGCGGCGGCGGTTGGGTTCGTCATTTTGTGGCTCGCGTGGAGGGTTTCATTCCGAGGTACTCGCGGATGTCGGTCAAAACGCGAGCCAGCATATCTTGTGTCAGCCTGCCGGTGAACGTGTTTTGCTGGCTGGGATGGTAGGAGGCGAACAGCCGCGGCAGATCGCCGGGCAGCGTGTAGCTGACGCCGTGGGCGAAGCGATACCCGGCGGCGGACTGGATGATACCGCGCTGGCGGAGCAGGCCGAGGTAGCTGCGCATGGCGATGCCGCCGAGGGCGAGCAGGGCGCGCGGCTTCAGGATTTCTAGATCGCGTTCGAAATACGGGCGGCAGTTCGCAAGCTCCGATGGCAGAGGCTTATTCGCGGGCGGCGCGCATCGCAGCGAGGCGGCCATGTAGGTGTCGATGAGCGCGAGACCGTCTTCGCGGTTTGTGGAATGCGGCTGATTGGCGAAGCCGGCGCGATAGAGCGCTTCGTAGAGAAAATCGCCGGAGCGGTCGCCGGTGAACATTCGTCCGGTGCGGTTGGCGCCGTGGGCGGCGGGGGCCAGGCCGAGAATCAGCAGCTTCGCGTGCGGGTCGCCGAAGCCGGGGACGGGCTTGCCCCAATAGTCCCAGTCGCGGTAGGCGAGGCGCTTTTCGGCGGCGACCGTTTCGCGATATTTGACGAGGCGCGGGCATTGGCGGCAGGTGATGATCTCGCGGTTAAGTTCGTTGAGCTGGCGAGAGGGGGTCATCGGGGCCTCGTCGGGCAGACTCGACGCCGATTGTTTGTTTTCAGTGGGTTACAGGGGTTTCCGCTCGGTTTCCTTGTCGAATCGGAATGCACGCGGGAGTCCGGGTAAAGCAGGGCGCAAAGGGAGGGCTCGTCGGAGGCTTCTGACCCTGGCGCGGGCTCCGTTTTTCTCCGGAATTCCAGTGTGGCGCTCATCTATTTTCCGAAACTTTGTTGTTTGCGGTGCCTCTAACTATTTGGGCGGCTGCGCACGTCGTAGGGTAGCATCCGCCGCCGGTGACGCAAGGGTTGAGGCCTGTAGACTTCGGAGGAAATCGAGATTCATCGCAGAGACTTAGAGAACCGCGGGGAAAAGGCGCGGTTGATGACGGACGGTTGCCAAGAAATTGTGTCGGGCACGATATATCGTGCCACTGCGAAACCGGCGATGGTATAACGCGAGGCGCGAATACGACGATGATTGACGGGCGCGAAAAAATTGTGGTTGTCGAAGAGGATCCGGCGAGCCGCGAGCTGTTGCGCTTGGCGATCGAAAGCGCGGGATACGAGGTTGGCGTTGTCGCGACGGCGCAGGAAGGCCTGGAAACTGCGCGCCAACCGGGCACGGATTTGCTGGTGCTCGATGCTGCAGCGGTCGGTGTGAACTCGCCGAGCGCGCGCCAGACGCTGGCGACAATGCGCGGAGCGGCTGTGACGGAGAACGTCCGCGTGATTCTGTTGACCGGGCCGACCGCGGACGATCGCGCAGCGGGACTTGATTTGGGCGCCGACGATGCGATCTCACGGCCGTGGGATGCTGTCGAGCTCTTGGCGCGCGTGCGATCGCAGCTGCGCGTGCTGCGCGTGGACCGGGAGCTTCGAGACAAGATGCGGCTGGCGGAAGAGGGCCAGCAGATCGCGCATACGGCGTTTGATGCGCTGGCGGTTACCGAGCGGATGGCAACGAACGCGGTGTCGCTCGACCACAGGTTGAAGCTGGGGCTGGCGGGCGTGTTTGCCATCGCGCTGGTGATGGGCGCGACCTATTTCCTGTTCGCCCACAGCGCCCGGAAGGATCTGGCGCGGACGACCTCCACGATCGCGCGCCTGGAACGCGGCGTCCTGACGCAGCAGGACTTGATGGCGGAGGCGCGCCGGATTCGCGGGACGCAGCCGAGCAGCGCGACGGCGCCAGCGGGGGCGAACGATCTCGAAAAGCAGGCGGCGGATTTGCAGGCGAAAATGGCCGCCGGAGGCGCGAACGCGGACCTGCAAAAGCAACTGGACGACACAAACGCGCGCCTGAAGCGGATCGAAGAGCAAGGCGACGCGGCGGAGAATTTGATTCGCATGGATGTGGACAGCGTGTGCCTGTTGCACGTATCGGTGGCGTTTCGTAATCAGCAGAATGGCCAGCGGCTGCGCTACGCAGGACTGAACAGCCAGGGCGAGCCGCTGCAGGATAGCGACGGCAAACCGGTGCTGACGCTGGAAGGAAACGGTCCCGAAGTGAAGGTGGACGTGTTCGGGACGGGGTTTCCGGCGGGACCGGAAGGGCGCATCATTACCAACCGGCACGTGGCGCAGCCGTGGTGGGGCAACGACGAACTGAGCGACCTGACGAACCAGGGATTTACGCCGGAGATTTCGTCGATCCATGCGTATTTCCCGAACGACCCGCGCGCGTTCAACGCCGAGATCAACGAAATTTCGAAGGACACGGACCTAGCCTCGATGCGCGTCAACTTGAAGGATTTGAAGCGCCAAGTGTTGACGATCGACGCGGGAAAGACGGCGGCGGTCACGGGCGAGCCGATCGTGCTGATGGGTTATGCAACGGGGCTCGCGGCCATCCTGGCGCGCACGGATGAGGACACGGCCCAGAGCATCATGAGCCACAGCGGTAGCGACGTTTCGCAGGTTCTCGATGAGCTGGCGCGCCGCAATTTAATTCATCCGCTCATCACCCAGGGTCACATCGGAGATATTTTGCCGGATAAAATCGTTTTTGACGCGCAGACCACTTCGGGCGGATCGGGCGGTCCGCTTTTCAATAAAGACGGAAAAGTAATCGGCGTTACGTTTGCGATTCTCAAGGGATTTGGCGGGTCGAATTTCGGAATCCCCATCCGATTTTCGGAGCCGCTGCTTGCCGTTTCCGCCGTGCACGGCGCGAATTGACCTCGGGCTCCCGACCCTACTAGCACGCATCAATCTGCGGCGTAACAGGGTAAAATCATACGCTTCCCTGCGGCTTGCTGGGATCGGGGCGTTTGGCGCATGAAAACGAGCTCACAGGAGAGAACTATCCTTGACCGGATCGTCGAGGCTCGTCGCGCTTCAGTGGCACACCGCAAACGCGTGCTGCCCGATGTGGCGCTGAAGATCGCCGCGGAAAAAAACGAACCGGCGCGGGATTTTTTCGGCGCGTTGGCGCGCGACGGTGCTTTCAACGTGATTGCGGAGCTGAAGAAGGCGTCCCCTTCCAAGGGCTTGCTGCGCGAGAACTATGCGCCGGCGGATCTGGCGGCGGCACTCGCCGGTGCCGGGGCGGCGGCGCTGTCGGTGCTGACGGAAGAGGAATTCTTTCTGGGCTCGCTTGGAGATTTGAAACTTGCGAAGAAGGCTGCCGCCGTACCGATCCTGCGCAAGGATTTCATCGTGGATCCGTGGCAGGTATGGGAGGCGCGGGCGGCCGGCGCGGACGCCTTTTTGCTGATCGTGGCAATTTTGGGCGACGAGGCGTTGCGCGAGCTGTTGGAATTGGGCCGCTCGCTCGGGATGGAGCCGCTGGTCGAAGTGCATTCACGCGAGGAAACGGTGCGGGCCATGGCGTCGGGTGCGCGGATCATCGGCGTAAACAATCGCGATTTACGGGATTTCAACGTGCGGATTGAGACTTCGCTGGAATTGATCTCGGAAATTCCTGAGGAATGCGTTGCGGTTAGCGAGTCGGGGCTGCGGACGCATGAGGATTTGGTGCGGCTGCGGAAAGCCGGGTTTGATGCGTTCTTGGTGGGCGAGCATTTAATGAGGTATGCGGAGCCCGGAGAGCTGTTGCGAGAGTTGATCGGCGGGTAATTTCAAAAAACCCGATGGTGAAGGTGAAAATTTGCGGGATTACGAATTGGGCGGATGCGCGGCGGGCGATTGAGAGCGGCGCGGATTTGCTGGGGTTCAATTTTGTGCGCACGAGCCCGCGGTATGTGACGCCGGCCAAGGCCCGGCGCATGGTGAAGAAGCTGCCGGGGAACATTTCGGCGGTGGGCGTGTTTGAGAATGAGTCGGAAGAGACGATGCTCGAAATTGCGCGAAGCGTGGGGCTGCGGCAGCTGCAATTGCACGGCGATGAATCGCCGGCAATGGTCGCACGGCTGGCGCGGAACCCCGAGCGGCTGGGCGTGATCAAGGCGCTGCGAGTGAAGAAGCCGTTTCGCGTGGCGCGGCTGGCGGCGTACAAGCGCGCGGGTGCGATTTTGCTGGATGGGTTCAGCCGGCACGCGCGCGGCGGGACCGGGAAAACGTTCGATTGGAACCTAGCGCGACGGGCCAAGCGGCATGGGCGGATTTTTCTGGCCGGCGGCCTGACGCCGGAAAACGTGGGGGAGGCGATTCGGGCGGCGCGACCTTATGCGGTGGATGTCTGCAGCGGAGTAGAATCGCGGCCAGGGAAAAAAGATGCGCTGCGGATGCGCAGGCTGGTGCGAGCAGTGAAAGGTACGCGAGGAAGAGTGCGATGAGTCACACGGCCGATGTGGTGAACGAGCGCGGTCGGTACGGCCCTTACGGCGGGAGATATGTTCCCGAGACGCTAATGGCCCCGCTTGAGGAGCTCGAGCGGGTCTATGCGGAGGCGTGCGCCGATGATCGCTTCAAGCTCGAGCTGGATATGCTGCTCCACAATTTCGCGGGCCGGCCGACGCCGCTGCAGTTTGCGTCTCGGCTGACGGAGCATTTCGGGACGGCGCGGATTTATTTGAAGCGCGAAGACCTGCTGCACACCGGCGCGCACAAAATAAACAATTGCGTGGGCCAGGGCCTTCTGGCCGCGCGCATGGGGAAAAAGCGCGTCATCGCGGAAACGGGCGCCGGGCAGCACGGCGTGGCGACGGCGACGGTGGCGGCGCGGCTGGGGCTTTCGTGCACGGTCTACATGGGCACCGAGGACATGGAGCGGCAGCGGCTGAACGTGAATCGCATGCGGCTGCTGGGCGCGGAAGTGATCGGCGTAGACGCGGGCAGCAAGACGCTGAAGGATGCGATCAACGAAGCGATGCGCGACTGGGTGACCAACGTGAGGACGTCGCACTATCTGCTGGGGTCGGTGCTGGGCGCGCATCCCTATCCCATGATCGTGCGCGATTTTCAGAAAGTTATCGGCGAAGAGGCGCGCGAACAAATCGTGCGCGTGGAAAAGCGGCTGCCGGATTATTTGTATGCCTGCGTGGGCGGCGGGTCGAATTCGATAGGGCTCTTTCATGCCTTCCTGGGCGATCCGGACGTGAAGATGGTGGGCGTGGAGGCGGGCGGGCGCGGCAAGGGCCTGGGCGAGCACGCGGCGCGGCTGGCGGCTGCCGAGGGATTTTCCGGCGCGCGGCCCGGCGTGCTGCAGGGAACATATACCTTCGTGCTGCAAACCGCCGACGGGCAGATTGCGACAACGCATTCGGTTTCGGCCGGGCTGGATTATGCGGCGGTGGGGCCGGAGCATGCCTGGCTCGCCGATCAGGGCCGCGCTGAATACACAGCGGTGATGGACGACGAAGCGATCGCCGCGGCGAAAATGCTGGCGCGCACGGAGGGAATTATTCCGGCGCTGGAATCCGCGCACGCGTTTGCGGAGCTCGCGAAGCGCGCGCCGAATATGAAGAAAGGCGAGGTCGTGATCGTGAATCTTTCCGGCCGCGGCGATAAGGACATGGGAACTCTCTCCCAATATGTCTGACGCGGGCCATCCACGAAAAACTGTCGGATTGGATGGGGCGCCCGGGAATCTGGGCCGCGACGGGCGGATTTCGCGGCGATTTCGCGCGCTGGCGGAGGCTGGCGAGCTGGGGCTGGTGGCCTACATCACGGCGGGGGATCCATCGCTTGCGGCGAGCGAGAAAATCGTGCTCGCAGCCGCGGAAGCCGGCGCGGACGTGATCGAGCTCGGCGTGCCGTTCAGCGACCCGGTGGCGGACGGGCCGACGATCCAGCGGGCGAGCGAGCGTGCGCTGCGGGGTGGAGCGACGCTCGCGGGCGTGATCGACCTGGTACGGCGCGTGCGCACGGCGTCGGATGTTCCGCTGATCCTTTTCAGTTATTTCAATCCGATTTTGCAGATGGGCGTGGAGAAATTCGCCGATGCGGCGAGCGCGGCGGGTGCGGACGGCGTGTTGGCCACGGATTTGACTCCGGAGGAAGCGGGCGAGTATCGGAAGGCGCTGCAGGTGCGCGGTCTCGATACGATTTTCCTGGCGGCGCCGACTTCTACCGACCAACGCTTGGAGATGATTGCCGGGTGCTCGAGCGGATTCCTGTACTTGATTTCGCGCACGGGCGTCACGGGCGAGCGGGATTCGATGCCGGAGGATTTGCCGGCGCTGGCGCGGCGCGTGAGGCGAGCGACGAAATTGCCGCTCGCGGTTGGGTTTGGGATATCCCTGCCCGAGCATGTGTCCGTGCTGGGCGGAATTGCGGATGCGGCCGTGGTTGGGTCGGCGCTGATGGCGGAGATTGAGAAGTCCGC
>CAZLWY010000131.1:0-10310 GCA_964563425.1 uncultured Acidobacteriaceae bacterium | reverse complement strand
GTGATTTCCGCCGGGCGTGCGCTGCTGGTTCGCCGCGGACGCGCTCCGCTCGAGGGGCAATGGTCAATCCCGGGCGGGATGCTGGAGGTGGGTGAGACGCTGCGGGAGGGAGTGCGGCGCGAATTGCTGGAGGAGACCGGGATCGAAGTGCGCGTGGGCGAGTTGATTGAAGTTTTCGAGCGCATCACGCCCGACAGCGACGCGAAAACTCGCTATCATTTCGTGGTCCTGGATTATTTGTGCGAGGCGGTTTGCGGAGAGGCGCGGGCCGGGAGCGATGTGGTCGATGTGGCTTGGGCCGCGCCCTCGGAATTAGCGACGTTTTCGATTTCCGAGACTGCGACGCGTGTGATTATGAAGGCGTTCGAGATGGCGAGCCGCAGCCGTAAGGCGCCGGCCTGACGGCGACCGCTGCATCAACGTCCTGCTGGACTGCTTTGAGAAATTAGCTTGCGGCGGCAGTCTGCGGCAGGCGGCCGTAGCGGCGCTCCCGGCCGAGGAAATCCTCTACCGCAGCTTCCAGATCCGTCGCTTCGAAATCGGGCCACATCTTCGGCGCAAAAAGCAGCTCGGCGTAAGCACATTCCCAGAGCATGAAATCGCTGAGGCGGCGCTCGCCACCTGTACGAATCAATAGATCGACCTCGGGCGTGGAGGCGGCGGCGTGCGTGACTTGCGCGAGGCGGCGCGAAAATTCGCTTTCGGTAATCTCGAGACTGGACATCATCCAGCAGGATGCGCGCAGGATCGCTTCGCGCGAGGAATAATCGAGAGCGATGCGTAACTCGAGCGCGCGGCCGGCCGCGGTGGAGCGTTCGGCCGACTCGATCGCTTCGACGAGCGAGGCCGGAATGCGGTCGCGGCGGCCGATCACGCGAAGGCGCACGCCGTGGGAGGCGCACTCGGACGCTTCGGCGCGAAGATAGTCCTCGAGCAGGGCGAGAAGCGCGGACACTTCACCGCTCGGCCGTTCCCAATTGTTCGCCGAGAAGGCGTAAAGCGTCAGGGTGCCGATGCCAAGCGATGGAGCGACGCGGACGATGCGGCGAACGGCGGAAACGCCCGCGCGATGGCCCTCGGAACGCGCGAGTCCGCGCGCCGAGGCCCAGCGGCCGTTGCCATCGAGCAGGATGGCCACGTGCAGCTTGGGCGCCGGAATCAGTCGCGATGCGCTGTTGCCCATACGGTTTCGAAATGCGCCTTTCTAGCCCTCTCGCGTGGCCTGGATCAGTGCTTCCATGTGATCCAGATATTTTTCCAGGGCGCGGCGGCCGGGCGCGGTCAAACGGTATTCGGTCTTCGGCATGCGGCCGTCGAAAGATTTCATGCACGCGATGTACCCGGAATCCTCAAGCTTGCGCGCGTGGACACTCAGATTGCCGTCGGTGACGCGCAGCAACTGCTTCAAGTCGTTGAATGTGAGCGAAGCGTTGACGGCGAGGGCGCTGACGATGGCGAGGCGGGTGCGCTCGTGAATCACGCGGTCGAGATTCGGAGCCGCGGCTGTGGCCGGGTCGACGGTGACGCTTCCCTGTTTCGATTTTTCCTCCCGCGCGGCGCGGAAGGCTCCCGATTTAGCCGCCATATCGCCCCGCAATCACGGCGCCGAAAATTACGTGCAGTCCGCCGAAACCGATTCCGAGAAACGCGTTGCCCCATCCCGGCGGGCAGAAAATCGCCATCGTGCCGAGCACCATGAAGCAGAGCCCCATCAGCGGCACGATGCGAATCGAAAACGCGCCGCCGGCGACGACGGCTGTCCCATAGAGGAGGAGCCAGACGCCGGCGACCTCGGCGATCGAGCCGATGCGATAAAGCAGAATCGTGAGCAGCACGCCGACGAAAAGCGGGGGCGCAAAGCTATAAACAAAGCGGCGGCCGGGCCCGGAAAAAAGCGTGGTTCCCGCCGCGCGGGCTTTCGAATACGTGGTCCAGAGCGCGATGCCGATCGCGACGGCGGCTTCGGCCATCCAGGTGATAAGCCAGAGCAGCGTCGAATCCTGGCGCGAAGCGATCACCGCAGCGCCCAGAGCCGTGATGCCCATGGCGATGCCTCCCCAGCCCGACACGGCGGTGAACGAGCCGGCACGCTCCATGGTTTCGCGGATGAAGCGGATATTGTCTCGAGCGCGATCGTCAAGGGCCACGGGGCCCTGCCGCGGGTGCGGGCGTAGAGGAACCATGGCCATAGGGTAGCAAGGCGCGCGGCGGTGTCAAGTACTTTGCACTGTAAAGTTACCATGAAATTCGGGTTACTTTTCAAGGGAGCGGCGCGGATTCAACCGGAACCGCTTGTGCGCCGATGGGCGACCGACTATGCTGGGGCGCTCGAAATCACACGGAGGCGAATCCATGAAGCGAATTTGTCTGGCAATTTGGGCGCTGGGACTCGCGCCGCTGGCGGCGACAGCACAACAGGCTCCGGCTGCCGCGCCACAGGCTGCGGCTCCGGAAGTAAATCCCATCTCGACCGGTTTTCGGACGCTGCTTGCCGAAGAATCGCAAAATACCGTAGCCGCAGTGGAAGAAATGCCTGCGGACAAGTTCGGTTTTCGGCCGACGCCGCAGCAGAATACATTTGGGCACCTGGTTGTCCACATGATTCGCGCAAACTACGGACTGTGCTCGCTGATCTCCGGCGCGAAGGCGCCGCCAGCGCCCGCGTTGAAGGATGAGGATCCGAAAGACACGCTCGTGCCGGCGCTGAAGGCTTCGTTTCAGTTCTGCACGGACTCTCTCGCGGAAATCGACGATTCCCATTTCGGGGAGATGGTGCCGTTCATCGGTGGCAAGATGGTGTCACGCGGCTTCATGGTGGTCACGGCGTCGGAGGACTACGGCGATCACTACAGCACCGCTGCGATGTACCTGCGCCTGAATGGACTGCTGCCGCCAACGGCTCAACCGAAGAAATAAGCCCGCGTGTGCGAGCGCCCTTGCAGGCGCTGGACGGACACAAGCGGCGCGGGAATCACTCGTGTGGGATGGGATAGCGGCCGGCGAGGCTGTTCCAGCGGATGCAGATCAGATCGGCGAACATCCGCAGGCTGTCGCGCAACATGTGGACTTTGGTGCCCGGATCGTGAGCCCAGCGAACCGGAATTTCCGCGGTGCGAAGTCTGCGGCGCTGGGCCAGAAACAGCAGCTCGGGGTCGAATCCGAATCGTTCGATTCGCTGCTGTTCGAAAATCACCAGGCAGCGTTCGCGCACGAAGGCTTTGAATCCGCATTGGGTGTCCTGAAACGGCAAACCGGTAAAGATTCTCACCCAGGTGTTGAAGATCATCCCCGCTATTTCCCGGAAACGCGATTGGCGACTGAAAATCAGCGAGCGGTCGACGGCGCGCGAACCGATGGCAATGTCGTACCCTGCCGCGATTGCGTTCAGAAGTTTTTCCGATTCCTCGATGGGCGAGGACAGGTCGGCGTCGGTGAAGATCGCGACGCGACCGCAAGCTTCGAGCATGCCGCGCTTGACGCTGTAACCCTTGCCGCGATTCTTGCCGTTCGAGATCAGGCGAAGCGACGGTAGTTCGCCCGACCAATCCTGAGCAATCTTGGCCGTATCGTCGGTCGAACCATCGTCTACGACGAGAATCTCTATCGCGGCCAGTCCCTTGGGGCGGCTTTCGAAATATACGCGGAGGCGCTTGAGCCCGCGGCCGAGCCGCGCTCCTTCGTTGAAAGCCGGGATGATGATGGAGAGTTCCGGTGGCATGGGGCTTATCGGCGACTCATTTCGAAAAGGCTTCTACGCGAATCAACGCCAGCCATAGCGGCCGACGAGTGGAACATATCGGCAGGCGAAAAGTTCTCGTTCGAAAATGCGGCCCTCCGACTTTACGACTTTCAATAATTGTTGGTGGTGCGCCTCCCCGACCGGAATCACGAGTCGCCCGTCCTCGGCAAGCTGGTCCACGAGCGGCTGCGGAACAGCGGGCGCAGCAGCCGAAACGAGAATTGCGTCAAAAGACGAGGATTCCGAAGAGCCCTGCGAGCCGTCGCCGACTTCAATGCGAACATTCCGATATCCGAGTTTTGCAAGCCGCTCGCGGGCCGCTTCCGCGAGGGCAGCAATTGCCTCCAGTGCGACTACTTCGCGGGCCAGCAGCGAAAGTACCGCCGCCTGATAACCGGTCCCGGCGCCGACTTCGAGCACGCGTTCGTGTCCCTGAAGATCGAGTGCATCCGTGGTGGCGGCCACAATGTAGGGCTGCGAGATCGTTTGCCCGTCGGAGGAAGGCAGGGCCTCGTCCGCATAAGCTCTCCCGATCAGATCCGGCGGAACAAACAGGTGCCGAGGTACCGACTCCATCGCCGCCAGGACGCGTGGCGAACGAAGGCCCCGGTCGTAAATCTGGCGAGCAACCATATCGTGCCGGATGTCCTCATATTTCGCGCAGTCATGCGAGGTTCGTTCGTCGTTGCCGTTCATCTGCGCTGAAATTAACACAGCCGAGTCCAGCCTCGCCACCGAAAGGCGCCCGGGCGCAAATTGCTTCTATGGCGTGCGTTCGTTAGGATCAATTGAGGCTGAATAGAAGGATTCCAGGAGAACTTGATGACTGTTCAAACTGTCCTTATCACTGCCGCACTATTTTTCGGCAGTCCGCTGCTGGCGCAGACACCCCCGACTCCCGCGGCGCCGAAGGCGCCGGCCCACCAGCCGGGCGTCGCGGCGCATTCGTCCGACTCGACGACCTCGCCTGAGGCCGCGAACGCCGACAAGGTGGATCCCGCCAAGGATGCCGCCATCCGGCATTTGATGGACCTGACGCAGACCTCAAAGATGGGCGACGAGATCAACGCGTACATCACGAAACAGGTGCACGACGGGCTGAGCCAGGCGTTGCAGCCGGATCGGCTGGCGAAATTCATGGCGGATTTCAGCACGAAGCTGGACGCTGCTGCGCCCGCGAGCGCCGTTACCGACGCGGTGGTCCCGATCTACGCGAAGGCGTTCTCGATCGAGGATCTCCAGGGCCTGATTCAATTCTACGAATCGCCTCTGGGCCAGCGGGTGGTGAAGACGCTGCCGCAGGTGGCCCAGACGTCGCAGCGGGTGGGCGTGCAGCTTGAACAGAAAGGCGCGCTGACGGTTTTGCAGGGCATGTCGAACGACTACCCGGAGCTGAAGCAGATGCTCCAACCCGGGCCGGAGGACGGTGGAGACAAAGCGCCCGGCCCGGATCGAGCGCCGGCGCCCGCGCCGGCACCTGAGCCGCCCGCGAAGTAAACGAAATTAGAACCCAGGGGTTACAATCCTGTGCCGATGCCCCTGACCGTGCTGGTGTACGCCGCTCCGAGCGTGCCGATCGATTGGTCACCTCTCTGGATATCGCTTGAGACGAGCGTGGTGGCAACGGCGGTCACGTTCGTCGCGGGTCTGGCCACAGCGGTGTGGCGGCAGCGGCGGACCGGTTTTGTTTCGGCACTGGTGGACGGGATTTGCCTGCTGCCGCTGGTGCTGCCGCCAACCGTGGTCGGTTTTTTTCTCTTGCTGATCTTCGGTCGAAACGGCCCTCTCGGGAAACTCCTGCTGCAATTCGGTGCGACCGTCGTTTTCTCCTGGCCTGCCACGGTGATTGCGGCAGCGGTGGTGGCGTTTCCGCTGATGTACCTTTCCGCGCGGGCTGCGCTCGAGCAGGTCGATTCGCGATTCTTCGAAGCCGCGAGAACCTTGGGAGCTTCGGAATGGCGCGTGTTCCGCGCCGTGGCTCTACCGCTGGCGTGGCCCGGAGTGCTGGCGGGAACGATTCTTTCGTTTGCGCGCGCGCTGGGCGAATTCGGCGCGACGCTGATGCTTGCCGGCGACATCCCCGGAAGAACCGCTACGATTCCCATCGCCATCTATTTCGCCGTGGAATCGGACGACGTTCGACACGCGCTGGCTTGGAGCGCGGCGGACGTGGCGATCTCTCTGGCGCTGCTGGGAGGACTCTATTACTGGACGCACGCGCAGGGACGCGGACGGTGGGACAGGCGCTGACGTGCCGCTCGAAGTCCAAATCGAGAAGCGGCTGCCGGAATTCACGCTGGACGTGGGGTTCACGTGCGGCGATGAGCCGCTGAGCGTGCTGGGTCCTTCGGGCGCGGGCAAAACAATGTTGCTGCGGTGCATCGCGGGACTGGAGCGTGCGCGGCGTGGACGCGTGGCGCTTGGGAACCGGGTGCTGTTTGATAGCTCCAAAAGCGTTCATCTGCTGCCGCGCGATAGACGAGTGGGCATGCTCTTCCAGCACTTCGCGTTGTTTCCGAATAAAACGGTGGGAGAAAACGTTGCGTTCGGTTTGCAGAAACTCCCACGCCACGAACAACAGCAGCGCGTGACATCGCTGCTTGAGCGCACCCGTATTATCGGGCTTGAGAGCCGATATCCGCGCCAGATTTCTGGAGGCGAGCAGCAGCGAGCGGCGCTGGCGCGCGCTCTGGCGATCGACCCGGAGGCCTTATTGCTCGACGAGCCGCTTTCGGCGCTCGATACCCACCTGCGCAGCCAGATGGAAACACAGCTTCAAGAGACGTTTGCGGCGTATCGCCGGCCGGCGCTGCTGGTGACGCACAACATCGAGGAGGCCTACAGGCTCGCGGAGCGTATATTGGTCCTTTCCCGCGGGCGGGTGGCGGCGTTTGGCGGCAAAGACGAGATATTTCGGCGGCCAGCGAGCCTGGAAGTGGCTCGATTGACGGGCTGCAAGAATTTTTCGCGCGCGCGGATGATTTCGACGGGCATGGTCGAGGCCGTCGATTGGGGATGCCAGCTTCGTGTGGTTCACGAGCTCGCGGCGGCGGTGACACATCTCGGAATTCGCGCGCATGAAATCGAGTTTGTGGAGATGAACAGCGGGGCGCCACGGGAAAACGTTTTTCCCTGCCGGCTGGTGCGCAGCTCAGAAACTCCGTTTCGGGTGACGCTCTACCTGAGCCTGCGCCAGTCGGCGGGAGCCACGAGCGAAAATTCATCCTTTGACCTGCAAGCTGAGGTGACGAAGGAAACATTTCGACTGATTCGGGAACGACCGATGCCCTGGCACATCCAGCTTCGGCCCGAGTCGATTTTTCTATTGCCCGACGAATCCTCGCAGCAATCCTAGTTGAAGTGCTTTACCCACTTAATGTCAAAGCCGTAGGTGCCGTTGATGTCGCGCAGGAATTCGACGGACAGGCCGCGTTTCAGCGTGTACTCGACCTGGATCAGCTGGTATTGGTTGGAGGTAGCCGCGTTGGTCGAATAGGTGATCTCAAGATCGCGCGTCACTTGCTCCTGAATCGTGACGCGTGCGGCGGCGTTCGATTCCGTCGCGGTTCCGGCGACGAAAGGGTCCACGCGGAACGAGCTGATCCCAAACAGATGCTCGATCCGGCCGCCGATTCCGCTGGAGATCGCTTCCGAAAGCAACGCCGTAGCGCCATAGTTCTGCGCGGAGCCGGGCGCCGAACGCAGGGCGCTTCCCTCCCCCGGACTGCCGAGAGCCAGCAGCGCGACGATATCGGAATCGGGCAGCGGTGGATCGGAGCGGTAGTTCAGCGCGAGATGGCTGGCAGGACCGGAGAAGTCGATGGTCACTTGATACTGGTTGATTGTCGACGTGGCCTCGACGTTGAGGACCGGGTCGAGGCGAAATGGATTCGCGAAATTGATGTCGCCGCGCGTGAGCTCGAAATTATTTCCGCGGAAAGGCATCTCGCCGCCGAGAAGATGGATATGCCCGAGCAGCACGGGGCGGTCCCATGTGCCGCGCAGCCGCACGTCTCCGTCCACATCGATATGCGCGCCGGCCCATTCAATGCGCGCGCCGGGCTTCGACTGGCCTTCCACGTCGAAACTCAGATTCTGGAGGAACGGAGACGTTGATTCGCCCGTGGGCGAAGTATCGGACGCGGAAGCAAAGAATGACGCGACATCAACACCTTCGGCAAACAGCAAGCGCTCGACCTGCACGTGGCCGGCGAGCAATGCCGCATCGCTCGTGCCGGAAAGCTGAAGCGTACCGTTGGCGAGCCAGCTCATTCCCGCCGGATAGCGGATGCGCACGGTCGAAGTGGCGGCCGTGATTTCGTAGCGCATGGGTCCTTCGCCGTAGGTGACGCTGCCGCTAAGCGTTAGATGTCCCCCGCCGGCATCCGCCGTCACGCGGTCAAAAAGCAGCCGACTGCGGTCAAAAACCAGATCGCCGCTCACGTTGCTGAGCCCCACAGGAAAATCCGCGTAGTGAGCTTCGGCTCCGCGCACGCTGGCGCGGCCGGTGATCCGCGGGCGCAACATCGTTCCCTCGACCGTTACGTTCGCTTCGGCGCGTCCCTGCGCTTCGATATCTGGAACCAAACCTTTCAGCAGGCGCAGGTTCACGCTGCCCGCTATCGCGAACTGAATCCGGCGATCGCGATCGAATCGCGCGGTCCCTCCCAACTGCAAGTCCGTGTCTGGTCCGTGCAAACGCGCCTGATCGACGCGAATTTCGTTGCGGCGATACGCGAGGCGTATGTCCTGATCGTTGGTCAGCTGGACCAAGTCGTAGTTGAAGGAAATCTTGGAGATGTCCGCATCCACTTCGATCGAATCGAGCTGGCGCAGCGCGCCGGAAATCGTGAATACCCCGTCGGCACTGCCGTGGCCGGTCAACTGCGTCAGATGCAAGGCCGAGGCGATGAAGGGATCCAGATCGAATTCCACGAGCGAGAGCCGTCCGGCGATTTGTTCATCTCCGCCGAGCCCGATGGTCAAATCGCCCTGCAATTTTTCGCGCTGCGGCTCCGAGCCGAGTGTCAGATGCGCGGTGTGGCCGTCGGACGTGAGCTGGCCCGTGAAATCGCCTTCTGATTCCGTGCCGAGCGTCAGATTCGTCAGATGGAAATCGCCCTGGGCGTTCGGCGCCAGCACGGGACCGCTGCCGCGCAAATTGACGTCGAGCCGTCCGCCAATGGCCAGCGACGGGCTTTGTAGGTCTTTGACTTTCTCGAGCGCGAGGCCCGTGCCGGAAATGTCGAATTCCGTTTGCGCTTCATGGGGCCGGTAGAGGATGTTGCCCGCGACCATTCCCGAGCCGCCGCGAAGCTCCGCGTTGGTCAGGCGAATTTCATCATTCCGCCAGTGCAGTTCCCCGCGGAAGCGGTCGAAATGCCAGCCCTTCACTTCGATGTCATCAACCGTGAGATTTGCGTCGAGAATCGGAAATGCCCGCGTGCCGGTGGCGTGAACCGTGCCATTGATGCGGCCGGACGCCGGGTATTTCACCGACATCACTGCGTCCACGTCGTCCGCAGAGGCGTTTTCAATTCGCGCGTCGAGCGTCCACTGGCTCGAGTCGACGAAGCTCCAATCCCGGTCAAAACTCAGGTTCAGATCGAGTTCGATGGCCGTCTGGCCGCGCGACATAGTGGCTTTGGTGAGATGAAGTCCGTCGGGCGAATAATCCATGTCGCCGTCGAGCGTATCCATGGTGAGTTGATCGTAGACGGGATTGATCGCGTGCAGGCGACCCACGAACGAAGGGCCGACGAGCGGGCCGAGGATCCGGCCACGCCACGCGACTTGTCCACCGACGCGGTGCACGCCGGATTCCCGGCCGCGGATCGCGGCGATGAAATCGTCCCATTCCAGCAGATTGTCGGCGCGGAAATTTACCTCCAGTCCAGAGTCGTGCTCGCCAAGCGGGCCGTCGAAGTCGAGCTGCATATGCGGCGTGGTGATCTGGCTTTTCACCACGGAAACGATTTCTTTGTCCGTGCCGTAATCGAAACGGATTTGCGCGCTGGCGGGAATCATGCCGGGCGCGAGCGTAGCGGGCGGCGACCATTGCATGTTGCCGGCGGTGTGGAAATGCTTGAAGTTCGCGTTCCACGTGTTGACCGAGTCGATGCTGATGGCGCCATCCCAATGCAGTGTGGGCACGGGGAAATCTTCGTTTTCGAGCGCGTTGAATACCTGCGCGAGGCTGATGCTGCGGGTCTGAGTCTGCGTACGAAACGCGAGACCGTTGAAATCCAGATTCAGCGTCCCGGCTACACTACCGCCGAGTGCGCGGACTTGTAGATTTGCGACCCTCAGCTTTTGTCGAGCCACAACGTAATCGCCCCAGGTTTGCATGGGCCCTGCGTGAAACCATTTGTAAGGCATGCGAACGTCGTTGCTTGAATAGTGACCGGTTGCGGTCCACGCGCCGGAGCCGTTTTCAGCCGAGACGTAGCGCGCCTGGCCCGAAAAATCGGCGTCGCCGTCCGGAGTGGTGGGCTCGCGCGTGATCCTGCGAACGTCCGCGAGAGACAAACGCCCCCGATATTTCAGATTCCAGTCCGAGCGAGCGAAGCTG
>CAZLWY010000130.1:0-10954 GCA_964563425.1 uncultured Acidobacteriaceae bacterium | reverse complement strand
TCGGGATTCCGATGCCGAGATTGACGTAGCTGCCCTCGGGCAAATCGCAGGCGACCCGATAAGCGATTCCGTCTCGTGTGAGCGACATGGGCTACCTTCCCTCCGTGGTGATTTTCAGATACTCGGGATGCCGGACGATTTCGACGATGTGGTCGACGAAAATTCCGGGCGTGTGCACGTCTTCCGGATCGATGCCACCGACGGGGACGAGCTCGTCGATTTCCGCGACAACGTGTTTTGCGGCCGTGCACATGGGAACGTTGAAATTGCGCATGGCCATGCGGTAGGTCAGGTTGCCGAGACGGTCGCCCTTGTGCGCGCGGACGAAGGCGAAATCGGCGTGGAGCGCTTTTTCGAAGATCATCTCGCGGCCGTCGATCACGCGTGCTTCTTTTCCGGCGGCCAGATCCGTGCCCGCTCCGGTGGGAGTGAAGAACCCGCCGAGGCCGGCGCCGGCGGCGCGAATGCGTTCTGCGAGCGTACCCTGGGGGACCAGCTCCAGCTCGACTTCGCCCTTTAGATATTTTTCCTGGAACGACTGATTGCCCGGGTTGCTGGGGAACGACGCGATGAGCTTCTTGACCTTGCCGTCGTGGATCAGGCCGCCGAGCGAGTGGACGCCGCCGCCGGAGCCGTTGTGCACAACTGTAAGATTCTTAGCACCTTGCAGGCGCAGCGCTTCGAGCAACTGGCCCGGAAGACCCGGATCGCCGAAGCCGCCGAGCAGAATTACCGCACCATCGAATACCGGAGCGACCGCTTCCTTCACTGTGGCTAAGGTTTTGTCGACCAATGCTCCCCCCGCTGGGATTGAGTTTGGAAATTTATCACGTGCCGCGGTGCGGAAGCAATTCGCGCTCGTGGGCCTGTGAGTAAGCTTTCAGCCTGTGTGTCACTTCGCAGGGGTCCGTTTTCTGCTGTCGTTCGGGACAGAAAAGGCACGTGCTCTACCGTTTGCGATTTTAGCCGACCCGTGTGCGTGAGGCGTCTTCTTTTAGGAACTGGGCGGCGATGATGAAGAAGATGCCGCCGATGAGCGTGGCAGCGGCCGCGGTGGACATGGAATAACGGATTACGTTTACACCCAATTGTTTGGCGTAGTGATCGTTAAAAGCGCCGATGAAATACGGTCCGAGACCGAGGCCGAAGATTTCGGAGATGAGATACAGCAAGGATGTGGAAAAGGTGCGCATACCGACTTTGACGACGGAATGGGAGACGCTGATGATCGGTCCGACATGGACGGGGCTAGCCGCCGAGACGATTGCAAATCCGGCGAGCGAGAGAACCGGGCTGGGCGAGAAAAGAAACAAAAGGGCGCCCGGGCAGGCGAGCATGGAACAGATGGCCGGGACGTAGAGACGCCAGCGCGGATCGCGCTGACCGAACCAGTCCGTGAGATAGCCGCCGATCAGAGTGCCAAAGAGACCGGCGCCGCCGCGCACGGTGCCCAGGTAGGTGCCGATCTGCGCGGAGTTCAAATGGCGGATGCGGCCGAGAAATGGCGCGGTCCAGTTGCCGAAGCCGAATTGGATGTAGGTCGTGAACGAAAAACCAATGAGGAGCAGAACGTAGGACGTCTGGCTGAAGATGAACCGGAGGGTTTCACCGACCGGCTGCTGCTCGGTGTTTACCTTCGTCGTCTCCGTCCTGCCGCGAACAGGTTCTTTGACGGTAAACCGAAAGATGAGCGCGACGAGCAGACCCGGCAGGCCGGCGACGAGAAACGCGCGATGCCAGCCGTAGTATTGATTGATCCAGCCGCCTATGAACGCGCCGAGAAATCCGCCGAAGACGGGCCCAAGCTGATAGACCGCCATGGCCATGGCGCGCTGGTCGCCAGGGAAGAGGTCGGAAATGATGGAGGCGGAGGGAGCTGTCCCGGCGGCTTCTCCGATGCCGACACCGAACCGCGCGAGAGTGAGCTGAATCGCGTTGCGGGCGATGCCGGCGAGCGCGGTCATGCCGCTCCAGATGATGAGTCCCCCCGTGAGAATCGAGCGGCGATTGCCGCGGTCGGCCCAGCGGGCAACGGGCGCGGCGAGCAGGGAGTACATGAGTACGAAACCGAAGCCGGTGATCAGGCCCATTTCCGAATCTGAGAGGTGGTAATCGCGCTTGATGGGGTCGATGAGGATATTGATGACCGTGCGGTCGAGGAAATTCAGGGTGTAGATGACGGTAAGCATTCCCAACGCGTAGCGGGCGGCCGGGGACGTTTGCGAGAACTTGGATTGGCTCTCAAAGGTGTGATTGCCGGACATTTGACATCGCGCAGCCTATGACGCGGGTGCGGACACGTCAACTGGTTCGTGGTGCGCATGGTTCGTGGTGCGCATTCATCCGATTCTGCCCTCGGCGAACGGTTAGGCCGAGGTCGTCGGAGACGTTCGCCCCTTCTGCCCGCGGGTTCTGTGGAGTCTCTGTGCCCCGAAAAGGCCCGTGCAATCCCAAGGCCAGGACACCTTGAAAAAGTCGAGTTTGGCTTGGCTCGATCTTGGCTCGATCTTGGCTCGATTTTCGGCGGTGATTACATCGGTTGACATGGGACGGTTTCGGGGATAATAACTCCGATAGGCGAGTTGGGTTACCTCCACGGGGGTGGAATGCGATGGTGATCGACGTTCACGGGCATCTTACTGCGCCAGATTCGCTCTACGTCTTCAAGGCAAATATATTGTCGCATCGCGGGTCGCACGGCCGGGGCAAGGTCGAGGTGAGCGACGATGAGATGATTGCGTTTCTGAAAGAGCCTACCTTCGGCACCGGGAAATCCCATTTCGATCTGTTGAAAGAAGTCGGCACGGATCTGCAGCTGCTGTCGCCGCGGCCCTATCAGATGATGATGGCGGAAAAGCCGGCGAAGGTGTCGCAGTGGTTCATCGAAGAGTGCAACACGATGGTGGCGCAGCAGTGCCGGTTGTTTCCCAATGTATTTCGCGGGGTTTGCGGGCTGCCGCAATCGCCGGGTGTCAGTCCCAAGAACTGCGTCACCGAGCTCGAACGGTGCGTGAAGGAGTTTGGATTCGTGGGATGCCTGATCAATCCCGATCCGAGCGAAGCGACGAATTACGATACGCCGGGAATGGGGGACGAGTATTGGTATCCGCTGTATGAAAAACTGGTGGAGCTGGACGTGCCCGGATACATTCACGGGGCAGGCTGCCGGTCGGTTCGGCATAGCTACTCGACGCATTTTATTAATGAGGAAACGATTTCGGTCGTGTCGCTGGTGAATTCGCGCGTGTTTCAGGATTTTCCGAAGCTGAAGATCGTGTGCTCGCATGGGGGCGGCGCGGTGCCGTACCACTTCGGACGATTTCTGGCGCCGACGCTTCGGCGCGGGGCGACCAGCACTTTCTACGACAATCTGCGGAAGCTCTACTACGACACGGTGCTGTACACCCCGCTGGCGTGTGAGTTGCTGATCAAGACGGTGGGTGCGGATCGGTGCGTTTTCGGGACGGAGCGTCCGGGCGTCGGGACGGCCAAGGATCCGAAGACGGGGAAGTGGATGGACGATGTGAAGGTTTACATCGACGGGTTCGCGTGGCTCAGCGACGCGGACAAGAAATTGATCTTCGAAGACAACGCGAAGAGATTGTTCAAGCTGAACACAGGCGCCAAAAACGCGAATTAGGCCGGTAACGAAGAAAGTCACAAGCCATTCGAGAAAGGCCGAGCTGAAGAATGTCCGTCGAATATCGAGCCGATCAAGTGGGCAGCTTCCTGCGCCCGAAGGAACTGCTGGACGCGCGGACGTCCGATCCGTTTGATGCGGCGCGGCTGCGCGAGGTCGAGGACCGCTGCATCCTGCGGATTCTGACGAAGCAGAAAGAGCTGGGATTCGAACTTTTCACCGACGGCGAGTTTCGGCGTTCGAATTTCATGGGAGATTTCACCGACGCCGTCGAGGGATTCGATTTTGGCGACGGTGTGGCGCGCAGCTGGTCGACCGCGGCGCCTTCGGGGCCGGCGCTGGGAAAGGGACGCGTGGCGGGAGTGGTGGTCGAAAAGCTTCGCCCGGTGCGTCCGTTGACGGGGCACGAGCTGCCGTTCATGAAGGCGCATTCGCCGGGTGCCATCAAGATGACGCTGCCGAGCGCGACGCAGTTTCCGGCCATTTCCTGGAAGCGCGGTCGGTCGGAGCAGGCCTATCCGTCGTATTCGGCGATGCTCTGGGATATCGTCGAAATCATGAAGACGGAGATGGCGAGGCTGGCGGCGGAGGGCGTGAAATATATTCAGATCGATGCGCCGCGCTACAGCTACTTCATGGATCCGAAATGGCGGGAATGGGTGCGGACGGAAATGCAGCTCGAGCCGGAGGCGTGGTTTGAGGAGTCGATTCGCGCCGACAATGCGTGTTTCGAGTCGGCGCGGCGGCCGGGCGTGACGCTGGCGATCCATCTTTGCCGTGGAAACAGCCAGAGCCACTGGTATGCGGAAGGCGGCTACGACGCGGTGGCGGAAAAACTTTTCGGGACGCTGCGCGTGGACCGGTTTCTGCTGGAGTATGACGATGCGCGGTCGGGAACGTTCGAGCCGCTGCGGTTTATTCCGCGGGGGAAGATTGCGGTGTTGGGCTTGATCAGCTCGAAGAAGCCGGAGCTGGAGAGCGGCGCGCAGATCAGGGCGCGGATTCAGGAAGCTTCGAAATATGTGCCGCTGGAGAATCTGACGCTAAGCCCGCAGTGCGGGTTCGCTTCGGTGATGCAGGGAAATTTGATTTCAGAAGAGCAGCAGTGGGCAAAGATGAAGCTGGTGGCTGATACAGCCCGCGCGGTTTGGGGCTGATCGTTCCGCGCTGACCTATTGGGGGACTGGGATTATGGCGAAGATCGTACTGGGGATGGGATCGTCGCACGGGCCGATGCTTTCGACTCCGCCCGACATGTGGCACCTGCGCGCGGGGGCGGATCGGAAGAATCCGAAGCATTTCTATCGCGGCGAGATGTACGACTTTACGAAACTGCTGGCGGCCCGGCAGCCGGGTTTTGCGGCGGCGACCACTCCGGAGGAAAGCAAGAAACGCTACGATCAGTGCCAGCGAGCGCTGGACAAGATGGCGGCGAAATTCGCCGAGGTGAAGCCGGATGTGGTGGTGATCATCGGAAACGATCAGCGCGAGATGTTCACCGATGAAAATACGCCGGCGTTTCTGGTCTACACCGGCGCGAAAATCGAAAATATTCCCGAGACCGAAGAAGCAAAGGCGAAATTTCCTCCGGGGATTGCGATTGCGGAGATCGGGCATTGTCCGCCGGGCGGGGCGGTTTACAGCGGGTCGCGGGAGCTGGGCGTGCATCTGGTGAATTCGCTGATCGAGCAGGAGTTCGACGTGTCGGAATCGTCGAAGCTGCCGAAGGTGGACGGCCACGATCACGGGATTCCGCATGCGTTTGGATTTCTTTACCGGCGAATCATGGTGGATACTCCGCCGCCTTCCGTGCCCGTGTTTTTGAACGCCGGCATTCCGAACAACCAGCCGAAAATTCCGCGGTGCCTGAAATTCGGACGGGCGCTGATGAATGCGATCGAGAACTGGAAGGAAGATGCCAGGGTGGCCGTGTTCGCGTCGGGCGGGCTGACGCATTTCGTGATCGACGAAGAACTCGACCAGCGGATTCTGAAGGCCATGCAGGCGCCGGACGAAGCGGCGCTGGCGGCGATTCCGGAAAGCTATCTGCAGGGGAACACCTGCGAAATCCGGAACTGGATGCCGCTATCGGTGGGGATGAATTCGCTGGGGAAGAAGATGACGCTGGTTGATTATGTGGCGTGCTACCGTACGGAAGCCGGGACGGGAAGCGCCATGGGGTTTGTTTACTGGCAGTAGATTTTTCGGGAGAGCGGATGAGCGCAGCGGGGGCGGCGAGCGATTTTGTGGCGCGGCTGAGGAAGCTAGATTGCTGCGCTGTGTCGGACGCGCTCGACAAGCTACAGTCGAAGGGCGCGGTCGCGGGGCTGGGGCAACTTTCGACTTCGCGGCGAATCGCGGGACGAGTTCTGACGGTGCGGCTGGGGGTGGGAGAGCCGCCGGCGGGAAAGCCGCGGCACGTGAGCACCACGGCGATTGAAGCTGCCGAGCCGGGGGACATTATCGTGGTCGAACAGCACAGCGGGGTGAACGCGGCAAGCTGGGGTGGGATTCTGAGTCTCGGCGCGAAATTGCGGGGAGTGGCGGGCGTGATCGCCGATGGTCCGGTGCGCGATATCGACGAGGCGCGGCAGCACGATTTTCCCGTGTATGGCCGCAGCCTGACGACGTTCACGGCGCGCGGACGTATCGTGGAATTGGACACGGGCGGACCGATTACCGTGGGCGGCGTGGGCGTGAAGGCGGGCGACTATGCGATCGCCGACGGAAGCGGCGTCGTCTTTATCGCGGCCGAAAACATCGAACGAGTGCTTGCAGCGGCGGAGGAAATATTCGCGCGCGAGGCGGCCATGGCGCAGGCGCTGCGCGAGGGGAAGCGCATCACGGAAGTGATGGGCGCGAATTACGAGAACATGCTGCGCAATTAGCGGCGAACCTAGCCACGCGGGGAATCGTGCTTGCCGAACATAAACCAAGATCCGTCTGTCGAACGCGCCAGCAAACTCGACACGTCGACCATCAGCGACGCTCTTGACCGCCTGGGCATCGCGGGGCAGTGCCTGAACATCAAGCCCCGCGATCCGCGGTTTCGCACGACCGGCCGCGCGTTTACGATGCTCTATCGCCCGGTGGGAAAGCCGGCCGGAACGGTGGGCGAATTCATTGATGATGTGGCGCCGGGATCAGTGATTGCCATCGATAACGGCGGGCGCGAGAACGCCACGGTTTGGGGTGACATTTTGACCGAAATCGCGCACCGGCGGGGAATCGCAGGCACGGTGATCGACGGAGCGTGCCGCGATACAGCGCTTTGTATGGAGCTTGGCTATGCGGTCTTCAGCAGGAGTTATTCGATGCGCACGGGAAAAGATCGCGTTCAGCTCGATGCTACGCAGATTGTCGTGAACATCGGGGACGCGCGGGTGGAGGCAGGCGACATTTTGCGCGGCGACGCGGACGGCGTCGTGGTGATCCCGCGTGTACACGAATCCGAGGTGCTGGCCACGGCGGAAGGCGTCGCCGCGGCCGAGAACGAGATTCGGAAGAGCGTGCGCGAGGGCATGCGGCTTGACGAGGCGCGCAAACAGTTCGGCTACCACCACTTGCAAACGAAGCGTTCCTAGAGCCCCCATTTCACCGAAAGGCTTTACCGCGGCAAGAATCAGGACCCAAGGTTCGTGGGCAAAGCACGTTGCATGCCGAGAGAGTGGCGCGGGAAGGAGAGACGCTGCGGTACGCATTCCGGTTTAGGGGCAAGCCGAAAACTGGATCTTACACGGAAGGCGGGATCGGAAATCAACGGCCGCGAAATGGGCGGCTAGCCGACGCGGGCGCCGCTCTTGAGGAAATCGTCGACGGCTTTGGCGGCGCTGCGGCCTTCGGAAATGGCCCAGACCACGAGCGATTGGCCGCGGCGCATATCGCCTGCGGCGAAAATCCCCGGAACCGAGCTCATATAGTTCCCCTTCGTGGCGACGTTGCCGCGTCGGTCGAGATGCACGCCGAACTGATCGAGCATTCCTTTCCGCACCGGGCCCGTGAATCCCATCGCGAGCAGGACCAGGTCGGCGTCGATCGTAAACTCGCTCCCCGGCACGGCCTCGAACTTCGGCGGAGGACCGACGCGGACGGCATGCAACTGTTTCACCCTGCCCTGCGCGTCTCCCGTGAATTTCGTGGTGTTGGCAGCCCAGTCGCGCGTGCCACCTTCCTCATGGGCGCTTTCGGTGCGCAGCTGGAGCGGCCACAGCGGCCAGGGCGTCGAAGTATGGCGGTCGGCCGGAGGCATGGGCATGATTTCGAATTGCAGCACGGACCTTGCGTTCTGCCGATGACACGTGCCCAGGCAATCGGCGCCGGTGTCGCCGCCGCCGATGATCACCACGCGCTTGCCCGTGGCGAGAATCTGGCCCGGAACTGAATCCCCCGCGACTTTCTTATTCTGTTGCGGCAGATAGTCCATCGCGAAGTGGATGCCCTGGAGCTCACGACCCGCAACGGTGAGGTCGCGCGGATGCTCGGCGCCGCCCGTGAGCACGATGGCATCGAATTCCTTGCGAAGATCCGCGGCGGGAATGTGTTCGCCGATGTGGGCGCTGGTCCTGAAAACAACGCCTTCAGAGGCCATCTGTTCAAGCCGGCGGTCGAGGATGTCCTTCTCCATCTTGAAATCGGGGATTCCGTAGCGGAGCAGGCCGCCGAGGCGGTCGGATTTCTCGAACAATGTCACCTGGTGCCCGGCGCGATTGAGCTGCTGCGCGGCCGCCAGGCCGGCGGGCCCCGAACCAACGACGGCGACCCGCTTTCCTGTCCGGGTGCGGGGAGGCTCGGGTGTGATCCAGCCCTGCTTCCAGGCGTGGTCAACGATGGTTTTTTCAATCACCTTGATCGCGACCGCGGGCTCGTTGATGCTAAGCACGCACGCCGCTTCGCACGGAGCGGGACAGATGCGCCCGGTGAATTCGGGAAAATTGTTCGTCGAGTGCAGGACGCGAATCGCTTCCTTCCATTCGTCGCGATAGACGAGATCGTTCCAGTCCGGAATGATGTTGTTGACGGGACAACCCGTGTGGCAGAAAGGAATTCCGCAATCCATGCAGCGGGCGGCCTGCGTGCGCACTTTATCGTCGGCGTACGGTTGATAGACCTCGAAATAATCCTTCACGCGCTCGTCCACGGGGCGCCGCGCGGGAGTCTCGCGCGAAAATTCCTTGAAGCCGGTGACCTTACCCACGGATCACCTGCCCGCCGGACTGTTTCCCGGCATGCGCGGCGAGGACGCCTGGGGCGACGCGCGGAATGCCGAGGACGCGTTTGTATTCGTGCGGGAAGACCTTGACGAATTTGGGCAGAGTCGCTTCCCAGTTCTCCAGGATCCACTTTGCCTGCGTGCTGCCGGTAAGCTCGCCGTGGCGCGCGATCAGCTGGTAGAGCGCGTCGATGTCTTTCTGCTCGGAGACCGGCTCGAGATCGACTTCGCTGCGGTTGCAGCGCAGGGCGGGGAAGTCGCCGAACTGGTCGAGAACATAGGCAAGACCGCCGGTCATCCCCGCGGCGAAGTTGCGCCCGGTCCGCCCGAGCACTACGATCAGGCCATTGGTCATATATTCGCAGCCGTGGTCGCCCACTCCCTCGACCACGGCTGTCGCGCCGGAGTTGCGCACGGCGAACCGTTCACCGGCCATACCGGCGAAATAGGCCTCCCCGCTGGTAGCGCCATAGAGGCAGACATTGCCGACCAAAATGTTTTCCGCGGGCACGAACTCCGATGCGCGCGGATGGTAGATCACCAGCTTGCCGCCGGAGAGTCCCTTGCCGACGTAGTCGTTGGCGTCGCCCTCGAGGGCGAGCGTGACGCCCGCGGAGAGGAACGCGCCAAAGCTCTGTCCGGCGCAGCCCGTGAACTGAACCTGAATGGTGTCTTCGGGCAGGCCTGCGGAGCCGTAACGCCGGGCGATTTCGCCGCTGAGCATGGTGCCGACGGTGCGGTGAATGTTGCGAATCGGCAGGCTGAGCGAGACGGGCGTGCGGTCGACGAGCGCGTCGTGGGTCATTTCGATGAGCCGGAAGTCGAGGGCTTTGTCGAGGCTGTGGTCCTGCGGCATCATCGAGCGGCGGCCGACCGCGCTGGGCATCGGCGGATTGTAAAGGACCGATTCGAGATCGATATGTTTGGCTTTCCAGTGCGTGATGTCCTCGCGTTGGACGAGGCAATCGACGCGGCCGACCATTTCGTCGACGGTGCGGAAGCCGAGCTGGGCCATCCGCCGGCGAAGGTCTTCGGCGAGGTAGAAGAAAAAATTCACCACGTTTTCCGGGGTGCCCGTGAATTTCTTGCGCAGCTCAGGATCCTGCGTGGCGATGCCGACCGGACAGGTGTTCAGGTGGCACTTGCGCATCATGATGCAGCCCATGGTGATCAGCGGCGTGGTGGAGAATCCGAATTCCTCGGCGCCCAGCAGCGCGGCGATGGCCACGTCTCGGCCGGTCTGGAGCTTGCCATCCACTTGCACCCGCACGCGGCTGCGGAGATCGTTGAGGACCAGCACCTGTTGCGTTTCAGAAAGGCCGAGCTCCCAGGGAACGCCGGCGTGACGAATCGAACTGATGGGCGAGGCCCCTGTGCCGCCGTCGTAGCCGCTGATCAAGATCACGTCCGCGTGCGCTTTTGCGACGCCGGCGGCTACCGTGCCCACTCCGGTTTCGGCGACGAGCTTCACGGAGATTCGGGCGCGCGGATTCGCATTCTTCAGGTCGTGGATCAGCTGGGCGAGATCCTCGATCGAGTAAATATCGTGGTGCGGCGGCGGAGAGATCAGGCCGACGCCGGGGATCGAATGGCGCACCCGGGCGATTACGTTGTCGACTTTGTGGCCGGGCAGCTGGCCGCCTTCGCCGGGTTTCGCGCCCTGGGAAATTTTGATTTGCAGGTCGTCGGCGTTGACCAGATAGTTCGTGGTTACGCCGAAACGCGCCGAGGCCACCTGCTTGATGGCGCTGCGGCGGAGATCGCCGTTGGCGTCGGGCCTGAATCGCTCCTCATCCTCGCCGCCTTCGCCCGTGTTGGACCGAGCGCCCATGCGATTCATTGCGATCGCGAGCGTTTCGTGGGCTTCCTTGCTGATCGAGCCGAACGACATGGCGCCCGTGGCGAAGCGCTTCACGATTTGCGAGGCCGGCTCGACGTCGTCAAGCGGCACGGGCGAGCCGTTGGGCTTGAAGTCGAACATGCCGCGCAGCATCAGCAGGTCGCGATTCTGCTGGTCGATGATCTCTGCGAATTCCTGGTAGGTTTCGAAGCTGGATTGCCGCACGGCGTGCTGGAGCTTGCTGACCGTGGTGGGATTCAGCATG
>CAZLWY010000129.1:0-23022 GCA_964563425.1 uncultured Acidobacteriaceae bacterium | reverse complement strand
CGAAGCTGCGATCGAGCAGGCCAAGTCGGCCCTGAAGGAAGGCGGCACCGAAAAGCTGAACGCAGCGTCCGACGCTTTGACGAAAGCGCTGAGCCGGATCGGCGAAGCGATGTACAAGGCGCAGCAGGCGGCGGGCGGCGCCGCAGGTGCGGCCGGTGCGCCCGGAGGCAATGCAGGCAGCGCCTCGCCGGGCGAAAGCCACACGCCACCGCAGGGCGGCGACGTGGTGGACGCGGAATTCGTCGATGTCGACGACTCCAAGCGCCCGAACTAAATTCCGGCAACGCCGGATTTTATCCTGAGAGCCGACCGTGTCGGGTCGAAGGATCTCTCTGTGGTAGGGGCGTTCGCCGCGGCGAACGCCCCTACGCACGTTAGATGGACGCCGCCTCGGGAAGGCGACGCAAATTTCAATGGCCTCCACAACGAAAACCGATTACTACGAATTGCTGGGTGTGGGGCGCAAAGCTCCGGTGAAGGACATCCGCGCAGCCTACCGCAAGCTCGCGCGCAAATATCATCCCGACCTGAATCCCGGCGACAAATCCGCCGAAGAAAAATTCAAGCAGATCCAGGAAGCCTACGAAGTTCTTTCAGACACCAAGAAGCGCCAGATGTACGACCAGTTCGGGTTCAACGTGCCGGGCCAGGGCGGAATGCCCCCTCAGGGCGCCGGCGGCTACGGCGGCGTGTCTCCCGAAGACATTCATTTCGATTTCGGCGGCTTCGATTTTGGCGGCGGGGCCGGACAAGGCTCCCCTGGGGGCGGCGCGAGTTTCCGCGACCTCTTCAGCCAGTTTTTCCGCGGGGCCACTGCCGCATCCGCGGGACACGAGCACGAGCCCGGCACCGACCTCGAATATCAGATCGACATCACATTCGCCGAAGCCATGCGCGGCACGGTGAAAAAACTGAGTTTCACGCGACTCGATACTTGCAGCGTCTGTCACGGCGAGGGCGTCGCGCCGGGCGATGAAAAGGTCTGCCCCACGTGCAACGGCACCGGACAGACCACCCAGGTGAGCGGCAAGATGCGATTTCAGGTCACCTGCGCCCGCTGCGGCGGCACCGGGCGCCAGCGTACCGTGTGCCGCAATTGCGGCGGCGAAGGCCGCGTGCAGAAAACGGAAACGCTCGACGTGCGCATTCCGCCGGGCGCCTATAGCGGTTCGCGTGTCCGAGTCGCCGGCCGCGGCAATGCGGGAATCGGCGGCGGGCCTCCGGGCGATCTCTATATCGTCACAAAAGTGGCGCCGCATCCGTTCTTCGATCGCCGCGGAGACGATCTCTACACGGTCGTGCCGATCACCGTCAGTGAGGCGTCGCTCGGCGCAAAAGTCGAAGTGCCCACGATCGACGGCCGCGCGCAAGTGCGCATTCCTCCGGCCACGAACAGCGGCAAGAAGCTTCGCCTGCGCGAAAAAGGCGCGCCTTCGGCCCGGCAGGCCGGCAAGCGCGGGGACCAGATCGTGGAAGTACAGATCGTAGTACCCAAGCCGGAAGACGAGCGGATTCGAAATTTGATGAAGGAGCTCGACAAGCTCGACCCAGAAAATCCGCGCGAGGATATTTTCGCCCGTGCGGCGGTCTGAGCGGTAAGTCGAGGCAATCATGGCAACACGAACAAAAAACAGGGCGAAGGCCGGATACATGATCAGCGCCGTCGCCGAGCTGTATCAGCTGCACCCGCAGACGCTGCGACTCTATGAGCGTGTCGGCCTGCTGAAGCCGTCGCGTTCGCAGGGCAACACGCGGCTCTACACGGATTCCGATCTTGAGCGCCTGGAAGTGATTCTCAATTTGACGCGCGAGCTCGGCGTGAACCTCGCCGGCATCGAGATCATTTTGAACATGCGCGACAAAATGGGGGAAATGCAGGCGCAAATGGAAGCATTCATCAAGTACGTGCGCAGCGAAGTGACGCGCGACTTCATGGCCGGCAACGAACGCCCTGCGCGCAATTCCAATGCGATCGTGCGCGCGGCACCGCGCCACGCGATTCGCGTCGAAAAGTAACCCCAATCGCGAGGCGTTTTACCTAGCGCAGGGCCTCGCGATGTGCCCAGTCGGAAACGCCTGGGGGTTTTCGGCTCCGAAGTTCATCGCTTTCCACAACAGTTAGAATTTGCACAGCACACGTGCGCTTGCGCCGCGCGTTCCGCCCGCATATTCTTGCTTCATGGCGAGAGCGGATTGTCCCATTTGCCAGGGCAGCGGCTGGAAAGTCGTGGAGCGCGCCACCGCGGGTGCGCGGGCGCTTGCGTCGAACCGTCCGGGCGCATCGGCCGGCGCGCCGAAAACAGTCTGGGCGATCCCGTGCGACTGCACGACGGATGATCGCGCCGGTCGTACGCTCGGCCGAGCGCGCGTCCCGGAACGCTATCGCCACTGTGATTTCGAGAGTTACGAGGCGGACAACGAAATCGAAAGCGTCTCGCACGAACAGCAGGCGGCATGGAATCGCAGCCTGGCGCAAGCGAAGCTCGTGGTCCAGAAATTTGCCGCGGAATTTCCGGTCGGCAACGAGCATGGTCTCCTGCTGATGGGCCCGTGCGGCGTAGGCAAGACACACCTCGCCGTGGCGGCGCTGAAAGAAATCGTGCTGCGCGGCCACAGCGGCCTCTTTTACGATTACCGCGAGCTGCTGAAGGAAATCCAAGACAGCTACAATCTCGAAAATCAGGCCACGGAAATGACCGTCCTCGAGCCGGTGCTCCAGGCGGAAATTCTGTTACTCGACGACGTCGGGTCGAGCAAGCCTTCACTCTGGGCGCTTGAAACCGTGGGTCACGTGCTCAATACGCGTTATAACGAGAAGCGCGTGACGCTGCTGACGACGAATTACCTCGACGCCGAGCCGGGCTCAAACGGCGCCGCGCCGCCAGCCAGCTCGCGCGTGATCGGCCTGCGCGCTGGGGCGATCGAGGATTCTCTCACCGAGCGCGTCGGCAAGCGCATCCGTTCCCGCCTCTATGAAATGTGCCGCACCATTGAAATCACCGCCCCCGATTACCGCAAAGAAATCCGTAACATGAGCCGCGGCCGGGCCTAGACCCTCTGTGGCTCGATCCGAATATGAAACTCGACCGTAACCGCTCACATCCGTAGGGGATGTGCGATTTGCTTCCGCCGTACCGCAAGACTATGATTTCTCCATAAGTTCTCCGACCGCTGCGGCCTACGGGAGAGACATCCTAGGGTCGCAAAGGCGATTCCCTTGTGGTTCTGGGGATGAGGGTCCGGGCGGAAACACCCTGGCCTCCCGCGTTTGGAAAGGGGAAATGCGCAACGCACATTCCGTGCGCCGGCGTGTCCATGGCCCGAATCCGAATGCGGATTTGGGCTTTTTAAATTGCGCACATGCCGCTCACCGACAAATTCGGCCGACAGATCCACGACCTGCGAATCTCCGTCACGGACCGCTGCAATTTCCGCTGCGTCTACTGCCGCTCGGCGAATCCGGAAACGCACATGCCGTCCGACGAGCTGCTCACCTGGGACGAATATGAGCGTCTCGCGCGCATCCTGGTGGGCATGGGCATCCGCAAAGTGCGCGTCACGGGCGGCGAGCCGCTGGTGCGGCCCGGCGTCGAGGACTTCGTCGCGCGGCTGAAAGCGCTCGGCGTTCGCGACGTATCGATCACCACGAACGGGCAGATGCTCGCCGACCGCTGCGACCGCCTCGTCGCGGCAGGCCTTGACCGCATCAACATCAGTCTCGACTCACTCGATCGCGACAAATTCGAGCGCATCACCCGAACGAAAACGTTCGATCAGGTGATTGCCGGGATCGACGCCGCTCAGGCGTCACGGCTGCGCCCGGTGAAAGTGAACGCTGTGCTGGTGCGCGGGCTGAATGACGCCGAGGTCGAGGACTTCGCCGCCTTCGCGCGCGACCGCAACCTGATCATGCGCTTCATCGAATTCATGCCGCTCGACGCGGACCACGAGTGGACCCGCGACAAAGTCGTCACGGGCGCGGAAGTCTATTCGCGCATCGCGGCGAAATGGCCGCTTGTCCCGATCGTTCACGAGCGCAGCGAAACGGCCCGCAAATATCGTTTTGCCGACGGCCGCGGCGAAATCGGGCTGATCAATCCGGTGTCGCAGCCGTTCTGCGGCGCGTGCTCGCGCCTGCGCATGACCGCCGACGGAAAACTGCGCACCTGCCTCTTCAGCAAGGAAGACCACGACCTCCGCCACCGGCTGCGGGGCGGCGCCACCGACCGCGAAATCGGCGACGAAATCCTGGCCATCGTCTCGCAAAAAGAAAAGGGACACCGCATCAACGAGCCCGGCTTCATCCCGCCCTCTCGGACCATGGTTTCGATCGGCGGGTGACATTCCCGTTCGGAACTGTCAGAATTCCTCCGTGGCCGACGAAGAGCCAAAAATCTTTTCTCTCCGCGACGCCGAACGCCTGCGCGCGGAGATCGAGCCGATCCTGATCGACGCCATCGAGGCGCGCCGCAAACTGAACGAAATCGACGAGGAACTCGGCAAGTTGGCCGAGCGCGCCCAGCAGTCCGGCGGTTTGATGATCGCGCATGAGAAAGCCGCTCGGCAGCGCCGCGAACACAATCGGCTGGCGGGCGCGATTCAGACGGCGCTTGAGAAAATCCACGCCACCGGCTGCGTGGTGAAGGATCTTGAAGTCGGCCTGCTGGATTTCCCCGCACGCATCAACGGCGAGGCCGTCTATTTGTGCTGGCGGCTGGGCGAAGACCGCATCCGCTTTTATCACTCGCAGGACGAAGGGTTCGCGGGACGCAAACCGATCGATCCGCGCGATTCGGGTTATCGCAATCCCATTCAGTAACGGGCGGCCGATGGACGGCCTGCGTCTTCCGAGCGCGGCTTACAAAAATGCGCCGGCCGCGTCTAAGCCATGCCATGATTCCTGTTCAAATCCAGACGGCTTTTCCAATCCGGGGGCGGTGTCGGTGAGTAGAGAGCGCAGAACATTTTCAGCGGTGTGTATTTTTGCCTTGAGCGTCGCGACCGTTGGCCGGCCAGTGTGGGCCGGGCCGCAGGCCCCCAGCGCTCCGGCGCCCTCCGTAAAACCCGATCAGGACTGGATCGCGCGCAGCAACGGATACACGGAGCTGCTGCTCGACGTCACCAAGAAACATTCGCCCGAAACGGCCTCCGCCGAAGGACTCGCACAGTACGACGAACAAATCTCGCAGCCGACCAAGCAAGATGAAGACGCGGCGATCGCCGAAACGAAACAGGTCCAGGCCACGCTGACCCGCGCCCTCGAGACCGAACCCGACAAGCGCGTGCGGCAGGATCTTTCGATTTTGCTCCACTCCATCTCGCTTTCGTTGAGGAGCTACGCCTTCAACGATTCGCGCGAAGTCCCATACGAAAACGCGAGTGAGGACGTCTTTCAGGGGTTGCGCCGGTTGCTGGACGATCAGGTGGCGCCCGAACGCCGCCACGCCGCTCTGGTGCGCCTGCGGAAGTATGCCGGCGTCGAGCCCGGATACAAGCCCCTCACGGAAATCTTGAAACAGCGCGACGCCGAGCAGATCGCCAGGCCGAACATGATTTATCCCGCGAAGGTCGAAATCGAAACACAGCTTTCGCGAAACAAGAACTTCGTCGACGGTATTCCTCCGCTCTTCCAGCAGTACGGCATCACGGGATGGGAAGAGCCGTACGCGAAGCTGAAAACCGAGCTCGAAGGTTACGACGCCTGGGTAAAATCGGATTTGCTGCCGAAGTCGCGCACGGACTTCCGCCTACCACCCGAGGAATACGCACTCGATCTTGAAAACTACGGCATCGACATCCCGATCGCGCGTCTCGAAGAAGAAGCCCATCACGAGTTCAAGGTCTATCAGGCCGAAATGCAGGTGATCGCAGGCAAAGTGGCAGCCGAGCACGGATGGAAGGACACCGACTACCGCAGCGTTTGCCGCCGGCTGAAGCAGGAGCAGATTTCCGGCGACGCTGTGCTGCCTTTTTACAGGAAGCGTCTGGCCGAAATCGAGCAGATCATCACCAAGCAACATCTGGTAACCCTGCCGGACCGCCCCGCGCGAATTCGCCTGGCTACCGCGGCGGAAAGCTCCTCGCAGCCCGCCCCGCATATGGTGCCTCCGCCACTGCTGAACAATCACGGCGAGCAGGGCGAATTCGTCCTACCGCTGAATTTGCCTCCGACCGAGGGCGAAAAGAAAGAGGAGAAGTACGACGACTTCTCCTACGACGCGGTGACCTGGACGATCATCTCGCACGAAGTCCGGCCCGGCCACGAGCTGCAGTTCGATTCGATGGTCGAGCACGGCGTCTCGCTGGCCCGCGCGCTCTATGCGTTCAATAGCACCAATGTGGAAGGCTGGGGACTCTACGCCGAGTACATCATGAAGCCGTACATGCCACTCGACGGGCAGCTGATCTCTCTTCAGATGCGCCTGCAACGCGCCGCCCGCGCGTTCCTCGATCCCGAACTTCAGTCCGGAAAGATCAAGCCCGAAGATGCCATGCGGGTGTTGACCCAGGACGTGAACTTGAGCATTGCGTTTGCGAAATCCGAAGTCGAACGCTACACCTTCCGCTCGCCCGGCCAGGCCAATTCGTATTTTTACGGCTACACGCGGCTATTACAGCTGCGCCAGGACACCGAAAAGGCGCTCGGACCGAAATTCGACCAGAAGAAATTCCACGATTTCATCCTCTCCCAGGGCTTGCTGCCCCCGGCCCTGATGCGCCGCGCCGTCTTCGAGGATTTTATCCCCACGCAGAAGGCGAATTAACAGCCGCTCTCGTCGCTGCGCGCAATAAGTTCCGTCAGGGCAGCCGCTCCTCGTTATAAAGTCGGCCCGTATTCTGAATCGAAGCGGCAATCGCCATCCCGAACATCGCCACCGTGGCGATCGCCCCGCCGACATCGAGTAGAAAGAATTCGCGTCCGAACAGTTCGACCCGCGGGAAGAACATCAGCGCCACATTTCCAGCCATCATCAGGATCCGTATTTCTGTCGGTCCCAAGAACGCGTGCGCGAGCTGAAAATCCGCCAGGGTGTAAGCGGACAAATACGACTGAATCGAAAGCGCCAGAAACGCCGTCAACAGCGCGGCCGACACCTGCCAGTGCAAATACCCCGATGCCCCCAGCCCAGCCATCAGGAAAATCGCGCCGAACGTATCGGCCATATGGTCGACGTAAAATCCGTACCGCGGCCGCAGCCGATTCCGAAATCGCGCCAGCGAACCGTCCAGGCTGTCACCCAGCCAATTGATCGCGATAAAAATCGTCGCGCCCAACAAACCGAGTAGGCTCCAGCGCGCCGCCGCGTAACAGAGCCCCGCCAGAAATTGCGCCGCGAACCCCAGCGCCGTCATGTGATCCGGCCCGATCCAATTCGGAGTCCGCCGCGCCAGCCAGGCCAGCGCCTTTCTCTCGAGCGGCGCCGTCAACGCCTCTTGCACCCGCACGGCGTCACGAAATCCCGCCGCCCGCGCTTTCAACGCCCCTGCATTCGCATCCATGTCTCGCTCCTTTGTCCGGTCTCGAAATCCATCAGCCTTGTTCTACATTCAGCGATGTTCCGCCGCCGTCACGCGTTCGGAATTCGCACGCGCCACTACGGCATCGCGCGTTGCGCCCAGCGTGGCCTGCAATGACTCGCGCGGAATCGCCCGAAGAAAAGGACCCACCAGCCACCCAAGGCCCGTCGGCACATCCCGCGTCAGCGAAACCGCCTCGCACTGCACCACCACGCCATCGCCCCGTTGCGCAAACCGCCAGTACGCATTCAATCGCCACACATAACCGTGACTCTGTGCATCGGCCACCGCGTGCTCGCGCGGTCCGCCGGCATCGGCGATCTCCGTAACCTGGGTGCTACGCGAAAAACTGAACTGCTGCTGCGCATCCAGCCGCCCATAGCGCACTTCGTACTCGGAATCCATCACAACGGTAACGACCTTGCGCTCCCGCAAACGCATCGCCATCCGAAAATCGTCGCCGTCCCGCGAGATCAGCTGCGACGACATCACTTCCGGCGAGTAGTAGCGCGCCAAATGGTCATAGTCCTGCACCACAGACAGGACCTCCGCGACGCTCGCCCCCGGCACGAAGACACTCCCGATCCAGTGATGGATCAATCCGCCCGGCACTTCCGCCGTTCCCGATCCGCCCGGATTGACCACCACCTCACCGTGGCCAAGCGCCGCCGCTTGCACGGCCGTGGACCCATCGGGCTCGACTATGAACGACGCCACCGACGATTCCTCCCGCCGAACCCGCTCTTCGACGCCCGCAACGTACTCGTCAAAAACCTTCGAAGCGGCCGCCGAAGGGCCCACCGGCGGAGTCGCCGCCGCAAGCAGCGCGATCAGAGCAATCACGAGCCACCTCCTTCCGCCGGCGAGAATGCGGCGAGCGCTCGCACGCGGCAATGCACAGCGCCTCTATTGCACATCGTTTTCATCTCACCGAATTAGTGGCCGCAAATGATCGACTTAGCCGGTAAAATCAAGCGCGAGCCGCGGGAAAGGTCCCGCTCAGATCGTCGAAATGGCTGAAAATTCTCCAAGGATATATCGCTTCGGCGAATTCGAAGCGAACGAGAGAACGGGCGAGCTACGCAAACGGGGCCGCCGCCTCGCTGTACAGGGCCAGCCGGTGCAGGTGCTGCTGATGCTCCTGCGCCGCCCGGGAGATCTCGTCACGCGCGCCGAGATCCAGCAAGCGCTCTGGCCCGACGGCACCTTCGTGGACTTCGACCACGGCCTCAACACCGCCATCAACAAAATCCGCGAGGCGCTAGGCGATTCCGCCGCCAGCCCGCTGTTTGTCGAAACTCTAGCGAAGCGCGGCTACCGCTTCTTCGCCCCGGTGGAAGTGGTAAACGCAGGCGAAACCAGCGCCACAGCCGCGCCGGTCGGGATGCGTGAAAATGTGGAAGAATCCACAGCGACAGCGACGGCCGGAAACGCGCCGGAGTCCGCATCAGGTTTCGCACACGGTTTACTGACGCAGCCGGACGAAACTCCGCAAGCTCCCCACGGAGTGGTCCGCCTGCTGCTCTTGCTGTTACAGGTGATGTATGTGGTCTTCTATATCGAAGCGCTAGCGCACCTTAGAGGCGTCGAGCACGTAATCAGCATCGTGGTCACCGCCTCTCTGCGCGTGGTGATCCTGGTAATCGTCACTGCCGCGGCAGGCATTCCCATCCGCTTATACCTGATCTCCGGCGCAGCCTTCCGCCCGGCCGGCCTGCGCAAGAATTACCTCACGCTGTTTCCAATAATTTTCCTGCTCGACGTGCTCTGGGCCTTAGCCCCATTCCTGCTCATCAACAAAATCGGCTTCGGCCTGGCCCTGGCCGCCACCGCCGCGTTGCTCTACGCCCCCTTCGCCCAGCGCTCGCTCATCCTGATGTCCACCCCGCCGGCTCCGCGCTCCTAGGTCGTCCACGCCCAACAATCCCGGCCTTCGGTCCTAGCTCCCGCTACGGCATTGGCCGCAGGCTCACGTTCGCAATCTTGCCGTCGGGCATCAGCGCAATGTGGCACTCGATCGAACCGTGCTCAAACTCGGCGGCGTAGATGTCCGCGCCCTGCGGGTCCACTCCCGTAAACTTCAGCGCATTCAGCGTCCCGAGCGCCTGAAACTCGCGCTGCAAAACAGTCAACTCCTCCTTCGTCACCGCCGCCAGTTCCGGACTCATCCGGTCGTAATCGGGCTTGCCGCTCGCCAGCTCGGTCAAGTCTCTGCGCAGCGCGTCCTCGCTTCCCGGCGTCGCGGTTTTCTGCTGCATCTTCGCATTTTGCGCGTCGATCATCTGCTTCGCCGTCACCTCGTCCAAGCGCGCCATTTCGATATCTCGGCCGGCCTGGTGCAATGCAAGTCCGGTGACTTTTCCCGTCGCGTCTCTCTCGAACGAAACCTCTGCGTCCACGATCTTGGCGAAGAACTTGTCCTGCGCTTCGGGAAAGATTTCGATGGGCGTCTGCCCGGGCGGCTGCGTAAACAAGTGTCCGCCGTCGCGAAACACATTCACCACCATTCCTTCCATGAACAAATAATGCCCCGCGTATGCGTCAAACTCCACCGGATCCATCGGCACTGCCGTCCGTGCCGGCGCCAGCGACTTCGGCAAGGCTACGTGATCGACAATCAGCATTTCCGCTGGAGCGGTCGCGGGCTGCAGCGATAGTCCGAGCTGCGATTGCAACGCGCTCGCCAACACATCCGGACTGGGGCCGCCCGGATTTCCCGCGGCCGGCGGAGTGGCGTTCACCTTCCAATCCAAGTTGAAGTCGTATGTCTGCTTCAGACCGGTCTGATCGAGGATAGGATGCCCGAGCCGCTGTGACAGCGCCTCGACGAAGTCATCCATTCGTAGCGCGCCGCCGCCGATCGAAGTCGGGCCCAGGGCAATGCCCGGCCCGGGCTCTGTCGGCGAAGCGGCCTTCATCAGGACGTTGGCCCCTCCGGCGCTGAGCACGTACACTGAAACCGACTGCGCTCTGTGATGGACCTGAAGCTGAAACTGTTCCTCCAGCATTGTGCGAACCATGGCCCGCGCCGCGTCGATGGCCGTGTAATTCGCTTCAGTAAAAGCGCCCGGTGCGGTGGCGTCAACGCTGTACTTTGCGTCAAGCGCTGCGGGGCCCGAAATCAAAGAGCCTTGCACGTCGTATCCCCAGGCAATGAGTTCCCGAAGCGTGTATCCTCTGGCGTTAAAGCGGCCCGGGCCCACACCGATCATCACGTTCAGCAAGCTCGGCTCGTCCGCCCGAATCGTCACGCTCTGAAAAGTCGCGCCGTGGGCTCCCTGCGTCTGCGCGAGTGTCCCCGTTGGAATCGCGAACAACGACGCGATCGCGATCGGCGCCAGAACTGTCGCTGTAGCGGCTGCCGCCAACAGCATCTTCTTCGCGAGATTCAATTTGTGCGTGATCCGCGGGGTCATGATCCATTCGATCCTCTTCTTCAGGTCCGCGCCGGCCACGCCCGCCGCCGAAGCCAGCGGCGATTCCACGTAAAATTTGCAAACGGTCAAAAGCGCCTCGGCGTAACCCTCCCGGTCGCCGCTCTGCGCCAGCACGGCTTCATCGCATGCTGCTTCGCGCTCCACGATCATTTGCCGCCCGATCCACCACACCAGCGGGTGAAACCAGAAAACCGCTTCGACCAGCATGTGCATCGCGGCCGTCAGGTTGTCGCGCCTGCGCACATGGCACATTTCGTGAGCCAGAATCGTCTTCATCTGGGAAGGCGTCAGCCGTTCACAAATTCCCTCCGGTAGCAGCAACACGGGCCGGAACAGGCCGACTACTCCCGGTTCGATCGGCGTCGCCGACGATCTCGCCGGGATCGCCACATTCAGTTCCACTGGCGACGCCTTTCTCACTTCCGCGCGCAGGCGCAGCCATCGCCGCATCCACCGCGCGCCAATCGCGATCGTCCCACAGGCCCAAACGCCTAGGACGACGAGCAGCCAGTTGACGCCCACGCCGTGCACGGCGCCTATCGGAGCCAATGGCACGCCTGCGGGCAAGGCGCCGACGGCCGCCGTAGACATGGAAAAAGGCCGCGCGAAATCTCCCAGCGCCAGCGGCATCGTCGCCGGCGCGGACCTCCAGCTAAGGTGCGTACCAAGGTCGCTCAACAGCGAAAACGGAATCAGAAACTTGCACGACGCGGCGAACCACAGCCAGTAACGCGTGTGCGCCCCATTGCTGCGAAACAACAACGTCAGGAGCCCAACTGCCACCGCGAAAACCGTCGATTGCCACAGATGGTTCAGCAGTTCGTGCGTCATGTTCACTTCTCCTGGACGGATCGAGCGCCGCCGCTGATCACGGTTCTTCCATCACAAGCTATGGGGCGGATTCACTTCTTCTTCTCGGATAGTTTGCGAAGAATCTTCTCCGCCTCCTGCACATCTTCCAGCGTCAGCTTTCCGGTTTCGATCAAATGCGCCATCACTGGCTGCGCCTGGCCGCCGAAAATTCCCAGAAAATCGTCGATCAGCTTGCTCTGTGCCGCGTTGCGCGAAATCACCGCTTCGAAAATATGCGCGTTGCTGATTTTCTTCGCCCGCCGCACGGCCCTCTTCGCTTCCAAGCGATAGACAATCGTCTGCACCGTCGTATACGCGGGACGGCCGCGATCCGGAAACGACTCCTGAATTTCGCGAATCGATAGCGGACCGCGCACCCACAGCGCCTGCATGATCTGCAAATCGAGCTTGCTCAGTTTGGGTAGTGACATGGCCTCTTTTCCTACTACAACTGTATGTGATACTACGACAGCGCCGTGAGAGTTGCAATCGCATTTTTCGGACTCGCGAGGATCTGACTTTCCCCCTCCGCCACTTGCCCCGGTTTTTGTAGGACAGCCATTGCCCCCGTCCTTCGCAACCCGTTTCCGCGCTTTCATTTCGCCGCGTTCCTGCTAACGTGGACGTGCAGCCGTACGCGGGATGAATGTGAAGTGCGAACGAAAAACTCGAACTGCAGATCCGCAAGGGCATTGCGGGTCGTCCGTTTACGGGCGAGAAAAGCACGGTTCAGGAAGCTGGGCTCGAGCCCCTGAAGTTCCCGGAGGCGCTGGACGAGAACCAGGAAAAAGTCCACAGGCGCAGGTCAGGGCCCGCTCGCGCGTCAGGTGGCAATCAGCAGTCGGTGACCACCCATCGCTCTATGCGAAGCGTCATACCAAGCAAGGTCGTTTTCAACCTATCGTATTGACAACAAACGGTCGGCACCCCCGCGAAGCGACACACGACTTCGGAGTTCCGCACCATGTCTGACGTCCCTGAAAACCGCCTTAAAAGTTCCGCCAGCCCCTACCTGCGCTCCGCCGCGCGCCAGCCCATCGACTGGAACGAATGGGGCGAGGAAGCGTTCGCCAAAGCTCGTGCGGAGGAAAAACCTGTCCTGCTTGATATCGGCGCTGTCTGGTGTCACTGGTGCCACGTCATCGACCGCGAGAGCTACGAGAATCCCGAAATCGCAGCGATGATCAACAAGCTCTACATCCCGGTCAAAGTCGACCGAGACGAGCGCCCCGACGTCGACGCGCGCTACCAGTCCGCCGTCAGCGCGCTTTCCGGACAGGGCGGCTGGCCGCTCACCGCGTTCCTCACACCGGACGGCAAACCGTTTTTCGGCGGCACCTATTTCCCGCCGGACGACGCCGGCGGCCGTCCCGGCTTCAAGCGCATTCTGCTCGCGATCGCCGACGCTTTCAAATCGCGGCGCGCAGACGTGGATCAATCGGCCGACGCCCTGGCCGAAGCCGTCGCCAAGTCAGAAGTCTTTCACGGTGCGCGAGGAGTGTTCGACGCGCGCGTGATCGATTCGGTGATCGATTCCGCGCACCGGCAATTCGATCCTACCCACGGCGGCTTCGGGCATCAGCCGAAATTTCCGCACGCCGGCACGGTCGATCTGCTGCTCGAGCGTTACCAATCCACGCGCGCCCCCGAGCTGCTGCAAATTGCCGAGCGCACGCTCGAAGGCATGGCCCTCGGCGGGGTCTACGACCAGATTGCCGGCGGCTTCCACCGCTACTCGGTCGACGAGCGCTGGTGCGTACCCCATTTCGAAAAAATGACCTACGACAATTCCGAGCTCTTGCGGAACTACCTCCACGGCTATCAGGTAACGGGCAACCCGCTCTTCCGCGAAACGGCCGAAGGCATCATCGCCTGGGTCGGCGAAGTCCTCTCCGATCCCGCGCGCGGCGGATTTTATGCCAGCCAGGACGCGGACCAGACGCTCGACGACGACGGTGACTATTTCACCTGGACGCAGCGGGAGGTCCGCGCCGTGCTCGCGCCGGACGAATCCCGCGTCGCCGAAGCGTATTACGACATCGGGCCGCGCGGCGAAATGCACCACAATGGCGAAAAAAATGTCCTCTGGATCGGATCGAGCATCGAAGGGCTCGCGAAAAAGCTGGGTACGGACGAAGCGAACGCGCGCATTTTGCTCGCGCGCGCGAAGGGCAAAATGCTGGCGGCGCGCCGCGAGCGCCGTCCCGTTCCCGCGATCGACGAAACGCTCTACGTCGGCTGGAATTCGATGTTCGTCTCGGCGTATCTCGATGCGGCGCAGGTGCTCAACCGTGCCGATTGCCGCGAATTCGCGCTCAAGACCCTCGACCGCGTCCTCGCCGAGGCCTGGGATCCGTCAAAAGGATTTCTGCACCGCGTGGGCGGCCCGCGTCTCGAAGGCTCACTCGACGATCAGGTCTTCGCCGTTGCCGCGCTGCTCGACGCATACGAGACCACGCTTGAGCGCCGCTATTTCGAAATCGCCGAACGCGCCATGCTGCTGGCCATCGAGCGATTCGGCGATCCGGAAGGCGGCGGGTTCTTCGATCGCGCGAAAGACGCCGCCCCGATGGGCGGCCTGGACGTCCGCCGCAAGCCGCTTCAGGATTCGCCCACGCCGGGTGGAAATTCAATCGCCGCGATCGTCCTCGACCGCCTGCACGGATTCACCGGCGAGCGTCTCTACCGCGAATGGGCCGAAAAAACTCTGGAGGCGTTCGTCGGCCTGATTCCCCAGTACGGGCTTTTCGCCGCGACGTACGGACTCGCCGCGCTGCTCCATTCGCGCCATCCGATGCAAGTGGTGATAACCGGCGCGGCCGGCGATGCCCAAGCCGCCACGCTCGAAAAATCCGCGCACTCCGTGTATCGCTACGGAAAAGCCGTCCTGCGCGTCACGCCCGAAACCCTCGTCGCCGCCAGACTGCCCGCCGCCCTCCGCGAAACAATCCCGCACATCGACGTTGGGAATCCGCAAGCTTACGTTTGCATCGAAACCACCTGCTTCCCTCCGATTTCCGACCAGGATAAATTGGCCGCGCTTCTCACCGACGCAGATGTCGACGCTCGCGGTGCGGCAAGTTCGTCGCTCTGAACGTTCCGCGAGCCTCGATGGCAATCTAGCCACGTACTGCTCCAGGACGTATTTCCCTTGACATGCATACGTATGGATAGTAAAAGCCCGCGCATGAGGCGCCCCGGGGGGGCGCTTCCACCCGCAACACCAGACATCGCGACAATCGGAGGCCACATATGTTCAAAGGCCCTAAAGTTATGGAGTGCGCTTTTATTTGCGTTCTGCTCGGAGCAATGCTTTTGGCAGTCGGCGCAAAGCGCCTGGAAGCACAGGCCGTGACGGGAACTATTTCCGGCACGGTGACGGATGCCAGCGGAGCGGTAATCGCCGGCGCGAACATCGAAGTCAAAAATACGGCAACGGGAGTAACGCAAACCACGGTGTCCAACGATCAGGGCCGATACAATGTGCCCGATCTGAATGTAAGCACGTACGACGTGCAAGCCTCCAAGCAAGGGTTCGAGACAGTCATCCATAAAGGTGTCACCATCAGCGTTGGCAGCGAGCTCATCGTCGATCTGTCGCTGCCGGTAGGACAGAGCCAGCAAACCGTGACGGTGGAGTCGTCGGTTTCGCAGGTGGAGACGGAATCGACCGCCATTTCCTCTCTGGTGAACGAGTCACAGATGCGCGATCTGCCGCTCAACGGCCGTAATTTCGAGCAGCTGGTGTCGCTGGCGCCCGGCGTCACTCCGGCCGGGAATGGTGCAGGAGGCGCTCTCTATGGAACGGGGCCGGATTACTCGATCGCGGGAGCGCGAGCCGAAGGCGAACAATTCTTGCTGGACTACACTGACGTTTCCGACTTTTGGAACCACCAGGCCGGCTCGGGCGCATTGGGCACTTCGTTGGGAATCGAAGCCATCCAGGAATTCTCGGTGTTGACGAACACTTATAGCGCGCAGTTCGGTGGCAACGGATCGGTCGTCAACGCCGTTTCAAAAGGGGGCACGAACGAGTTCCACGGCTCCGCTTATGAATTTCTGCGCAACTCCGCTCTCGACTCACGCAACTACTTTGACCTCACACCAATTGCCGGCGGCTACAAGACCTACAAGCCGGAGTTCCGCCGAAACCAGTTTGGAGGGAGTCTGGGCGGTCCGGTAAAGAAAGACAAATTGTTCTTCTTCGTAAATTACGAAGGTTTGCGGCAGTCTCTCGGCACGTCCACGCCTAACGTGGGAATTCCGATGCCTTATACGCTGGACGGGTGGCTGCCGACCAGCGTGGTAACCGCAGCTGGTCCTCTTCCCCCGGGCTGCTCGGGAGGCGCCCCTACCGCGCCTGCTCCCACCACGGGCGGGCCTTATACGTATATTCCCTTTGGATGCGCCTCCGCCCAATCAGCCGCTGCGGCCAATGCGTCGGGAATCCTGGGTCTGTATAGCAAATATGAGGGAAGCGCTCCCGCGCCCGGCTCCGCGCAGGATTTGGGCGGTTACTTCGACACCGTCACCAGTGCGAGCCAGATACAGGGCGAGAACTACGTTCTCGCGCGTATGGACTACACGTTGTCCTCGACAGACAGTCTATTTGGACGCTACGTTTCCGACCGCGCGAACAACACACTCCCCTTTCCCGGATTCTTTGGATCCTCGCTACCCAATTGGCCGGAGCTGGACAACACGAAAAACCAGTACTTCACACTCGAGGAAAAGCACCTCTTCTCGACCAACGTCGTGAACGAAGCTCGATTCACTTTCGTCCGGACGTACGAGGCTTCGAACACCCCGAGCCAACCGAATTCTCCGCTGGAGTACTTCCCGGGTCGCACCAATGGATTGGTGGTCACCGTCGGCCTCGGTAGCGTCGGAGCGAACATTGAGCTTCCCGACGAACTGGTGCAGAACAAATTCGGCGTGGGGGATGATGTGGCCTGGACTCACGGGGCGCATACCATCACATTTGGCGCTGACGTCACGAGAGTTCAATCGAATATTTACGCCCCCTTCGAATGGGGCGGCTTCTACCTCTTTCTTAATTTGCCGGAACTTCTGAGCGGCGGACCGTTTGAATCCTACGGCGTCTATCCCAGCCCGAATTCAGACCGGCCCAATCGCTACTTCCGTGAAATCGACGTCACTCCCTACATCAACGATAGCTGGAAAATAAATCCACGCCTGACCCTAAATCTCGGCCTGCGCTACGAGTACGGGACCAATCCATCGGGTTGGCCCCTGTATTCGATTCAAGACGTGCCGTTTGGCGACGGTGGATTCACAGGGTCGGGCCACGTCTTTCAAACCAGCCCGAACAGGAAGAACATCGATCCTCGAATTGGCGTGGCATGGGACATTTTCGGGGACCACAAGACCTCGCTTCGCGCGGGCTTCGGACTTTTCCACGACCCCATCGCCCCTCGCACGTACGCTTCCGCGTACTATTTCGCGCCTCCGTTCCTCTTTTCCGGACCCATTATTTTCCCCGGTTTTCCGAACATGTTCGCCGGGGTTCCTGCCCCTCCTGCACCGGGGGAGATTCCGACGGGGTGCCCGCTGCCGGCCGGAACAATTTACGCGTTCTCGACGACGTGCACATCGCAAGACGACGGAGTTCCCTACAACACAACGACCGCCCCTTATCAAGAGCAATACAACCTCAACGTGCAACGGGAGCTTGGGGCAGGCACAGTCTTGACCGTCGGCTACATCGGGTCGCGCGGCGTTCACCTATTCGTTCAGCGGGACCTGAACCCCCAAATGACGAACAGTTCCCCGGACGGCACGGGCGCGCCCTGCGTACCAACAGCGGCCAACCTTACCAGCTGTTACTTCGGGGCCTATGTGGGGGGCGCCGTGTATTCCTTTGCAAACCGAGTGAACAACAACTACAGCTTTCTCAATGAAGCGGTTCCAGAGGGCTGGTCCAACTACAATTCGCTTCAAGTCAATCTCGTGCGTCATGCGGCCAGGGGTGTAACCATGCAAGCGTCCTACACCTACTCGCATTGCATCGACGTCGAGTCCGGAACGTATGGACCTGAGGGCCTGAACGAACAGGGCGAACTCGATCCCTTCGATCCCAATCTTGACAAAGGCAATTGCAATTACGACCTTCGCCACAATTTCGTGGGAAACATCGTTTATACGCTGCCCTTCCGTGGAAACAGGCTCGTGGAAGGCTGGCAGGTCAGCGGGATTTTCACGGCGCAAAGCGGCTCTCCGTTCACGGTTAGCGATGGCTTCGACCAGACCGGCCTGAACGACAACGCTCAGACGCCGCGTCCGAACTCGGTCCCTGGGTGCGATCCCGAGGTCGACAAGAGAGAGGTTGCCCTGGGCGGTATCATCGAGCCGCTGTTGTTAAATACAGACTGTTTCACACTCCAAACAGCCGGCACGCTTGGTGACGGCCTTAGAAACAGCGTAGTCGGACCTCGCTTTATAAACCTCGATTTCGCGTTGCTAAAGACCACCAAGATCACGGAGCGGATTTCCGCGCAATTCCGCGCGGAGTTTTTCAATATTGCGAACCGTACGGATTTTGCCAATCCAACCTCTACCCTTTTCAGCGGTTCGTGCGCCGTCGGAGGTCCGGGCTGCGTTGGCCCGCCAGGTGCCGTCGACGGAGCGGGAGGCGGTACTCCCACAGTGAATGCTGGCTTCAGTGACCTCACGATTCCCAACAGCCAGCGGCAGATTCAGTTTGGGTTGAAGCTGTTATTCTGATCGAGCGCGCAAGGAATTATGATACGGAGGCCCGGAGCCGCGTACTTCTTCTGCTTCGGGCCTTCTTCGCGCTCTCCGCGTTTAGTCGAATCTTCAGTCTTCTGCAGAATGGAACGATCGCATCGCGTTCGCTTGAACGGCTGATGAACCATTTGACGCGCGGCGGAGCCGATGCGATAATTTCTCGCCTTAGTTTTGCCGCTCGCGCGCGTGGTGCGGCGGCGAAAAGCACGCCGGGATTCGAAAAAACAACCAGGAGACTGACCGCAGTACCTTTCCGCCACGATGGAAATCGTCCACCAGCTCGAAAAACTGTTTCTGGGCGCTGTGCCGACGGTTATCGTCGTTCTCCTCTTCTACTTTTTCATGCGCTGGGCGTTTTTCGGCCCGATCATGAGGGCGATGGCAGAGCGCAGCGCGAAAATCGAAGGCGCTCGCGCGGAAGCTGCGGCCGCCGACGCTGGAGCGAAGCAGGAACTCGATAGCTACCACGAAGCGCTGCGCAAAGCGCGGGTAGAAATCTACGCCGAGCAGGAAGCCGCGCGTCAGCTAGCTCTCGATAGCCGCGCCAAACTGCTGAAAACGATGCGGGCGCACGCGCAGGACGACGTGAACGCCGCAAAAAAGCGTATCGCCGCGGAACTGGAAGCGGCGCGAGCGGAAGTCGAGCGCTCGACCCCGGAGCTCGCGGGCCAGATCGTCCAAGCCATTCTGGGCAGACCCGCCGGTGACGCGGGACGAGGCGCGGCGAGATGATTCGCTCCGCCCGGAATTTCATAAGCTCGGCCGCGCGGTTCGCAGTCGCTTTCTTTCTGTTCGCCGCTCCCGTCCTGGCGCAGGAAGCAGCCCAGCCCAAGCTTGAAGATTCGCCGACCGGCCAGGTTTTCCGCTGGATCAACTTCGTTCTCGTTGTGGTCATCCTTCTTTATCTCTTCCGGAGTGCACCGGCCTATTTCCGCAGCCACGCCGAGGAAGTCTCTCAGAAGATCGCCGAAGGCGCACGGGCCCGGGAGGCTGCCGAAAGGCGGCGTGCCGAGGCGCAAGCCAAGCTGGCAACGATCGACACCGAAGTCGCGAAGATACGCGAAGAGGCCCGAAAAGCCGCGGCGCTGGAAGCGGAACGCATCAAGGCGCTGGCCAAGACCGAAGCCGAAATGATCGAACGCGCCGCACAGGCGGAAATCGCGGCCACGGAACACGCTGCGCGGCGGGAATTGAAGACGCTGGCTGCGGGAATGGCCGTCGAGCGCGCCGAAGCGCTGCTGCGGAGGGAATTGCAGCCAAAGGTTGAATCCAATCGCTTTTTCGAATTTGTGACCGTGATGTCATCGCTGGTCGGACAGCGGCAAGCGAAGAGCTAAGAGAAAACAGAGGAGATCGATTTGAACGGGCCGGTTTCATCACGATACGCAGCGGCGCTGGCGGACGTGGCGCTTGAGCAGAACAATGCCGGTCGCGTGACGAGCGATCTCGCGGCGTTCGCCGAAGCGTTCGCGCATTCAGCCGATCTGCGCACCACGCTGGAAAGCCCGTCGGTAGGCCGCGAAGCCAAGCTCCAAGTGATCCAGAAGATCGGCGCGGTGATGGAGCTGGCGCCTTCGGTGCGGAATTTCCTGTGCCTGCTGGTGGATCACCACCGCACGGAGCTGCTGTTCGAGATTCAGGAGATGTTCCGCGTGGACCTGAACGCGCGGCAGAATATCACCGAGGCAGTGGTGACGTCGGCCCAAGCGCTGGGCGCCGATGAACGCAAGAAGCTGATCGAAATGCTGAAAGGGCAGACGAAAAAGAAAATCGAAGCGCAATTCCACGAGGACGAATCGCTCGTGGGCGGCACCGTCGTGCGCGTAGGTTCGACGGTGTACGACAGTTCGGTGCGCGCGCAACTGGACCGTATGCGCGAACAGCTGGAATCGGAATAGGAGCCACGGATGGCGAATATCAAGGCGGACGAGATCACAAAGATTCTGCGCGAGCAGATTGAGAATTACCAGCAGACGGTCGCGGTCGATGAGGTCGGCTCGGTCATTTCGGTCGGTGACGGCATCGCGCGCGTGCACGGCCTGGACCGCTGCATGTCCGGCGAGATGCTGGAATTTCCGCATGGCGTTTTCGGGATCGCGTTGAACCTGGAAGAAGATCAGGTCGGAACGGTGCTGTTGGGCGACTACACGCAGATTCGCGAAGGCGACACGGTCAAGCGCACGAACCGCATTATGTCCGTGCCCGTGGGCGAAGCAATGATCGGGCGCGTCGTCGATCCCCTGGGCCAGCCGCTGGACGGCAAGGGTCCCGTGCAAACCGAGCATCGCAATCCGCTGGAGCGCATCGCTCCCGGCGTCGTCGATCGCCAGCCAGTGCGCGAACCTGTGCAGACCGGCATCAAGGCCATCGACTCGATGATTCCGATCGGCCGCGGACAGCGCGAGCTGATCATCGGCGACCGTCAGACGGGCAAGACCGCCATCATTCTGGACACGATTCTGAATCAAAAGGGCGGCGACATGATTTGCATCTACTGCGCGATCGGGCAGAAGCGCTCGACCGTCGCGCAGGTGGTGAAGACGCTGACCGACCACGGCGCGATGGACTACAGCATCGTCGTAGCCGCGACGGCCAGCGAACCCGCCACGATGCAATACATCGCGCCGTTCGCCGCGGCCGCCATGGGCGAGTATTTCCGCGACAGCAAGCGTCACGCCGTCTGCTTTTACGACGACCTTTCCAAGCATGCGCAGTCCTATCGCGAAATTTCGCTGCTGCTGCGCCGCCCGCCGGGCCGCGAAGCGTTCCCTGGCGACGTATTCTTCCTGCACTCACGTTTGCTCGAGCGCGCGGCGAAATTGAACGACAAACTCGGCGCGGGCTCTCTGACGGCGCTGCCGGTGATCGAAACCCAAGCGGGCGACGTCTCGGCGTACATTCCGACGAACGTCATTTCCATCACCGACGGTCAGATCTACCTGGAAGCCGACCTTTTCAATGCCGGCATTCGTCCGGCCATCAACGCGGGCATTTCCGTGAGCCGCGTCGGCGGCAACGCGCAGATCAAAGCCATGCGGCAGGTCGCCGGGTCATTGCGGTTGGACATGGCGCAATACCGCGAGCTGGCCGCCTTCGCGCAATTCGGCTCCGACCAGCTGGATAAAACCACGCAGGCGCAACTGGCGCGCGGCCAACGGTTGATGGAAATCCTGAAGCAGGATCAGTTCCAGCCGCTGCCGGTTGAGAAGCAGGTCCTGCTGATCTTCGCCAGCTCGAACAAGTATCTCGACGACGTCGCAGTTTCCGACTGCCAGCGATTCGAACGCGAGCTGTATCCGTTCGTGGAGGCGAATTACCCGAACGTGCTGAAGACCATCCGCGAGAAGAAGGCGCTCGATGACGCGGTTCGCGCCGATATCAAGACGGCGCTCGACGCCTTCAAGGAGCGTTTCGTCAGCTCCGCGAGCGCGGCGGCCGCCGCGGACTAAGGTCGGCTGAACAGAATTCATGCCCACACTTCTCGATTATCGGCGACGCATCCGCTCGGTGAAGAGCACGCAGCAGATCACCCGCGCGATGAAGTTCATTTCTGCGGCGAAGTTGCGGCGCGCGCAGGAAGGCGTTTTTGCGGCGCGTCCCTACGCCGGTGAGATTTTGCGCGTGATGCGCTCGGCCGCGGCGCGCATGGAATCCGCCGTGCATCCGCTGCTCGAGCGCAGGCCCGAGGAGAAAGTGCTGGTGGTGGTGCTGACCGGCGATCGCAGCCTGGCCGGGGCATTCAACACGAACGTGATCCGGCGCGCGATCCAGTTCGTGCGCGAGAATTCGTCGAAGAAATTGCAGATGGTGGCCATCGGCAAAAAGGGCCGGGACCAGCTGCGCAAGCGCGGCTGGACGATCGCGGGCGAATACCTGAACGTATCGAGCAAGGTCGAATTTTCCACTGCGAAGGAAATCGCGCGGAAAATCGCCGATCTGTACGCCTCGCGCGAAGTCGATGCGGTCTACGCCGTCTACAACGAGTTCAAGAACGTGATCGTGCAGAAGTTGACGGTGATGAAGCTGCTGCCGATCGATCCAGCGGTGCTCGATGCCGAACAGGTGAAGACGCCGGGAATGACATCCGACGCCGAGCAGGACCCGAATCTGCCGCACGATCTGGCTGCCAGCGGCAAATCGCGGGTGGTCGATTACATTTACGAAGAGCCGGTGGAGGAAATCTTCAGCGGGCTGGTGCCGCGCTACCTCGAAGCTGAGGTGTACCGAATTCTTCTGGAGTCCGCCGCAGCGGAACACGCCGCCCGGATGACGGCCATGGACTCCGCTACCCGGAACGCGTCGGAGTTGATCGATTCATTGACACTGGACATGAACAAGATTCGCCAGGCGGGAATTACGAAAGAGCTTATCGAAATTGTCAGCGGCGCCGCATCGGCGACGTCGTAGCCAGAGGAGACGAAATGGCAGCGCCTACAGGGAAGCTTGG
>CAZLWY010000128.1:0-9836 GCA_964563425.1 uncultured Acidobacteriaceae bacterium | reverse complement strand
CTCGGCGTCTTCGACCATCAACCGTATCGTCGACGTTTTCCCGGCGCACCAGCAGCCGCAGGTGCGCGCGCAGCTCTCGATGGTGCTGGAAGGAATTCTTTGCCAGTCGCTTCTGCCGCGAATTGACGGCCGCGGCCGCGCCATGGTGATGGAAGTCCTGGTTCCCACCGCCGCCATCCGCAACCTGATCCGCGAAGACAAAATTCACCAAATCTACTCAGCGATGCAGACCGGCACGGGACAGACCGGAATGCAGACGTTCAACCAGAGTCTCGCCAACGCCTATCAACAGAAGTTAATCACTATGGAAACGGCGCTGGCGAGGTCCTCGAATCCCGATGAATTACAGGATTTAATCAATCGAGGGGTAACTTCGCCGGTGAGTGGCGGCGGCCGGGTTCCTGTCCGCAAGTAATCGAACAGAGGAAAGGCATAGGGAGGTAACAGATCATGCCGGTCTTTACATATAAGGGCATCAACCGCATGGGGACGAAGGTGGCGGGCGAGCGCGAAGCGGAAAGCAAAGCCGCGCTCCAGGCCATCTTGCGGCGAGAGAACATCAACGTCAGCAAGCTCTCCGAAAAGGGTGTGGAGTTCAACATCCCTTCGTTCGGATCGGGCGTGGACGAGAAGGAACTGGCGATCTTCACGCGGCAGTTCTCCGTGATGATTGACGCCGGCTTGCCTTTGGTGCAGTGCCTGGAAATTCTGGCGGGCCAGCAGGAGAACAAGACCTTCCAGAAGATCCTGAACAACACACGCGCCTCGGTGGAAGGCGGCGCGACGCTGTCGGCGTCGATGAAGCAGCACGAAAAGGTCTTCGATCCCCTCTACTACAACATGGTGGAGGCCGGCGAGACGGGCGGTATTCTCGACACCATTCTCCAGCGCCTGGCGCAGTACATCGAAAAAAACGTAAAGCTGAAGCGCGCCGTGAAGTCCGCGATGATCTACCCGGTCGCGGTGTTGAGCATCGCGGCGGGCGTCATCGTGCTGCTGCTCTGGAAGGTCGTCCCGATTTTCACCACTCTGTTCAACGGCCTGGGCGCGGATCTGCCGCTCCCGACCCGCATTGTCATCGCCCTGAGCAATTTTGTCGGGAGCATCTACGGATTGATCATTCTGGCGTTTCTCGTCGGCGCTATTTTCGCCCTGAAGTTCTGGTATGGGACGCCGACGGGCCGCATGGCGCTTGACCAGGTCATGCTGAAGCTTCCCGTGGTAGGACTCGTGCTGCGCAAGATCGCCGTGGCACGCTTCACGCGAACGCTCGGAACGCTGATTTCCAGCGGCGTTCCCATTCTGGAAGGCTTGGACATCACCGCACGCACGTCGGGTAACGCAGTCGTCGAAAGAGCGATCTCGCAGACGCGCAAGGCCGTCGAAGCCGGCCGTTCGCTGGTCGAGCCGTTGAAGGAAACCGAGGTCTTTCCGGGCATGGTGACCCAGATGATCGGCGTCGGCGAACAAACCGGCGCGATGGATGCCATGCTTTCCAAGATCGCGGACTTCTACGAGGACGAGGTGGACGCGGCGGTGAAAGACATGCTGACGGCGATTGAGCCGATCATGATCGTTTTTCTCGGCGTGGTCGTCGGCGGCGTGGTCATTTCCATGTATCTGCCGTTGTTCTCGTTGATCGGCAAACTGGCCGGGCACTAATCCCGGACCTCTCGTGCCGGCAGGGGAGCAGCCAAGGTCGCGCATGAGTCGGCCTTGGCTGCCGGGATCAAGATCGAGGACAAAATCGTCAGTGGACCCGAAATGGAATTCACACCAAGTGTGAGTGAATGGCTGCCGCTGCTCGGTCGCGTCCGCTTTCTCATCATCACGTTTCTTCTGACCGTCTCCATCGCCATCCGGCAGTGGACCACAAGTCCGTTCCCGGTAGCCAAGGTTTTCATCCTGGGAGCGGTCTGGTATTTGCTGGCCACCATTTTCGTTCTTGCGCAACGCAGGTTCCCGCATTTCCGTTTGCACGCCACCGTGCAGATTGCCCTCGATCTGGGGATGATCACGGGAATGGTGTACGCGAGCGGTGCGCAAGACAGCTATTTCGTCTCCCTCTACCTGCTGGCCATCCTGATGGGCAGTATTTTGTTCTCCCGCCGCGGCGCGTTCATGACGGCTGGCGGGGGATTCGTGCTGCTTGGTTGCATCGTGGAGCTTTCCTATTACGGCATCATCCCGCGGACGGCCGTTACGACGCCCGGGCTGCGCGAGCTGCAATCGTGGCTGGGCAGCAATTTCTTCGCGTTTTTCGCTGTGGCCTACCTGGGCAGCCTGCTGGCACAGACGATTCGCAAGAAAGGCATCGAACTCGACGAAAAAAGCGAAGAGCTGAAAGATCTCCAGGCGTTCAACCGCGACATTATCGAATCCATGCGCGGCGGCCTGCTCACGACCGACCTGCAGGGCCGAATCTTGCTGGTGAATCGCGCCGGTGCGGAAATTACCGGCCGCGGTTTCACTCTGCTGCGCGGGGAATTTGTTGCCGACGTGTTTCAGGGTTTCTGGCCCGTGGAAAGCGATGAGCAGGGAACGCCTCTCGCGTTGCGGAAAGAGCTTGAGTTCCGCACGCCGTCCGGCGCGACGCGCTTTCTGGGCCTGTCGATCTCTCCCCTGCGCACCGGACAGAATGAAACAAGCGGCTACGTGTTCAATTTCCAGGATCTCACCGAACTCAAGCGCCTGGAGCGCGAAGTCTTCAACAAGGAGCGCATGGCTGCCCTCGGTCGTCTATCGGCGGCGATCGCTCACGAAATTCGACAGCCGCTGACGGCGATGACCGGCGCGCTCAAGGAGCTGGCGCGTCTTGCGCCGCTCGAGGACGACGACAAGAAACTCGTCCAGATCGTCAGCCGCGAATCGCAGCGCCTGAATCAGATCATCACCGAATTCCTCGACTATTCGCGCGAGAAATCTTATTCCATTGCGGACCTTGAAATCGTTCCGTTGATCGAGGAAACGCTCCTGTTGATCGAGCGTCACGCCGGCGCGTCGGGCAAAGTGACCATCGATCGTAATTTCCCCTCGAAGAAAGTCCGGGCCCTCGTCGATCGCGACGCCATCAAGCAGGTTTTCTGGAATCTGTGCAACAACGCGCTGCGCGCCATGCCCGACGGCGGCACGCTGACGGTCAGCCTCGATGCGGGTCAGGAAACCGTGCGAATTTCGGTTCGCGATACGGGCACAGGTTTCGACCCGCGTGCCGCGGCCCGCATCTTCGAGCCCTTTCAGTCTGGTTTTCAGGGAGGAACCGGGCTCGGCCTTGCCATCGTCTACCAGATTTTGCAGGCGCACGGCGGCCAGATACGCGTCGATACAGAGCCGGGCCTGGGCACCGAATTCTTCGTGGAACTCCCCGCCGGCGCTGCCCGTTCACGATCCAATTCGCGGAATACGCCGCGCTCGACGACCGATGCGCCGCGCACCGCGGCTCCGCTTGTGGGGAAGGTCTAGCTGCCGTGGCCCACCTGCTGATTGTCGACGATGAGCGCTCCATCCGCGAGCTTCTGGAAATCAGCTTCCGCAAGGAAGGGCACAAGTGCGAGGTGGCCACCAATGGCGAAGAGGCCAAGCGCCTGCTGGCCTCGCGCATTTTCGACATCGTCGTGTCGGACATCTGTATGCCCGATATGGACGGCGTCGAACTATTGCGCTATTCGAAGGAAGTGTCTCCCGGCAGCATCTTCATCCTGATTACCGGCGTGCCGACGATCGACACGGCCGTCGCCGCCGTCAATTTCGGCGCCGACCGCTACGTCATCAAGGGCGATCGTCTGCTCGATGAACTGCGCCCCGCCGTGCAGCAGGTCGCCGAGCAACTGGCACTGAAAAAGGAGGCGGGATATCTGCGCCGCGAGCTGCGCCGCCTGACCGGTCTGGACCACATGATCGGCACCAGCCCGAAGATGCGCGCCATCTTCGAGTTGATACAGAACATCGCTCCACAGCCCAGCCGCGTCCTGATCACCGGTGAAAGCGGCACCGGCAAGGAATTGGTTGCGCGCGCCATTCACGAAAACAGCGCTCGCGCGAAACAGCCCTTCATTACCATCAACTGCGGCGCGTTTCCGGAAACGCTCCTCGAATCCGAGCTTTTTGGTTATATGAAAGGCGCTTTCACCGGGGCCAACGAAAATCGCCGGGGTCTGTTTCACGCGGCCAATGGTGGCACCCTGTTCATGGATGAGATCGGCAACATGAGCGTCACCATGCAGGTAAAGCTCTATCGCGTGCTGCAGGAAGGCAAAGTCCGCTCGATCGGAAGCACCGAAGAGTCCGATGTCGACGTCCGCATCATCGCGGCGACGAACAAAGACCTAGCCAAGGAAATCGCCGAAGAGCGCTTCCGCGAGGATCTGTACTACCGGTTGAGCGTGATTCCCATTCACCTGCCGCCGCTGCGCGAGCGCGACGATGATATCCCCCTGCTGGCGCGCGAATTTCTGGGGCGATTCGCGAAATCAATGAACAAGAAAATCGACGGCATTGACCCGGAGGCCATGCGCCGATTGGAAGTCTACGATTGGCCCGGAAACGTGCGCGAGCTGGAGAATACGATCGAACGCGCCGTCGCACTGGAAGGCGGCAATCGCATTTCGGTCGGTGCGCTGCCGGAGCGAATCCAGAAGCATTTCCAGGATTCGTCGCCGGCGAAGAATGGCAACGGTAATGGAAGCCATGCCTGCCTGCCGCAGGAGGGCATGAGTCTCGAGGAGTACATTCAAGGGCTCGAGCGCTCCTATCTGCTCGCGGCACTCGAGCGCTCGGGCGGCGTGCGTACCCAAGCTGCCTCGTTGTTGAAGATGTCCTACCGGTCCTTCCGCCACTATGCGAAGAAATACGGTGTTTAGGCGAGCACAATCTGGAACCGCTCGCAGTCCGTACGGCCTAACCCCAGCGTTTCAAGCGCTCCCGCGGTTTTGGTCATCGCCCATGAGCAATAAGTGTCAATCTGCGAGAGCGTGCGACGCCAAGGTCATGCCATGCCCGGGCAAAAAGCCCGCCGGGGTGGTTGTAAGCTATAGTAGAGAATAGCGATAGCCAGATTGTGTCGCGACAGTAAACCCCAGCGGCTCGCTTGGCATCTCCCTTGCGATAAGTCATGGCGTACCCCGCCAGGGAGTACGACATATAAGAGTTTCGGAGCTTTGCTCCTAGGAGAAACAATGAAGAAGAATCAGAAGGGCTTCTCACTCATCGAGTTGCTGATCGTTGTGGCGATCATTTTGATCATCGCGGCCATCGCAATTCCGAACCTGCTTCGCGCACGTATCGCGGCCAACGAAGCGTCGGCGGTCGGTTCGACGCGCACGATTGTTACCGCGGAAATTAGCTATTCGAACAGCTTCCAGACTGGTCCGACGACTCTTGCTCAGCTGACAACGCCTGCGGGCGGCTGCCCTGCGGGCGGCGCGACGGCGGCTCAGGCCTGCTTGATCGATTCGAACCTCGCTCTGGGTCTCAAGAGCGGCTACAACTTTGCCGCGACCCCGAACGGCGGAGCTGGCACTGCGGCAAGCCCGAACACCGGCTTTGAAGAGGAAGCCTGGCCGCAGACAGTTGGTACGACCGGTCAGCGTGGTTTCTGCGCGGATATGAGCGGCGTGCTGCACTTCAACACGAACGGCGCTCAGGTTGCGACAGCGGCTGGAAGCTGCGCAGCTCTCGGTGCGGCGCAGGTTCTGCAATAGTCTGATCGTAGTCTCGTAGTTCAAAGAAGGGGGGAGGCGGCGCCTCTCCCCTTTTTTGCTAAGGCTGAAGAAGTTAGGGCGAATCGAAAGGCAAGAGCAACACGAAGGGCGGCACGGTAGGCTGGACCAAGCATCGGTGGCAAGCAGCCAGCACGACCAAGAGATCGACGGCAGATGGAAGGGCCCCTGGGCGTCCCCGACGACGATTCCGAAAGCGGCCAAAAACTAGGCGAAAGAGAATCCTCTCAGGAGACAGAAATGCAAAGGACCCAGAAGGGCTTTTCACTGATTGAGCTGCTAATCGTCGTCGCGATCATTTTGATCATCGCGGCCATCGCAATTCCGAACCTGCTTCGCGCACGTATCGCGGCCAACGAAGCGTCGGCGGTCGGTTCGACGCGCACGATCGTTACCGCGGAAATTAGCTACACGAACAGCTTCCAGACTGGTCCGACCACTCTCGCTCAGCTGACAACGCCTGCGGGCGGCTGCCCTGCGGGCGGCGCGACAGCGGCTCAGGCCTGCTTGATCGATTCGAACCTCGCTCTGGGCCTCAAGAGCGGCTACAAATTTGCCGCGACCCCGAACGGCGGGGCTGGCACCGCGGCAAGCCCGAACACCGGCTTTGAAGAGGAAGCCTGGCCGCAGACGGTTGGTACGACCGGTCAGCGTGGTTTCTGTGCGGATCTGAGCGGCGTGCTGCACTTCAACACGAACGGCGCTCAGGTTGCGACAGCGGCTGGAAGCTGCGCAGCTCTCGGTGCGGCGCAGGTTCTCCAGTAGTCCTAACAGGACGCTTTCGGGAGAGGGAAGAAGCTTACAGTTCTGCTTCTTCCCCTCTGTTTCGAGGCAAACGAGTCCGAACGGCTCACCATGGTCACACTGACTATCACTGGACGGCAGGGCCTCCGGGAACGGGGATTCTCGCTGATCGAGCTGCTGATTGTCGTGGCGATCATCCTGATCATCGCGGCGATCGCGGTGCCGAATTTCCTTCAGGCGAAAATCGCAGCCAACCAGGCCTCCGCGGTCTCGACCGTCCGAACGTTAACCAGCGCCACGGCAGCGTATTCCTCCGTATGGAGCAATGGCTTTCCGCCTTCCATGTTGGCGATGGGCTCCGTAGGGGGAACGGCGACCTGCAACGGTGCGATGCTTGTCGACAATTCTATCGCCAGCGCACCCAGCCAAAAAAGCGGCTACACATTCTCATACACGCCACAGGGCGGTGCAATCTCGAACCCACCACCCGGGTGTGGCGCGGGCTTCTTGTCCTATCTCATCACTGCGATGCCCAACTCGGTGTACACAGGCACCCAGAGTTTCTGCGCGGATGAAGCCATGATCGTGCATTACAGCTCGACCGGCGCGGCCGTCGCCACTCCTGCCGCTTGCGAAGCTTTGCCCTCCCTGCAATAGCCGCCACCCGCGCCTCTTGTTCGGCCCCCGAGCGATCCTTGGCAGCGTCGGCAACTCTGCTAGACTTGAAACATGTTTTTCCGGTTTCTCGCGGCGACGTGTTTGCTCGCCGCCACTGCTTGGGTACCTGATGCAGCGTCGCTGAGCGCAGCGCTCGAAGCTCGCTACCAGCACGCGAAGACGCTGCGCGCCAGCTTCTATGAGCGGTACATGGACGGGAACGGCGGATCGGCGTCAGAATCCGGAACTGTCTATTTTTCGCGCCCCGGACGAATGCGCTGGGAGTACGAATCTCCGGAAGAGAAACTCTTCATCGTGGACGGAACGAACGTGTGGTTTTACGTCCCTGCCGACCATACCGCCAGCCGGGCCAAGCTGAAGGAAAGCTCGGACTGGCGGACGCCGCTCGCGCTGTTGACGGGGAAGGCGGATCTTTCGAAGCTCTGCCGCTCGATTCAGCTCGCCGACGCGGAAACAGAGAAGGGCAGCGCTCGTGACGGCCGCGGAGTTCCGGTTGGAAACAGCGTGCTGGTCTGTTTGCCGCGCGATGCAGTCTCGAACGACCCCTCGTATCAAGTGTTATTCGAAGTCGACCCGCAGTCGCAGCTCGTGCGTGTGCTGATCCGGGAACCCGGCCGCGTTGAAACCGAATTTCGCTTCGCAAACTGGGAGCAAAACGGGGAGATACCCGAAATCAAATTCCACTTCCAGCCACCGCCCGGCGTGGCCATTGTTGACGAAGAGTCCCTGGCCGGCGAGATTCACTGAGGGTCAGTGCTGCGCGGCTGAATCTTTCAAAAAAGCTGTCGTCTCGCGCAGAAATATGTCGAGCTGGTCGTGATGGACCCAGTGTCCCGCGTTCGCCACCTTCACCAGTCGCGAATTTCGAATGGCCCTCGCGCGGCGGTCGGTTTCCGGCACGGGAAAAAAACTTTCAAGCCCCCAGAAGAACAGAACCGGGCAGGCAATCTGACTGTAGAGCTCGGTGGAATCCTCCACGCGGTGTCCGTAGGGCGGAAACACGCGCGCGTAGTTGTCGAACTTCCAGACGAGCGAGCCGTCGGACTCCCAGTTTGTTCCGTTCATCGTCAGCTGCCGCGCGACTTCGTCGGAAAGATGTGGATTGGCTTCTTTCATCCGAGCCACCGCGGCGGCGATGCTGGGATACGTCTTGGGTTGCCGCTTCTCGGTCTTGCGAACCGATTCGATCCAGTACCGCATTTGCCGGTACAGGGGCCCGTGGACTTTACTGTTCTCCGGCACGCCGAGCCCTTCGATGGACACCGCCTTGCGCACGCGTTCCGGAAACACGCCTGCGTAATTCAGGACAATCATGCCGCCCAGCGAATGCCCGATGAGACGGATCGGGAACTCGTTGATGATGTCGAGCAGCGCCGAAAGGTCCAGAACATGTTCGACCAGGCTGTACATCGCGCCCGGCGCCCAGGCGCTATTGCCATGGCCCCGCAAATCGAGCGCATACACGTGATAGTGCTCGCGGAGCGTTCGCGCCACCCAGTCCCAGTTGCGCGCGTGATCAAGCCCGCCATGCACCAGTACGAGAGCAGGCTTGCCATCTTGGCCGTAATCCCAGAACTGCAGCTTCAGCCGGTCGGAATAAAAAAAGTGAGAGATGGGTTCCATGGAATTGGCAAAAGGCGGCAGGTCGAGGCCCGCGTTTTCAGCCCGGAACTGTATCATATCGGTCGGCAGGGTCACTGGGATGAGCACCCCAAACCCGTTGCGGCACAGCCTTTCTCACCATTGTCACATCCTATTGACAGGCTGTTATCCCGGCTTCAGCCTCACTCCGTAAGGGGTATGCTAGACTTTGGGTGAATCGTCCCTCGGGGACGGCGCGCCGACACACCAATATGGCCGATTTCGTATGCAAAGTCGGGGACGCCTCCGGCCGGATTTTTCAACAGGTCGAGACGGCGCAATCCGAGGCGGAAGCGCGGCAGAAGCTCGCCGACCGCGGCTATTACGTCTACACGGTGCGCAACCAGTTCAACGTCCTGGCGCAACTCAGCCAGTCCGGCCGTGACCGCAAGATTCGCTCCGATGATTTCCTGGTCTTCAATCAACAATTCAACACTCTGGTCCGCGCCGGCTTGCCGATTCTGCGCGCGCTCGATCTGCTCGCCGAGCGTGCGGCGGCAGCGCGATTGCGCCCGATTCTGGAAGACGTCCGCCAGCGTGTTCGCACCGGCGCGCTGCTTTCTGAAGCCATGGCCGCGCAAGGATCGTTTCCCCCGGTCTACATCACGGTCATCGCGGCTGGCGAACGCAGCGGCAACCTGACCGGGGTTCTCGAGCAGTACATCGGATATCTGCGCGTCACCACCGGTTTTCGCAGCCGATTAATCACAGCACTGATTTATCCGGCGGTTCTGGTGTTTGTGGCGATTATCGTGGTCAGTTATCTGGCCACCTACGCGCTGCCGAAATTCGCCGAGCTCTACCAACAGCTCAACGTGCCGCTGCCGGCGAGCACGCGCATCTTGCTCGCGATTGCGGTACCGCTGCGGGACTACTTCGCCGTCTTTGCAGTTGTCATCGTGGCGGCCGCGATCGGGATTTTCCTGTGGACGCGCTCGAGTCGCGGCGCGATCGCGATCGACCGCCTGAAACCGCGCATTCCGCTGTTCGGCGACATCTGGATCAAGGCGCAGATCGCGCAGTTCGTCCGCACGCTCTCAACTCTGCTGGGAGGCG
>CAZLWY010000127.1:0-8917 GCA_964563425.1 uncultured Acidobacteriaceae bacterium | reverse complement strand
GTGGTTGAAGAGGTTGAAGGCCTCCAGCCGAAGCTGGAAGGACTTGGATTCGGTCAGGCGAATCCTCTTGAGAAGGGCGACGTCGTAGTTGTCCATTCCCGGGCCGTAGAAAAACCGGCGCTTCGAGGTGCCGGGAGTTCCCAGTGCGTTTTCGCCAAAAAGCGAAGTGTTGAAATACGCGTTTCCGTTGCGGGGATCGCTGTTGAGCTCGAGCGGTCCGCGCGTGAAATCAGGTTCGTCCACGCCGAAATTGTTGATCCCGTTCGGCTCGGAACCGATCAGCGAGTTGTCGCCGAAATTGACCAGTGTGACGGGCAGGCCGGTACTGTAGTGCGTGATCCCGGAAATTTGCCAGCCCTGCGTCCAGCGGTTCGTGGCATGGAACAGACGCTCGATCGGCAGGTCGACGGAGTAGCTGGCGACGAAATTGTGCTTCACGTCGAAGGCCGAAAGCGCTTTGCTGAGGCCCGGATCGAACGGATTCACTTCTTCGCCGACGTTCGATGACTGATCCTGCGATTTGCTGTAGGTATACCCGGCGAGAATCTGCGCGTGCGCGGTGGTGTGGCGCACAATCACCTGCAAGCCGTTGTAGTTGGAGTTCCCGATCGTTGCCTGATTGGCGTTGCTGCCGAAATTCGAACCCAACGGGCCCCTGGTGCCCTTGTACGTCTTGCCGGTTGAGGTGACGTAGGTCGAGTCTTCGCCGAACGGGCCGCACGGCGTCTCTCCCGTCGCGAGATTCGCGGGGTTGCTGAGGTAGAGGCATAGGGCGGGATCGCCGGGATTTGCTTCTTCCAGAACGAGCAGGCGATGACCCTGCGTGCCGACGTAATTGACGCTCACGACCGTCGTGGCGCCGAATCCGCGCTCGAGCGAAAGCATGTATTCCTCCGTGTAGGGAATGCGATTCGTCGTCGGATAGTTCGGCAGGCCGGTGACCGGCTCGAACTGGGACCAATCGATATTGTTGTCCGGGTGTTTCGCGCTGGAGCCGCGCGTCGCGAGAGTGACCGGAAAAACCTGGCCGAGATCGTCTCCATTCGAGGCGGTGACAAACGGCGTGGAGAAGAGCGGAGGAGCGGGGCTCGTGTACGTCGTGCCGTAGGGAGCGTTTGCGCTCATGACCCCGATCGTGAGTGCTTCAATCGCGGTGTAAAACATTCCGTAGCTGGCGCGCATACTCGTCTTTCCGGGGCCGCCGACGAGCTTGGAGAGCAGTCCATCTCCCGAAGCACTCGGTGAATAGGCCAGCCCGATGCGCGGCGCGAAATCGAGATTGCCGGGCGGCCCAAGCGTCGGCGACACTCCGGGATCGGTGGGATAGAGAATGCCGGCTGGCGCGCCCGGAAACACCACCGACTGCACGCCGGGAACGAACGTAGCGATCTGGTTGTATTTCTCATACCAGGGCTCAATGCGGTCCCAGCGCAGGCCGTAGTTCAGCGTGAGATTGTGCGTCACGCGCCAGCTGTCCTGCCCGTAAAGCCCTAGGTATTTGTTGCGGCCATAAAACGGCTGGAGCTGGCTCTGATTGTACTGGCTGGGAATTCCCAGCAGGAAATCGGCGAAATCCGATCCGGTTTCGGTCCCGAAGAAAAGGAAACTGCCGTTGAATTGTGCGATGGCATCGACGTTGACTTCGTCGTAGTGGAATTCACCGCCGAATTTCAGCGTGTGCGTTCCGATCACTTTCGAAAAGCTGTCGATCCACTGAAATGTGTTGCCCACCTGAAACAGCTCGTTCGTGTTCGTGCCGATGGTGTAGCTGTTGAATCCGACGCTTTCCACGCCCTCCGTCTTGGGTGAGAGCGCCACGATCCCGGGCCCTCCCGGTCCCACTTCGAAGCCTTGCGACGCGAGGCTCACGCCGACCCCGCCGATCGGTTTGCCGAGATCGTTGGCGTCGCGCAGATAGCTGAAGTGGAATTCGTTCACCGCCGCGGTGCCCAGCGTTTTCGTGTCGCCCAGGTCGACCAGCTGCGCCCGGCCGGTGTAGAGCGCGTTGAAGCCGGGGACGTTCGCGCCGCCCTGCGCGATCGGGTAGGGGTTGTTCTGCGACCAGTCGTCGAGGAAATAGTAGGCCGACAGCATGCCCCAGCGCGTGTTGGCGTCGAGGCGATAGGCGCCCTTGTCGTCGCGCAGGCTCAGATTGAATGCGGAGGACGAAAACGTGTTGTCCGAGTTATTGGGCGACGGGATATATTTCAGCAGGTTCATCGCCGGAGCGGACCAGGCGGATTGCGGGATCACCGCTCCCGGGAAAACGCACGTGGCCTTGGTGCAGCCGGGCGTGTAATAAGGCTCACCGGCCGTCACCGCGTAGCCGAGCTTGGAGGACAGCAAACTCGCAAAATAGGGGCCGCTCACTGTGGTCGGCACGGTGTTCCCCCCGGCGTCGGTGGTGACGAAGGAGCTCGCGAGGTCGAGCAGATTGCCCAGGCGGTCCTGGTCCGAGGGAACCGATATCTGGCCGGTGTCGACACCTTGTGTAGAGCGCGTTCCCTGATAGTCCCCGAAGAAAAAGATCTTATCCTTGCGGATCGGACCTCCGAGGGTGCCGCCGAACTGGTTCTGGTCGAATGCACCACGATCGGGCGAGAAAAAGTTCTTCGAGTCGAGTTCGGTATTGCGAACGAATTCGAAAAGATTGCCGTGGAGCTGGTTCGTGCCGGATTTGGTGACCACGTTGATCTGGCCGCCGCTGAATTCTCCGTACTCCGCGTCAAAATTGTTGGTGAGAATCCGAAATTCGGCGATCGAATCGAGGTTGGGAATGATCGCCGCTCCCATGTTGACGTCCTCTTCGACGTCGCTGCCGTTCACCAGAAAACTGTTTGCGAATTCACGCTGGCCGTTGATCGAGATCGTGCCGGGGTTCAGGTCGCCGGAGGGTGAAAGCACGCTTGCGCCCACGTCCTGCACGGTCTCGGCGGTGATCGAGGTAACCGGCACTACGCCTGGCTGAAGCGCGAGCAGGTCGGTAAAGCTGCGGCCGTTGAGAGGCACGGCGGTCATCTGCGCGCCGGAAATCAGCTCGCCCATTTGCGTGCTGGTGGTGTCCACGTGTAGCTGATCTTCGGCAACCGTCACGACGTCGGTTCTCGCGCCCACGTGCATGACCACGTCGATGGTGAGCGCACCGTTGGCGTCGATAGAAACTCCGGTTCTGCGATAGGGCTCGAAACCCATGGTTGCCACTTGCAGATCGTAGTGCCCCACGGGGAGCGCCTGGAACGAGTAGAACCCCTGGCCGTCGGTCGTCACGCTCTGGCTGATTCCTGTTTCGGTGCTCGTCGCGGTGACTTTCGCTTTGACGATGGCCGCGCCACTGGAGTCGGTTACGGTGCCGGAAATGCTGCCGCCGACGCCGGCGCGTGTGGCGATTGTGGTCGCCAAGAGGAACGCCACGACCAGAAATGAGAGAACTGCCTGCTTGTAGCGACGCATTCCCCGGAACCCCAGTTGTAAGAGACTCTCAACTAGACAAGCGACATTAAAGGTGTTGTCAAAACATGTCAATCCGCTTTTGCAACCTTCTATCAACTGGCACTTACGTGAACTTCGGGCCGTTTCACAATGTGAACTGAGAAACGGCCCGCTGCGGACGTGGTTAGAAGTGGAAGCCGACTTCGCCGGTGATCGCTCGTGGCGTCACGTAGTGCGTGCCGCTGAACGTGGAGAGGAAGTTGTACAGCACATAGTTATTCGCCAGGTTGATGACCGTTACGCGAGCGCTCCATTTGTAACGGTCTCCGTGGAACAAATCGTCATCGCCCAGCGCCAGATCAAACAGATTGCGCAGCCTGATTCGTGGCGGGTCGGTGTCGTCTTGTTCCTGGTTGATGCCCGGCACCTTGATGAGGGTCGAGTTGAATTCCGACGCCGGGCAGTTGAACGGGAGAGGCGTGGTCGGCGTCGCGTGCACGCCGTTGCAGGTGAACCCCGCTTCGAATTCCTGATCGGCGCTCAGAGGTATCGAACCGACGTTGCTCGCGACCATGCTTACGTTGGGTACGCCGCCGATGAGAACCGATCCGGGGCAGGTGTTGGAGTCGAGCACGCCGAAACACGGCGCCGCACCGGCCACCAGCCCGCTGTCGAAACGCCAGTTGAGACCGAGATAGGGGCCGCGCTTCCAAAACTGATACTGCATATGCGCTGTCTCGTTGAAGCGTTCATCGTGGTCGATGCGGAAAGGCACGAACCCGTTTCCCGACGTCACGGGGACGGCGCCGGCCCCGCCGATTTGGGGAGAAAAGAACACCGCGGCCACGCTCGACATAACGACGTAAGCGGTAAACCCATGGAGGTTCGTGACGTTTACGCGAGCCGCGAACCCAGGAATATTGGAACTGTGCCACTCGATTGGAAACGTGATCGGCGTATTGCCCAACACGCTGAAGTCGAAGCCATTATGCGTCTCCTTCCAGATGTATTCGCCATCGAACACCACGTGGCTCCCGAACGCTTGCTGCAAGCCCGCGTGGAATTCATTCCGAAAGCCCGGCGACAAAATCGAGTTCGCGCCCGGGGTGCACAGGAGAAGCACGGACAGAACGTCGTTGTTGCAGCCAAGGCTGGAAAGCACCAGGTTCTCGTTGAAGGGAGTCTCAAGCGTTCGCGCATAAGAAACACGAAGAACGGTATTTGTCTGTTTGATGTTGTACGCGATGCCGAGGCGCGGCTCGGCCTGGTGGGCGACTGCCAAGCCATTGTACAGATCGCCCCGGATCCCCACGTTGAAGGACCAATTCCCGGCTGTAATCGTGTCCTGCACAAAGAGCGCTGTTTCCTTCACGTCTGTATGCAACGGAAAGAATTCCTGGGTCGTGAACAGGCTTCCCCCTCGCGTCAGGTCAAACGGCAGCAAGATCGGATTGAACACCGGGAATTGAGCAGTATTGGGCGCGTTGGGATTGGACGCAATATTCTCCTGGTCTCCAGCCGCCGCGCACTGTGAAGGATCCGTGAAACCCTGAACAGGAATGAACGCGCTGGAAATGTCGTACTGCGTGGGATCGGTGTTGGCGGTCAGGCACGGCGCATTGAGGGTTGGATCGACGATTCCAAGCCGGTCGTGCTCCCTCAGGACCGTCTGCTCGTACGTGACGCCTGCCTTGATGTTGTGAATGCCCTTCACGTAGGAGATGTTCGCTCGAGCGCCGGCATTCGTCAGAAACCGAAGCTGAGAAACGGTTTCCCGTTGAAGGCTTTGTGGGCCAAGATCGGCGAACGGGTTGTCGCTGGGATAGTAGTTGTACTGGTCATGCCGCACGAAAGCCCCGACTGTCAGCACCGTATTCGTGCCGATCAGCCGCGTCCAGGTGGGCGCGACATTGAAAGTCCGAATCTGTGAACGCTGGTCTGTCGGGCCCACCGCCAGGCCGTTCGGCCCGATGCCGGCATCGTTCACCACAACTCCGTTCCATGGCGTCGCAAATTCGGCGTCGAAGGAGTTGGGCGTCTGGAACCAGGAACGCGAGAAGCCGAGGTTCAGGTGCAGCGAATCGGCCTTGCTAAGCTGATAGTCGAAGCGGTCGAAGACATTTTCTTCGTTGCCCTTGTCGTGCATCACTGAGAACTCGGGTGGATCGAGAAATCGGCCACTGTTCAATCCGTTCGCCGAGATGAAGTTGCCCCAATTCTGCCCTCCGTATCCGAGATTGAATCCGAGATTCGAGGTTCCGAACGCGCCGTAGGAACCTGTAATGGCTCCGTGAGGCGTGGTCATCCCCTGCCCCGAGCGAGTCGTCACGTCGATCACGACGCTCGTTTTGTCGCCGTACTCAGCCGGTGGCGCTCCGTCAATCACTTCGAGGGATTGAACGGCGTCTACCGGAATCTGGTTGGAGAAAACCTTGCTCTGCTGATCCGTGATCGGCTGCCCGTCGAGAGAAAACGAGTTCTCGGCGTGATCGCCCAAGCCATGGAAGAGGCCGTTTGAATCCGCAGCGATGCCCGGCGATGCGAGCGTCACCAGGGAGCTGATGGACGACGATGAGCTTTCCAGCGGCAGATCTTGAATCAGCTGCCGGTCCACGTCCGTATGCGAGGTCGAATCGGTCTCGAGCAAATCGCCCGCAGCCTCGACCGTTACGGTGCTAGATGCCCCGGCGAGTTGGAGGCTTATCTTGACATTGAGCGGTACCGACGACCGAACGTCGATATCCTGCGCGTAGCTGGCGAACCCCTGCGCGCTGACGCTCATGTGATACGGATTGAAGGGCACATTCTGAAAATTGAAGTTGCCGGTTGCATCCGTGGTCGTCGAACGCTCGTACTGGCTGACCGGGTTGTGAATCGTAACCGTAGCCCCCGGGATTACCGCCCCCGTAGGATCGGCCACGGTCCCCGTGACGACAGTCGAATTGCCGGCGTTCTGCCCCAGAGCGGCCGGGACTGCCACCAGCACGCACAGAGCGGCGAATAGAGTCCCAAGAAATACACTTCTGATCTTCATGATTTCCCCCTGTATGAATGCGGCCGCGGCGCGTTAAGCGCTGGGCTCGGAATGAATGTGGATATCCGCACGCGCCGCGCGACAGGCGCCGCGTGCTGGGAGATTTCAATTGAGTTGGGGAAAACGCGTTTACGCGGGAGGGGCTCGCGGGATGCTGGGGGTGCCGACAAAGTCAGGATGAGGCGCCGATTCGTCGCCGATGGCGAACCGCACGACGGGCGTGGCCGCTTGCATGGCCACTTGCGGGGCCGGCTGCGGGATTGCCGCGTGGCCTACATGGCAGATCTGGCAGTTATCTTCGTCGTAGGACTGGTTGTGCCAGTGGCTTACGGCGTGGGTAGCCAGCAGCGCGAGCGCGAGCAGGGCCACGACGGCCAGAAGCCGCCGGGCGGTGCGCTTGGCAATGCCGGAATCAATCAAGTTTCAACCTCGAACGTCCTATCTTAGCCCCGGCGTATCAAAGCGGCCAACACGGAATTCGCGCGGGCGTCAAACCCCGCAACTTTGGCCCGCTCGCTATACCTGCAGCACGTCGCCGTCGCGCGCCACCATTTCATACAGCACCGGATTCACGAAAAACCCGAGCAACAGGCGTGAAATCAAGCCCGCCACGATCACGATCGCGAAAGGCTTCTGTGTGTCGGAGCCGATGCCGGTCGAAAGCGCCGCCGGCAACAGCCCCAGGCACGCCACCAGCGCCGTCATCATGATCGGACGAAGCCGCAGCAGGGACGCCTCGTACGTCGCGGTGCGAATGTCCTTGTCCTCGCGCCTCAGCTTATTAATGTAGGAAACCAGAATCACCGCGGTCTCAACCGACACACCCATCAGCGCGAGCAAGCCGAGCAGCGACGAGACGCTGAACGGCGTGCCCGTCAGTTTCAGAGCGATCAGCGCGCCCACAGGCTCCGTCATCACCACGCCCAGCGCGATCGTGACCGGGAATTTGAAATTGCCGTACAGCGCAAACAGGATCATGAAAATCAGCAGCAGCGCCAGCGGTCCGATGATTTCCATCTGGTGCTTGGCCTCCAGCAGCTGGCTGTATTCGCCGCCCCATTCGAGCCGGTAACCCGGTGGCAGCGATTTCTGGATGCCGGCGATGGCGCGCTGGCCTTCCTCCACGGCACCTTGCAGGTCGCGCCCTTCGATGCTGTACTGCACGCCGATGTAGCGCGAATTGTTTTCGCGGTAAATGAAGGATGCGCCGCTCTGCTCGCGAATGTCGGCGAGCTCGCTCAGCGGAATCTGCTGGCCGCTGGGCGTGCCCACGAGCAGGTTGCCGATCTCCGTCGCGTTTTCGCGGAACTCGGGCCGCATGCGCACCACCAGGTCGAAAAGTTTCTCGCCCTGAATCACCTGCGTGGCCGCCTGCCCTCCCACAGCCGCCTGCACCACCGCTTCCACGTCCGCCACATTGATGCCGTAGCGCGCGATTTTGTCGCGGTCCGTATGGATGATCAGGCTGGGTTGGCCCAGCTCGCGCACCACGGTGAGTTCGGTGAAGCCGTGGACTTGGGAAAGCCGACGCTTGATCTCGAGCGCGCGATCCTGCAGCACGTTCAGATCGGGGCCGTAGATTTTCACGGCGAGCGAGCTTTTTAGTCCGGTGAGCGCTTCGTCCACGGCGTCTTCGGCCGGCTGCGTGAAATTGAAGATCACGCCCGGGAAGGCTGCCAGCTTCTTCTGCAGATCCTCGGTCAGTTCCTTTTTGTTGTGGATCGAGCTTTTGCCCCACGATGCGTCGTTATAGGGCTTGAGTCCCACGTAAAATTCGTCATTGAAGAATCCGGTGGGATCGGTGCCGTCGTCCGGACGGCCCAATTCTGAGCCGACGTCGGTGACCATCGGATAATTCATCAGGATGGTGCGGACCTGCGGGCTGAATTTCGCGGCTTCCTCGTAGGAAATCGTGTATGGCATCGTGGCCCGCACCCACAGCGCGCCTTCATCCAGGTGCGGCATGAATTCGCCGCCGATAAACGGAATCAGCAGCAGCGTGGCGCCGAAAATCAACGCGGAAACCAGAATCGTGGTCTTCGGGCGGTCGAGGCACCAAAGCAGGCGCCCGGCGTATTTTCTCCGCACCCACTCGAACGGCTTGGTCGATCGGTCGTGTACCCCGCGCTTGAACCAATAGGAGCACAGCACGGGCACAAGCGTCAGCGTCAGAATCAGCGCGCCGACCAGCGCGATCGACATCGTATCCGCCATCGGATGAAACAGCTTTCCGGAAGGCCCGCTCAACGCGTAGATCGGAATGTATCCGGCGATGATCACGGCGACCGAGTAGAAAATCGGCCGGTCCACGTCTTTCGCCGCCGCGAGGATCACTTCGTGAAGGTCGTATTCCTGGCCTTCGCGCAGGCCGAGCTCGCGGAAGATGTTTTCGACCATCACCAGCGTGCCGTCGATGATGATTCCGAAATCGATCGCGCCGATCGAGAGCAGGTT
>CAZLWY010000126.1:0-17239 GCA_964563425.1 uncultured Acidobacteriaceae bacterium | reverse complement strand
AGCGCCCCGGCCGCGCCGAGCAGCAAAATGCACAGGATCCACTTCGGCCACCCGCTGAGCAGCACGAAGTCACCCTGTGAAAAAACCCTCGCCGGATACCTGAAGAAAAATTCAAACATGGTTCGCACAACCGCGAGCCCCATTCCGCGGTCCCCAGCCCGCTTAGTGCGTCATGCCATACATGATGTAATCGAGCCCCACGCGAAATGCCATGGATGCGAAAGGCTCCGGATATCTTGGATCGTCGGCCCACTCCCAGGCGTCGCCCAGGTGCATGTTGTGGCAGATCGCGACCATGACGCGGCCTTTGTCGTCGCGGATCGCGCGCCACTTCGGGACGTACCCGTCTTTTTCATACGTCCGCCCCGACCACACATACTGTTCCCCGGGGATCTGAAAACGAGCGCCGATGTCATACAGCCCGTGGAAAATTTCGTCCTCATCGGCGAGGTCCTCGACGGGACGGTCCGGAAACACCATGCGCATGCCGGCCATGAACCGATCCCAGTCGGCTGTGCCGTGAAAATCGTCGACCATCAGGAAGCCGCCCTTCAGTAGATAATCGTGCAGGCGCTTTGCTTCGGCGTCGGTGAACGTCCAGTTCGCTACCTGGACTGCGTAGACCCACGGGTAGTTGAAAATGTCGTCGCTGTCGAGGTCTACGACCTGTTCGGTCGGTCGCGCTTCGATTCGCGTCAGGCGCTTCAGCGCCATCAGGAACTGGCGATCCGCCTTCGGATAATCGCGCGACCAGCTTCCGCCATATCCTCCGTAGCCGCCATATCCGCCGTACATGTCCACTCTCGCGGTGTAGCGCAGGCGCGACCAATAGAATTCGGACGGCTCTTTGCTGGCAGATTGCGAATCGTCGTAGGAATAGCTGGGAGGAAAAAACGAGCCCGGACCCTGCGTACCCAAAGAACCACCCTGGAAGGCCACCACACCAGCGGCCAATCCCAGGACGAGCACAATCGCGGAAATAGGCCGAAGAGATCTCACCGAATCGATCCTTCAGAATCTTCGAGCGTAACAGATTGGAATCATCGTCTTCAACTCAGCGGGATTCGCTGCAATCGTTCCGTAAAATGTCGCCGCGTCCGCAACCTTCGCCTCACTTGTGCCTTCCAATCTGACCGTGAGACGATTTCGCTCTGAGTCCATATACCAGTGTGCATGATGCGCAATCAGCGGGAGGAGTTGTGAAGCGCAGAGATCTTCTGAAATTCGGTACCGCGGCGGTCGTTGGCGGCATGGCGGGGGCGCGTATTGCGGCGCAGTCGCAGGCTCCCTGGATGCCTCCGATGCCGGCGCAAAATCCCCCAACGGTGGGCGCTCCCGGTCAGGCTGCGCCCGCCGACTTCACGCTTCGGATCGCGCCCGTGGCGCTCGAAATTGCACCGAGCCGCTTCATCAGCACGATTGGGTATAACGGCGCGTCTCCGGGACCCGTGCTGCGGATGCGCGAGGGCAAACCGGTAGCGGTTGACGTGATCAACGATACCGACACGGCGGAGCTGGTGCACTGGCACGGGCTGTTCGTGCCGTCGGAGGTGGACGGCGCGGAGGAGGAAGGGACGCCGATGGTGCCGCCCGGTGGGCGCCGCCGTTACCAGTTCACTCCGAAGCCGGCCGGCACGCGTTGGTACCATTCGCACGCAATGGCCGGCGGCGACCTGCACCGCGGAAGCTACACCGGGCAATACGGTTTCCTGATGGTCGAAGGCGGAAACGAACCCGGGCAGCACGATCTGGAACTTTTTCTCGCGCTGCGCGATTGGGAGCCGTACTTCACCGATCAGATGGAAAACGAGGCGGCCGAAAGCGGCGGATTCGGGCCGCCGCTTGAACGCCCGGCGCAGCTGGATACGCGGCCCAATGGCCTGGAGGTTACATCGCAGCTTTTCTCGATCAACGACAAGGCGCTCGGCGCAGGCGAGCCGATTCGGGTGCGCGCAGGCCAGCGCGCGCTGATACACGTGCTCAACGCGAGCGCCATCGAGATCCGCACCATTGCGTTTTCCGGCCATCAATTTCGCGTGATCGCAATGGATGGCAACTCCGTACCCTCGCCGAAACCGGTCGATGTGCTGATGCTCGGGCCGGGCGAGCGAATCGACGCGTATGTGGAAATGAATCAGCCGGGGGTGTGGATTCTGGGTTCAACCGACGATCCGACCCGCAACGCGGGCTTGGGCGTGATCGTCGAGTATGAAAATCAACACGGCGAGCCGCGATGGATTCCGCCGGCGAAGCCTGTCTGGGATTACACCACTTTCGGAACGAGCGGCGCGCCGGGACGTCCTGCGCCGGATCAGACGATCGATATGGTTTTCGAGAAAATACCCAGCGGCGCCGGGCAATTCAATTTATGGCAGGTCAATGGCAAACCGTATCCGCACGACCGCGAATTCGTCCTGCAGCAGGGCGCGCGCTATCGGCTGATCTTCCGAAATCGCACGGACGATTCACACCCGCTGCATCTGCACCGGCATCTGTTCGAGCTCGTCGACGTAAACGGAAAACCGACCGCCGGCCTGATGAAAGACACGGTGATCGTGCCCGTCTACGGCCGCGTACGTGCCGACCTCGTAGCCGATCAACCAGGCTTATCGCTGTTCCATTGCCACATCCAGCAGCACATGGACTACGGATTCAAAGCGCTGTTCCGTTACGCCTGAGCTTTCCCGGCTGAGGAATCGCCACCGGCCCAGTGGGTCCGGATCTCGGGCGGGTGCAGCAAGGTCTGCATCACCACGCAGTATTGTTCGGTCTTTTCGCGCAGTGCCTGCAGTTGCTCTGGCGTAGCCGTGGGAGCGATGACATCGAAATTCAGGCGGATTTTTTCAAAGCCTACGGGCACGTCTTTTGAAAGTCCGAGCGTGCCGCGCAGGTCCATGTCGCCGTCCACCGTTACCTCTATGGATTCGGTCGGAACCGCCATGGCGGCGGCAACCATCTGGCACGTAATTTGCGCGCACGCAGCGAGAGCGCCGAGCAGCAGATCGCCGGAACACGCGCCGCTGCCGGCCCCTCCGACGCCTTTGTGCGCCTCGGCCTGATAAACCGCGCGCCCGATATCGATGGAGCAGGACACCGGAGCATCCGTCTCGGCACCCCTCGCGCGCATCGTGATCCGTGAAGCTGTCGGATCGCTGCGGTATTGTTCCTTCAGCGGTTTTTGAAGTGATCGAATGTCCATGGCGACCTCGCGTTTTCGTCCTCTTTTGCTGCGCACACGGCAAATGGCAGGCCCAGGATACTTGAAGCGGCTTCCGGGGCATGTTAGGATTTGCACTCACCCGGCAAAACCACAAACAAATATGCCCAAATTCGTCATCGAACGCGAAATTCCCGGAGCCGCAAATCTGTCCGACGCCCAATGGCGGGAACTCGCCCAGAAATCCGTCAGCACCCTGAAAGGCATGGGCCCGGAGATTCAATGGCTTCATAGCTACGTCGCCGGAGACAAGGTTTACTGCGTCTACCTTGCTCCGGACGAAACCGTCATCCAGGAGCACGCCAAGCGCTCCGGGTTTCCCGCCAACCGAATCACCGCCGTGCGCCGGCTGATTGATCCATCCAGCGCCGAATAACCCGCGTCCGCGCTAAGACGACAGCGAAGCGGCATCCGGCTTCAGAGCTATTTCAATCGCTTCCTCGACGGCCAATCCCCATCCATCGAGCCACGCCTTCGAGCTGGCCGCATTGCTCAATCGCTCTCGCGCCGAATCCAGAGTCGCTTGCAGCTTTGTCTGTTCCGCCGGCGACAGCGGCACACCGATATTTTGCCGCAGGGCCGCGGCCGCGCCTGCCAAATGCAGGGCGCGCTCGGCATTGTCCTGAGATGCCGCGGAACACGCGAAGCTTTCAAGCAGGCGCGCAATTCCCCGCTTGTGGTCCAGCTCCTGGAAAATCTCGAGGCTTTCGCGGTAGAGATCGCGCATCAGGGAATAATCGCGTTCCTCCATCGCCAGACTGCCGAGGTCAGCGAGCGTGCTCGCGATGCCCCAGCGATTGTCCAGCTTTCGGAAGATTCCCAGGCTTTGCTCGTTCAGGGCGCGCGCCACGTAATCTTCGCCCTGATCGCGCGCCACATCGCCCTGATAGTTGAGCGTCCATGCCAGGCCGGTATGGTCTCCCAAATCGCGGAAGATCGCGACGCATTCGGCGTACAAATCAAGCGCGCGGTCATACGCGCCTTCCAGTTTGGCGACACTTGCCAGATTGCTCAGGGTGCGAGCAATGGCGGTCTGATCGCCGAGCTCGCGCCACTCCGCCAGGCTCTGTTCGAATAAGGACTTCGCGCCACCGATATCGCCGCTTTCCCTGGCCGAGACTGCCAGCGCATTCAGGTCGACGGCTACGGCTCGTTTGTCGCCCAGTTGACGCGCGATATCGAGGCTTTCCCCCAGCAGGCTTTTCGCGGCGGCATAGTCCCCCTGGCGGTCCGCCAGAACCCCGGAGGCAAAAGCCACGCGGGCCCGCAGCTTGTTCGCGGCTTCCGCGCCCTGGAGCTTCAACAGTTTGTCGAGCCACATTCTTCCTTCCGCGAGGTATTCGCGAGCTTCCCAGAAACGAAATAGGGCGGCGCCGAGGCGCATTCCCCATTCTGTCTCGCCGATTTCGAGGAGCCATTCGAGGCTGGCGCGAAAATTATCGTGCTCGATGGTGAAGCGCGCCAACCACTCCGTCTCCATCGCGCCGCTTTTTTCCGCGGCGCCTTCTTCCGCCAGCACCAAACAGTAGGCCGCGCGGGCCCGCTTGGTCAGGGATTCCTCTCCGCTGGCGACCAGCTTCTCGAGCGCATACTCGCGGACGGTTTCAAGCATCATGAAACGCGATTCGGCGTTCGGCTGCTCGACCTGCCGGAGCAGGCTCTTGTCCACCATGGAGGACATGCCGTCGAGCAGGTCCAGCCCGAGGTCGGCCTTCGCGTCGCAAACGGCCTCCGCGCTTTCCAGCGTGCAGCCCCCGACGAAGACCGACACTCTTCGGAGCAGTTTCTGCTCGGCGGCGCTCAGTAGCTCGTGGCTCCAATCCATCGCGGCGCGAAGCGTTCGCTGACGCTGTGGCAAATCCTGTGCGCCACCGGTCAAGAGTTGCAGCCGGCTTGCCAGCCGGGTCCTCATAGCCGAGGGGGAAAGAACTTTCACTCGTGCCGCTGCGAGTTCGATCGCCAGAGGCAGGCCGTCCAGGCGCGCGCAGATTTCGGCGACCGCGGCAGCATTTTCCGCGTTCAATTGAAAGTCGGGTTTCGCGGCGATGGCGCGTTGTACGAATAGCGCTACCGCGGGACATTTCAGGAGCGCCTCGATCGGCATTTTCGTGCGCGATTCCGGCACCGCCAGCGGCGAAATGGGATACTCGCGTTCCCCGTACACATGCAGCGCCGCGCGGCTGGTTACGAGGATTTTCAGGTTCGGACCCGCCGCCAGGATCTTCGCGACCGTCGGAGCTGCCTCGGTCAGATGCTCGAAATTGTCTAGCAGCACGAGAAGGGGGGCGCGCAGCGAATCCCGCAAGCTTTTTTCGAGTGTTTCGAGCGGAGACGGGCTGCCGCCCTCGCGGATCTTCAGCGCCTGCACAATCACCGATGAGATCTGTCCCGGGTCGTTCAGTCCGGCGAGTGCGACAAAATGAATTCCACCGGGGAAGTTTCCAACCAGCCCGCTCGCCGTTTCCACAGCCAGGCGCGTCTTACCGATTCCGCCCGGCCCCGTGACCGTGACCAGCTGCACGTCATCGCGCAGCAGCAGTTCCTTCACCCCCGCAACTTCCTTTTCCCGTCCAACGAACCCGGTCCGCTGCACCGGCACGTTCACGCGCTGAGGTTCCGGCGCGTGGAACGGCTTTTCCAGAAAGCTGTCGCGGATGGCGGCAAGCTCCCGCGCGAGATCGCGGGTCGAGACGTAGCGCTTATCCGGCTCTTTTTGCAGGCATCTCTCGATCGCCCAGCAGAGCGGGGGCGGAACATCCGGACCCTGCCCGGAGATTGGCTCGGCGTGTTCGCGAATGATCGCGAGGATGGTTTCCGCCGCACTGCTGCGCCGGAAGGCGCGTTTGCCGGCGACGATTTCGTACATCACCAGACCGAATGAGAACTGGTCCGATCGATAATCCGCCGGAAGACCGCCGGCCTGCTCCGGTGACATGTAGCCAGGCGTTCCGAGGATCAGACCGGATCGAGTGCTAGAGACCGTCAGCGTGCGGCCGTCCTCTGTCAGTTCGTCCGCGGGCGCGTACTTGGCCAATCCGAAATCGAGAATCTTGACGAAGCCATCCTGGGTCACCATCAGGTTTTCCGGTTTCAGATCCCGGTGAGCGATACCCGCTTCATGAGCTTTCGCCAAACCGTCGGCAATTTGCGCCGCAATTTCGATCGCTTTTCGAATCGGTAGGGCGCCGGCGCCGAGCAGATGGCGCAGCGTCTTGCCCTCCACCAGCTCCATCGCGATGTAATGAATCGAGCCTTCTTGTCCCAGCTCGTAGATGGTGACGATGTTCGGGTGGTTCAGAGCGGATGCGGAGCGCGCTTCGAGCTCGAAGCGGCGCAATTCGTCAGACGTTGCGGAAATCGGCGCGGGAAGAATCTTGATCGCGACGTTGCGTCCCAGGCGAGTGTCGCGGGCGCGATACACCTCACCCATTCCGCCAGCGCCAATGCTCGCGAGAATTTGATAGGAGCCGAATTTGCTGCCTGGTGCGAGCATGGCAATGAATGAGACAAGGCGCTGTGGGTGCTGTCTCCGGGTCCGCGCAGCGTTTCATGGACATTAGCAAACTTGGTGTCGATGCGACAATGCCGCCCTGCGGCGGCGCACCGCCTTCCGAATGCAGGCGGTACGCCGGGAACGAATTCGCCGGGTGCTTCCGGATACTATGACTTCGGAGGGGCCATCGAGGCCGTCATCTGGCGCATGGCTTCGAGCGAGCCGGGAGCCTTCTTCTTGCGCCAGGCCTCCATCTTCTTCACGTGCTTTTCGAGGTTGCCGTACATGTGCGGATTCTTGTTGCGCTCGCGCATGGCGGGCACAAACGGCTTGATGCGCTCGAAAATGAACCACTGCTCGCCGGTGTTCTCGAAGAAAAACGCTTCGTCGATCAGCCCGCGATTCACCATGCTGGCCGCCATTTCCCAGTAGCTGATCACCATGCGCATGAAGGCGCTTTCCGGGCTGCCCATGGGCGCCTGCCTCTGGATATCTTCGAGCGTGGCAGGATGAAACTTCGAAAAATACCAGTCGCGGGCCTCGCGCATTTTCGGCTCGCGCCGAATTTCGTAGAGCCTCAAGAGCAGGTCCGCTTGGTCGTGTGTCACTTTCGGCATGCCACTTCCTCCTTGTGTAAGGTCGGATGCACGTACGTGAATGAAATGTCCGGCCGCGGTCCCCGCACTATTCCCGGTCGGGACTGGCGACGGCTTCCTTCACCACGAGTTGGTGCGTGTGGGTGAGCGGGATCGATGATTCCTCAAAGGCGATCTTCATTCGCCGGCGCAGCTCGCGCGCCACATCGTCCTTGCGATTGAGCACCGTGCGCACTTGCAGCCGCAGCACGGTGCCGTCCAGCGCGAGCGATTCGACGCCCAGAACGCGCGGGCCATCGACCACGGCCTGTGACCAATTCGCGTCGTTGCGGAAATCGCCGCAGACTTTTTCGAGAGTGGCGAGCGCGCGTCCCACCATTTCGTCGGAGGGAATGGTCACGTCGACGAACGTTTGCGACCAATCGCGGCTCAAATTCGCGACTTGCCCCACCAGCGAATTCGGGATGGTGACGATTGCGCCGCCGACGTTGCGCACCACGGTTCGGCGCAGGGTGAGGTACTCGACGCGGCCGGTTTCGCCGTTCAGCTGGATTAAGTCCCCCACCACAAATTGGTCTTCGACGACGATGAAAAAACCGTTGATGATATCTTTCACCAGGTTCTGCGCGCCAAATCCGAGCGCCACGCTGCCCACCGCGGCGGCTGCTTCAAAGGGCGTGACGTCGAAACCGAATTCGGGCAGCGCCGTCAGTACCGCGACCGCCACGATCAGCGCCGCGCCCACCGAATAAACGATTCCCGCCATGGTCCGCGTCTGCTGCTCGCGCAGCAGGGCCGCGCGCGCCTGACCCTTGGCGATCTGCACCAGCCGCGTGGTCAGCGCCTTCAGGATGCGCACCAGAATGAAGGCGATGACCAGGATTACCAGCACGCGCACGCCGCGCGTCCCGGCAGTCTCCAGCCAGCGTCTGAGCGATTCAGTCATGGGAGTGAAGGCGCGGAATTATACCATTCGAGGGGCGATACCTTTGCTCCACCGTGCGGCGCCATGTAGAATCGAAACGATCGCCACCGCGCGCCCGTAGCTCAGATGGATAGAGCGTGTGCCTCCGAAGCACAAGGCCGGGGGTTCGAACCCCTCCGGGCGCGCCACTCTTTCACGGTACGGTCCGGCCCGGAGACATGGGTGATGACACAACGTTGTATATCTCAGAGGGAATCTCTGCAACTCGCTTAAGCTACGGCTCGCCATAGACTCTGAGCGATCGCGCGATGGCTGCGAGGCGACGGTCGGCGCTCCAAAGCGGCACGGCTCCCAATACCGCAGACGCCAACAGATGTGCATCAATCCAGCCAATACCCCGACCCATGAGGCGATGTCGCTCGACGAAGGTCATCACTTCCTCATTCTCGGCGATCGGCACGGATGGCAATCTTCGGAGCAACTGCAGGATCTCAGAGCGGTGGATTATTGAACCACACGCCAATTCGCCGATGATAAAAGGATGGCACTGAACGTCCTCGCGATGAAGAAGCGATACGAGCCCGAGCTGGCTATGGCGCAAGTGCTCCACCCAGATCGAGGTATCAACAAGCATCAGTGGGTCGCCGCAGGGGACTGCGGGCGTCGTCGCCGAATTTTCCGCAGACCCGGCTCGCTGCCGCCCAATGCTGCGAGCCTCTTAGCACTTTCACGGGCGACCAGGGCCTCCAGTCCGGCGTGAATGACCGCAGTTTTCTCGGTGATACCGCTGAGTCGTGCCGCTTGCTTAAGCAGGTCATCGTTAATGTTCAGAGTCGTCCGCATATGCATCAGTATGCATCATTCATACATACGTTTTAAAGGGAAATAGTATCGGGCACGACACTTTTGGTTCAAGGCTCCTTCCGGCTAGGAGGGCGAGCACGGCAGTCGAGCACGAGGAGAGCGTTCCGATTAGCGCCGGGGACAGGTTCGGGCCAAACGTTTAATTCGCCGAATTGCTGTTAAGCTTCAACCAATGCTGCCGGTGCGATTTGTCATTCCGATCGAACAAATGCAGGGCGAGGTGCCTGAAGAAGCGGAAATGTTGCGTTCGATGGCGGCAGAGGCAACTAAGTTCATATCTTCGTTTGCGTGGTGTGGATCGATCGAAGCAGCATATTTTGGTGCAGGCATGGGAAAGATTGTAGCTGTCTTTTTTTTCCTCATCCGGCCGAATCCTCCGTGCACCGACCGCGCGCTGTGGGTGGTCGTCGGGGATCTACCGAGCGCCTATCTTGTAACCGAGGTTTCCAAGACTCCCTCAGAGGCACTGCGCGCCTATATCCATGAAATGAAACGGTGGGTAGAGCTGGCCAAGAAAGGACGATCATCTCCGGATGTCATTCCGGTGAATGTACCTCCTACTCCGAAGTGGGCGAAGCAGCTCGGCGGACGATTGAAGTTCTTGGAACAGAACGTGGTACCTCGTTTCCATGAGGACGAACAGATCAGGGCTTGAATATCTCGGCTCGGCTCGCGGAGGTGCTCCATCGTCGGTGTCCGCTACGGGCTTAATCCCGGAGGCCCGATCGGTGGCAGCTGTGACACGAAATCGGCCAGAAAAGTTCTGATCGTACCCTTGGGCGCGCCACTCATCACAGGTATCGTTCTCTAAGCCTCAGTGAATGCCCACAAACGGATTCTCGATGAGAATGCCGGCAATCCTTTGCCCAGTGTTTAAATCTTCGGACAGAATCCGAGTCGCGCCGTTTTTTAAGGCGGACGAAACAATAAGAGCATCCCAGAAACCGATTCGCGACTCATCTTCGATCCGAAACGCCGAGGCAATTTCAGCCACACTCGTTTCTGCGCACCAGATTACATAGCTGTTCACCACAAGGCGTGCCAGATCCTTCGGCAAGGGAGAAGAGATCTTCCGTGTGACGTTGACGTAGAATTCCTGGAGCACCTGGACGCTGAGAAGGCCCGTACGCTCGCTCCAAAGGTCCCGGAGAACAGTTTTTGCAGTCTGGTGCTTCGCACCCGCGTCTACGTCATGCGCATAGATTAAGACGTCGGTATCGATAAACGTCTTAGCGCTCATGGAGTTCATCGCGGCCCACCCGGATGATGCCACCCAGGTGGAACCCCTGATCGAGCAAGGTCAACGCTTGCCGTTCGGCTCGTTCGTAGGCCTCTTCCTCGCCTACGAGTTGCTCTATCTGATCAGCCAGGAGACCGCTGATGGAAGTGGAGCGCCGGGCGGCGCAGATCTTCGCCTTCTGAATCGTTTTGCGGTCAAGACTGATCGTCACATTTTGCTTCCCGTTTCTCTTGCTATCCGCCATGATTTCCTCCTACACACGTACCATACGTGTAGCACGTATGGTACGTGTAGTCGAGCCGCGGGGGCTTTTGACGGGGCCATTGGAAGCGAAGCCTCTCGCGGTCGAAAAGCCCTCGGGCGTCGAGGTGTTGCGAGAATTAATGGCGCCCAACGGCCTCAGGCAGAAAGACTTGGCTGACGACTTGGGCGGCGAGAGTATTGTGCCCCTAACCCTGCGAGAGAAAAGACAACTCAACCGGAAGCAGATGGAAAAGCTCAGCCCGCTTTCACGTTTCCCCTGCGGTATTTTTCTAAAGTTAGGGGCCGAATCAACGATGGAAACGCGCCACGAGGCAACCGATGCTAGATCAATCGCACGGATGGGGGAAAAGCTGAGTAAAATCGGCCACCGTTTGGACGAATGACAGCCGCGACCCGCATTCGGGCCAGCGGACCTCGCCGCTCAGATTAGCGAGATCCTTTCGACGTTCTCTTCCGGGGTTCTCCGTCATAGGAGCGAATATCGGTGATCGAATAGATGTTTTCGCACTCACAGGCTTTACATCGGGATATGAAAGCCCGGGGAGTCGTTTCTTCCAGTTCGAAGATGTCGTGGAGGCCGGCCACTCTTCCAGACACGGCAATAGGTCCTCCGCACCAAACGCAAGCCACTCCCCGATAACTCTTCGTGTGCTCCGCAATCATGGGATCCTCGCCGGAGGGAATCCGTAGCAGAAGCAGGAGCATACCATCGTGCCGGCCCCAGCGGCGATCGGGGCGGGTCGATGGCGCGAATTGGCGCCTCTGCGGTGATCGTAGTCGTCACGTCCGCGCAATCTTGCCTGCGACGGTCGTCGAGGGGGGGTCGTAGCCACCTTGATACAACTGGCGTCCCGCCCTGCGATGAGCCTCGTCACCGTTCGTCGGGCGACCTATAGGGATTTAATTGCGCAATGACGGCCGCTCCTTTGACACGCCTGACACGGCGGTTTGTTGAAAACCAAAGGCTCGCGATACAATTTCCCGCGACACGGGTTCTATCGGCCGTCGCAAAGCGCCGATCTCTGCTGAGCCTACATGCCTCGCGCGCCTCTCAACCAGCTGCCTGCCATATCTGTCGCGGAGAGCCTTTCCTCCCCCCAAGGAATTGTCGACCTCTGGTACTACTTTTACAAGGATGCCGACACCCAGCTGCTCGCGTCTCACCAGGCCTTATTGACCCCCGACGAGCTCGAGCGGTTGAGCCGGTTCCGCTTCGAGCGTGACCGTCGTCTCTTCCTCTCGACGCGGGCCTTGGCGCGTACCGTATTATCCAACTACGCTGCCGTTGCCCCGGCCGACTGGCGATTTGCTACCAACGATCACGGCAAGCCACTCATCAGCGCTCCCATCGTTGTGCCCGCCATCCATTTCAATCTGGCGAACACCCTGGGTCTGGTCGTGTGCGCCGTAAGCGTGGCCCACGAGGTTGTCGGGGTCGACGCCGAGTGGATGGATCGCGAGGTCGAGGCCCTTGCGCTTGCGGATCGTTATTTTTCCTTGTCCGAGGCGAGCAGGCTTCGGGGAATGTCTACTCCGGAACAGTCGGAGGTCTTCTTCTCGTACTGGACCCTCAAGGAAAGCTATATCAAAGCGAGGGGCCTTGGTCTGACATTGCCCCTCGGCCAATTCTCGTTCCATATTGACGACGAAATCGGCATCGAATTTGAGGCAGGTTTTGCCGACGATGCTTCCTCATGGCGCTTCGCCCTTCTGGATGCGCCACTGCACCACAGGATCGCGGTCAGCGTGAAAACCGGAGGAGCTGCGTTGTCGGTGCGCGCCTCGCGGTTCGTCCCGCTCCGCGGCATGTTGGATCTCACGTGAGCATGAGGGTCTACCTGTGCAAAGGAAGGTCGAGCGACGAGGGATGAAGTGGGCCGCTGTCGCTACGCTTTGGCGGTGGGAAGGCCCGGATCGAAGCGCAACCGCAGCGAGGTCAAGCCACGGAGCCTATAAGTTTGGGCCCCCGCGCAACTTCTGCGGGTTGCCGAGTCGTACCTAACCGGAGTAACCGAGCGAACATGTCAGCCGTCTGAATGGGAGGCGCATTCGTTGTGGTGCGGACGCGGCAAGCGTATGATGCGCCACGGCAAGACGACGACACGATCGAAAATTCCTGGTCAGAATTCTAGGGGCTTCAAGTGAAACTTTCATGTAAGAATAACGCTCGCGCATTCGTTGCGATTTCCTTCCTGCTGTTCCATTTCGTCCCGATCGCTTCGGCGCAAACGCCGCCACCGTCCTGGGCGACGCTGGACGCGCCTCCGACGGGTGTCGTGCCTCCTGGCGACGTTCTTCGTGCCGGGCACCTGGGCCGCGAGATCGCCGACGCGGAGGACATTTCCCACTTTTATCACGACCTGATCGGCCTCGAAATTCGCGGCACGCGCGACCAGCCCCGGCCCTTCAGCCAGCATCACGGGCTTCAGGAATTTGTGGACATCGGCCAGGGCGTTCCGAACCCGTATGACTCGATGAGCCGCGTCGTGCTCCTTCCCATTCCGGGCACTGCCGCAGCGCCCGGCGGGCCCGAAATGACGATCGAAGCGATCGAGATTCGGGGGATCAAGTCGGCTCCGTTCCACGTGGCATTGCGGGATCCCGGTGCGTCGTACCTCACGATCTTCGTGCGCGATCTGGACAAGACCCTCGCCCTGCTGAAAGACGAGCGCTATCCCGTGATCACCGCGGGTGGAAGCCCGGCGGAGCTGCCGAGCTGGCCCGGCCTGGCCGGCAAGATCCGCGCCGTTTTCGTCCGCGACCCCGATGGAACTCCCGTCGAATTGGTCGAATTGAGTCCGGCGCCCGCGAGTAGTGCGGCGGCCGATTCCAAGGTGCTTGGCGCCCGCGTGACGATCGTCGTTAACGACCTCGAAAAAACCTGTCGCCTCTACCAGAGCTTCGTCGGAGGGGATTTCAAGTTTTGGGTGACTCCATCATTCATGGACGACAAGGCTTACGATCAGCTGACCGGCGAAGCCGGCCCGTTCCGCATGGCGCAAGCGATCGTTCCCGGCTCGCCGGTCGTCATGCAGTTCGTCGAATACAAGATTCACAATCGCAAGCCGAAGGTCCAGTACATCCAGGATCCCGGCACGGCGCATTTCCTGTTCATGTCCAAGGACGACGACGTCGAGATCGAGCGCGTCCACGCCGCCGGCATTCATACGCTGAGCAAGTCGGACGTGCCGGTTTTCATCGGTCCGACGACGCGTTCGTTCTTTATTCGCGACCCACAGAGCTTCCTTCTGGAATTCATGGATAACAATGTGAAGAGGGACCCCACGGCGAAATAGGGCCATGCCCTTTTCGCGTTTCTTTCGGCTATAGCGGTAACCGCCGTCCGCTCTTCATCAGCGAGAGCATAAGGGCGTCGAAAATTGGCACATATGTAATTCGAATTATTGGCTCGATAGAATTTTTGCATTGGATTTCCGGTCTGTCCGCGCGTAAATTGGCCCCTTCCCGTAAGACAGTCCCTGATGACCATACGAGAGGAGCGTGTAGAACAGCGACTATGAAAAAATACAAATTGGAATATGTCTGGCTCGACGGCAGGAAGCCGATCCCAGAGTTGCGCGGCAAGACGACGCTCAAGGAATTCGCAGCGCCTCCCACGCTCGGCGATCTGCCCTTGTGGGGTTTTGACGGCAGCTCGACGATGCAGGCCGAAGGACACAAATCAGACTGTATTCTGAAGCCTGTGGCTCTGTATCCCGACGCGGCCCGCAAGGACGGCTACATCGTCCTCAGCGAAGTAATGCACCCGGACGGCACGCCGAATTCCACGAACATGCGCGCGACCATCGAGAACGATCCCGATCTTTGGATCGGTTTCGAGCAGGAATACTTCCTCTTCAAAGACGGGCGCCCCCTCGGCTTCCCATCAGACGGTTATCCCAAGCCGCAAGGGCCGTACTACTGCGGTGTTGGCTACAAATATATGGGCAACGTGGCCAGACAGATCGTCGAGGAGCATTTGGATCTCTGCCTCGCGGCCGGAATCAACCACGAAGGCATCAACGCCGAAGTCGCCAAGGGCCAGTGGGAATTTCAGATTTTCGCCAAAGGCTCGGCCAAGGCAGCGGACGATACCTGGATTGCGCGCTACCTGATGATGCGCCTGTGCGAGAAATACGAGGTGGACTTCGAACTCTACTGCAAGCCCATCAAGGGCGACTGGAACGGTTCGGGCATGCACACCAACTTCTCGACGAAGTACATGCGTGAAGTGGGCGGCAAGGAATACCTTGAAGCCCTCATGAAGGCGTTCGAAAAGCATATTCCCGAACACATTGCGGTGTACGGCCCCGACAACCATCTACGCCTGACGGGTCTGCACGAAACGCAAGCCATCGATAAGTTCAGCTACGGTCTCTCGGATCGCGGCGCTTCCGTCCGGCTACCCGTGAACTTCATCAAGAACGGTTACAAGGGGTATCTCGAAGATCGCCGCCCGAACTCCGAAGGTGATCCCTACCAGATCGTCTCCCGCATCCTAAAGACGATCAATACGGTGCCGAAGCCGGCGCACGCCACGGCCTAGGATTTAACGGGAACCGAGCAGGGTCTGGTCATCACGCGGGAGCGAACTTCCGGTTCGCTCCCGTTTTTTCTTCCGTGGTTCAAAGTTTGGCAGCGCGGACAGGAAGACGATCCCGAAAACCTCCGGGAAGAGCGCAAAATCCTTACTCAGCGCAGACGAATGCGATCTTGAGCGTTACTTGTCCACGCCCAGAACAATTTTTGCAGTGTCGCCCTTCACTTCAACCTTCGTGCCGAAGGTCGTCGATTCGTCCGCTACGCGCCGCAGGATATAGCCCGCTTTCGCGCCGGTCGCTGGCGAAGGCAAGCCGCGCGTATCGAGAAATTGATTGTTGGTGTATTCGCTGTGGACATCGGGCTGGCCTTCGCCGAGAGTGTTCAGCGCGATTGGCCGCAACGTGATCGAGCGCAGATTCCTTCCCTCGAACTCCAGATACGCGACCACGCTTTCCCAGCTCATTGGCTCGTCGATGTAGGTCAGCGTCGGCGGCACGTTGTAGATGAAATTGCCCAGATCGTAGAAAATCGGGCGGCCGCGATAGATCTCGATACCGTGCACCACGGGCGCTCCGTGCATCACCACGATATCGGCGCCCGCGTCGATTTCCGCGTGCGTCCATTTCACGAGCCAGTCATTCGGCGCCAGGCGCTCGGCCATTCCCTCTGAAAAAATAGTCGAAAAGGAATGGTTTCCGAACACATGATTGTGCTGGTACACGATTACAAGATCCGCATGCTGGCGGGCCTCGCGAATGCTCCGAAGCATGCGCTGCGCATCTTCGGCGTTGGGAATGTTCGCGGGCGCACCGGGCAGATCCTCCGTCGCTTCGTTTTGCTTGCCGCCCGCTTCCACGCGAAGCTCGTTCACGCCCGGCCGGTCTGCCGTTGCGTTTCCTCCCTGCGCAATCAGGCCGGACGCGCTGGCGATCAGGGCAATCGTTCCGTTCGGCGTGTGCACATAACCCGGCGCGGCGGCTTCGGCTGCGTCCTTTCCCGTACCGGCATGGACCAATCTGCGTGCGTCCGCCTCACGAATCGTGTTCTGGATTCCGGTCGCTTTCAGATCGAATGCGTGATTGCTCGCAAAAGCCACCAGGTTAAAACCGAGCGTTTGTAGAGCATCAAGCGCCTCGGGAGGAGCCAGAAAGCCGCGGCCCTCCTCGACCGTTTGGCCCTTTTCCGCCACGGTCGATTCGAAGTTCGTGAAGACCACATCGCCCTTCAGCATTCCCTGAATCACGGACACTTCTGCCGGCGCGGTCGCGCGCAAGTCCGACCGGATCATGGATTGCCCCGCCAGAGTGATTATAATCGTCGCCCCAGTGTTCTTCGCGGCCTGCCCCTGCGCGCCAGCGATCGTCCCGATGATCGCGATCAAAACACATACATTCAACGGAATGCGCACGGCGGGGATTCTATACCCAAATCGCAGCTGGTTGCTTGGACAAGCTTTTGTTTCACAACGTCCCCCATCTGCCCTCGCCGAGCGAACTGGGCTATGATGCGGATGACGATGGGATCCACGCCACAATCAAGGTCGAAAGTTGCGCTGGTGACGGGTGCGAGCAGCGGGATCGGCAAGCAGACAGCCATTGCGCTGGCGCAGGCGGGCTTCGTGGTGGTGTTGGCGGGGCGCCGCGTGGAGCTCTTGGAAGCAACCGCGGCGGAGGTGAGGAAGGCGGGCGTGCAAACGCTCGCGGTGCAAACCGACGTGGCGAACCCGGTCGCCGTGCGCGAGCTTTTTGCAAAGACGCTTGAGACGTTCGGCCGGCTCGATCTCCTGTTCAACAATGCCGGCGTTTCCGGACGCGCCGTGCCGCTCGAGGATTTGGACTACGAGCAGTGGAAGAAAATCATCGACACAAACCTAACCGGCGCATTCTTGTGCACGCAGGAAGCTTTCAGGATCATGAAGAACCAGGACCCGCGCGGCGGCCGGATCATCAACAACGGCTCGATTTCCGCGCATGCGCCGCGCCCAAATTCCGCTCCGTACACGGCATCGAAACACGGAATTACCGGGCTCACGAAAGTGACGTCGCTCGACGGCCGCAAATACGACATCGCCTGCGGGCAGATCGACATCGGAAACGCG
>CAZLWY010000125.1:0-5040 GCA_964563425.1 uncultured Acidobacteriaceae bacterium | reverse complement strand
CGGAGATGCAGATCGAGAAAGCGGTGATTCACGCTGCGAATCGAGATACGGAGGCCGACACCGGCAACGCTCGTCTGCGCCTGGGCGTAACCGGTCATGGATTTAAGGCCGGGCTTGGGACTGCTGGCCGGGGCTTTTTGCGCAGTCACCGAGCCGGCTTGGGATTTTGCGCCGGGCATGATCATTCAAGACCTGCGACCGGCGTAACGGGCTCCGCGTCGCGGAACTGCATTTCGTACAGGCGCGCGTAGATGCCGTTGCGCACCAAAAGCTCTTCGTGCGTGCCGCGCTCGCGGATGGCACCGTCATCGAGCACGGCGATCATGTCCGCGCGGCGGATGGTGGAGAGGCGATGCGCGATCACGAACACGGTGCGTCCGGTCATCAGGATGTTGAGCGCGTTTTGCACGAGCATTTCGGATTCGGAGTCGAGCTCGGAAGTCGCTTCGTCGAGGATCAGGATCGGCGCGTTCTTCAGCAGGGCGCGGGCGATGGCCAGGCGCTGGCGCTGACCTCCGGAGAGGCGCTGGCCGCGGTCGCCGATCACGGTTTCGTAGCCGAGCGGCATCTGGGTGATGAAATCGTGAGCCGAGGCGGCTTTGGCGGCGTCAATGATTTTTTCCTGCGGCATATCCGGTCGGCCGTAGCAGAGATTGTTGCGGACCGTGTCGTTGAAGAGAATCGTTTCCTGCGTGACGATGGCCATTTGCTCGCGCAGGGAACGCAGCGTGACGTCGTTGACCGAGTAGCCGTCGATGCGCACCTGGCCGGTGGTGACTTCGTGGAAACGCGGCAGGAGATTTACGAGGGTGGTTTTTCCGGCGCCACTGGAACCGACGATAGCCACGACGGCTCCCGCGGGAACCTTCATATCGATATTCTTCAGGATAAGAGCATCGTGATCGTAAGCGAAAGTGACGCGATCGAATTCAATGGACCGGGAAAACGGCGGCAGCGACTTCGCTCCGGGCAGCTCCATCGATTCACACGGCAAATCGATGAAGGTGAAAACCTGCTTGGAGACTCCGGCGGCCTGAAGGAAAAGCTGGTACACGTTACCGAGGCGTTTGATTGGCTCGTAGGCCTTGAAGAGCGCGTAGGCGAACGATACGAACAAACCCACGCTCATGCGACCGGCCTTGATTTCGCCGCGAGCGAAAAGCAGAACGAGCGCAACCACGACGGCACCGAGCAGATCCATGATCGGCGAAGTGGCGGCGAACGCGCGAATCCAACGCATGTTTTCGTGCAACAGCTTGCGCGCGGCCTGGCGGAATTTGCGGATTTCGAAGCTTTCCATGCCGAAGGCCTTCACGACGCGATTGCCGGAGATCGTTTCCTGGAGAATCTGGCTCAAGTCAGCGAGCCGCGAGCGGCTTTTTTCCGACGAGCGGCGGATCTTGCGACCGAATTTGCTGATCGGCCACACGACCAAGGGAATCAGGACAGCCGAGCCCAGCGCCATACGCCAGTTGATGACCAGCAGAACGGCCACAAACGCGACCAGCGCGAAGCATTGGCGGAACCCCTCCGCGAACCAATCGGAAAACGCGTTGCGAATCTGCTCGATATCGGCGATCACCGCGGACATCACGCGCCCGACCGGATTGTGTTGGAAGAATCCGATGGGCTGCTGCACGACCTGTTCGTAAACCTGATTGCGAATGTCGGTGACGACCGATAGACCCACGTGCTGGATCAGAATGCTGCCGACATACTCGCAGACTCCTTTCACGAGCGTCATCAGCAGCAGCGCGACGGCGAATACGGTCCACACGTTATGAAAATGGCGCGGCGCAAAGGAGTGCAGATCCACGACGTGGCGGGTGAAGGGAATCTGGAACAGCGTCAGCGCCTGGGAAGTCGAATGCGGATTCAAAATCACGTCGAAGGCCGGACGCAGCGCAAAAGCGATCAGGAATTCGACCACGCCCATCACCGCGATCAGCATAATTCCCGCCGCTAGACCTGCAACGTAGGGCCGCAGGTAGCTGAGGAGACGGCGGATTTCGTCGTGCTCGGTTACACGCGGTACGCCGTCGATGGTTTCAAGCGCCAAGTCAAATGCCCCCCTGCCGGAAGCTTGCCTAGCCTATGCATCGCCCCGAAATCTTGCAAGCCGTAATCGCAGAATGCGTGTCACCGCCGCGTCAGGACGCGGACTTGTCCAGATCGCGGTGGGCCACCTTCGCTGCGTAGCCCTTTTTCTGCAGCGAGCGGCGAATCACTTCGGCGAGCGCGACGGAACGATGCCGTCCGCCGGTGCAGCCGAGTGCAACCGTGAGATAGCTTTTACCTTCGCGAACATAATGCGGGATCAAATATCCCAAAAGGCTTTCAATGCGCCGCAGAAATTCCGTCGTCTGCGGAAACGAACGGATGTAGCGCGCCACACGCGCGTCCTTGCCGCTGAACGGACGCAGCCGCGGAACGAAATGCGGATTCGGCAAGAACCGCACGTCGAAAACCAGGTCCGCGTCCGCGGGAATGCCGTAGCGAAAACCGAAGCTGACCACGGAAACGACGAGCGGCCGCAGCCCCGGATTCTGGAAACGCTTGAGGATCACCTGGCGCAGGTCGTGTACGGTGAACTTCGTCGTGTCGATGATCTCGTCTGCGAGGCGTCGGATGGGCGCCATGCGCCGGCGCTCCTGGCGGATGCCTTCGGCGATGGCGAGGCCGTGGCCGAGCGGGTGCGGGCGGCGGGTTTCGCTGAATCGGCGCTGCAGGGCCTCGTCGCTTGCTTCAATGAAGACCAATGTGGCGGCGTGCTCGCTCGCAAGCTTGCGATAAATTCCCGGCAGCAGATCGATCTGCGCGCCTTCGCGCGCGTCCACCAGCAGGGCCGCGCGCTCTACTTCGCCTCGGCCGCCTTCGTAGAGTTCGCTGAAGGTGGGAATCAGTGAAACGGGCAGATTGTCGACGCAATAGTAGCCCAGATCTTCAAACGTATTCAGTACCGAGCCTTTTCCGGAGCCCGAAAGCCCGGTCAGGATTACGAGTTGGCGGGTGCTTCTCTTGCGGTCACGGCGGGCCACGGGCGAAACGGCTACGCCTTCACCCGGCGGCGGTGCGTGCTGGGGATGCGGAGGTCCTCGCGGTATTTCGCCACGGTGCGGCGGGTGACGTGGATACCTTCATCGCCGAGTTTCTTGGTGATCTGCTCGTCGGTGAGCGGATGGGAGGTGTCTTCTTCTTCGATCATCTGTTTCACGCGGCGCTTGAGCGAGAGGAGCGACATTTCGCCGCCCTGCGGTCCGTTGACCGATTCAGAGAAAAAGCTGCGCAGTTCGAGGACGCCCTGCGGTGTGTGCACGTATTTATTGGCGACGGCGCGACTGACGGTCGAGGGGTGCACGCCGACTTCTTCGGCTACTTCCTTGATCATCATCGGCTTCAGATGGTCGGGCCCGTAGTCGAGAAAATCGCCCTGGCGGCGCAGGATCGAGTGGCACACGCGCAGGATGGTGTGCTTGCGCTGCTCGATATTCTTCATCAGCTGGATCGCGGCGGTGAAGCGCTCCTTCACATAGTTGCGAACGTCACGATCGGCGGCGTCGCGCGCGAGCAGGCGACGGTACGTGGGGCTCAGGCGCAGCTGGGGTACGTCGTCGTCGTTCATGAAAACGGCCCATTCGCCGTCGACTTTGCGGAACTGCACGTCCGGTTCGACCAGACGCGGTTCGATTTTGTTGTAACGCAGGCCCGGCTTGGGATCGAGGCGTTTGATCAGATCGACGGCGCGCTTGACCAGCTCGATCGGGCGATTCAGCGCGCGCGCCACTTCCTTGAGTTGATTGTTTTGCAAAAGCTTCAAATGCTCGGCGATGATCTGCTGCGCGAGCGTATTCTGCGGGTCAATCAGCTTCACCTGCATGATCAGGCATTCTTCCAGGTTGCGCGCAGCCACACCTGGCGGATCGAATTCCTGCACCACGGCGAGGGCTTCTTCGACGTCCTCCATCGAATAATTTCCCTGTTGCGCGATTTCGTCGAGCGTGGCGGTCAGATATCCGTTCTCGTCCAGATTGCCGATGATCGCATCGGCGATCTTGCGAACCGTTTCGCTGCAGATGCTGACGCTCAATTGCCAGGTCAGGTGATCGGAGAGGCTTGCCGGGGAGGATAGAAACTTGTCGAACGAGGGCCTTTCGATTTCTTCATGTTCGCCGCCGGCGGCGCGCTCGGCGCCGGTGTCGAGATATTGCGAGAAAAACGAGCCGAAATCGAATTCGTCGAAGGGATTGGCCGCCGGAGTATCGGGAACCTGCTCGACCTCCTTCTTCAAAAACGCCTCGTCCGTATAGCTGTCTCCCGCGGCGACGCTGTCTTCCGGAAGCTCCTCGAGCACCGGATTGGCCATGATCTCCTGATTGATCATCTCCCGCAGCTCCAGGCGGTTCAGGGCAAGCACGCTGACCATCTGGACGAGGCCCGGCGTCAGAATCTGCTTCTGCGCCAGCCGGAGATGCAATTTGGGTGCGAGATAGCTCATAGCATCAGTTCAACTTGAAACCCTCTCCCAGATAGATGCGCCTGACTTCCGGATCGGCAGAAAGCTCGGCAGGCGTACCCGCGGCGAGAATTTTTCCCTCGCTGATGATGTAGGCGCGGTGGGTGACCGCCAGCGTATCGCGGACGTTGTGGTCCGTCATCAACACACCGATGCCCGCATGGCTCAAATCGCCGATAATTTTCTGGATGTCGACCACGGTCAACGGGTCGATGCCGGCGAAAGGCTCATCCAGCAGCACAAAGGACGGCGAAAGGACCAGGGAGCGCGCGATTTCAAGCCTGCGGCGCTCTCCGCCGGAGAGCACATGCGCCTGGCTATAGCGGATTCCCTCGAGACCCATCTGCGCCAGTAGCTCCTCCACCCGGTCGCGCCTCTGCTCGGGCGTTACCGAGAGCGTTTCCAAGACAGCCAGCAGGTTCTCTTCGACGGTCAGCTTGCGAAAGACCGATGGTTCCTGGGGGAGGTAGCTGATGCCGCTGCGGGCCCGCAGATACATGGGGAGGTCGGTGATATCCTCGCCGTCC
>CAZLWY010000124.1:0-16708 GCA_964563425.1 uncultured Acidobacteriaceae bacterium | reverse complement strand
AGAAGGAGATGTCGAAGACTGGATCATCGAAAACCGGACGCGGGAGTTACACGCCTTTCACATTCATCAGATCCATTTCATGTTGCTCGAATGGAACCGCGTGCCGGTGGACGAGCCTTTCCTGCGCGACACGATCAACGTCTCCTACTGGGATGGCGTGAGCAAGGCCTATCCCAGCGTGAAGCTGCGTGTGGATTTCCGCGACCGGAGGGTCGTAGGAACTTTCGTTTACCACTGCCATCTGCTCGAACACGAGGACGGGGGAATGATGGGACTCATCCGCGTCGATCCGGCCACCCGCCCGGCGAATTCGCAGCCGCGCTTATCCGCCGCGAATCATCGGCTCTGCGGAAACCCCGCCGCTTTCGCGTCGATCCGTTCGCGGAGTCAACGCGCTGTAACATTTTCGCCGAGAAATAGTAACGCCCGCGATCCGCGCGCGATCGCGGGCGCAAAAGCGCCGGCGCAAAATAGCTTTTAACGGCGTAGTCATCACACCCTAACAACCACAGGGTATCCATCTTCCACGCGTTTGATTCCGCAGGCCGCTCGGCACTCGGAGTGCGCCAGTGCCGTACCCTCGAAGCGCGAGGCGGCGTCAGACGGAAACTCGCAACCTACAAGGAGAATTCATGATCGGAAAGAATCTGCGCTGGATGGCGTCGGTCCTCGTCGCGTCCAATCTCATTCTGGCAAGTCCGAGCGTCATGTTCGGCAACAATCGCAGCGGAAATGGCCGCGGCTTCGTGGATCCGGCCGCAAATTTGCAAACGACGACGCCCATCAAGCACGTGATCGTGATTTTCGGGGAAAATATTTCGTTCGACCACTATTTTGCGACCTATCCGCACGCCACCAATCCGGAAGGCGAGCCCGCGTTTTACGCCAAGGCTCACACACCTCGCGTGAACAACCTCCTCAGCGGCGGCCTGCTGACCGAGAACCCGAATTCGACGCAGCCTTTCCGCATGGACACCGGCGCGGCCTCCGTCACCTGCGACATGGACCACAGCTACACGCCGGAGCAAATGGCCGACGACCACGGCTTGATGGACGCGTTCCCGGCCAATACCGGGTCTGGATCATCCACCTCGTCGCCGTGCAACGACTACGGCAAGGGCAGTGGCGACGTGATGGGCTATTTCGACGGCAACACGGTCACCGCGATGTGGAATTACGCGCAGCACTTCGCACTCAGCGACAACTCCTATAGCACCATGTTCGGACCCTCGACCGTCGGCGCCATCAACCTCGTCGCGGGTACCACCGAAGGCGCCACCATGCAGCCGCTCAAGGTCAACGGTAAGCCTGCGGCTCCCTCCGGCAACATCGCCAACGGGCAATTGACCGGCGCGCTGCTTGGCGACGTTCGTCCGCTGGGCGATGAATGCGTTCTCACCGACCCCGGCCTGCAAACCGCGAACCTGGTCTCGTTCAGCGGCAAGAGCGTGGGCGACCTGCTCAACGCGAAGAACATCCCCTGGGGCTGGTTCCAGGGCGGATTCGCTCCGACCGGCGTCGATGTCAATGGCCACGCGATCTGCGGCCAGCATCATGCAGGCCTTGCCGGCGATGACGGCACGAATCCTCAAAACTCCAGCGACGGCGACTACATTCCGCACCACGAACCGTTCCAGTTTTTCGCCAGCACTTTGAACGGCCATCACGTCGGTCCGTCCGATCCTGCTTTGATCGGGGAGTCCGCCGATGGCACGCACCACCAGTACGACGTCAGCGCCTTCTGGACCGCTCTCGAGGAAGACCGACTGCCGGCAGTTACGTACTTGAAGGCTGGCGCCTACGAAGACGGCCATCCCGGCTACTCGGATCCGATCGACGAACAGATTTTCGTCGTCGGCGTCGTGAACGCCGTCATGAACAGCCCGTTCTGGAACAGCACTGCGATCATCCTCGCCTATGACGATTCCGACGGCTGGTACGATCACGTCCTGGGACCGATCGTGAATCAATCCGCGGTTTCCGATGACGCGCTTGCCGGCGTGGGAATCTGCGGTTCGCCGAGCACGAGCACGCAGGGCCAGTGTGGTTACGGTCCTCGCCAGCCTCTGATCGTCATTTCGCCCTACGCCAAGGTTAACTACGTCGATCACCGTGTCACGGACCAGTCCTCCATCCTTCGCTTCATCGAGGACAACTGGAGTCTGGGCCGAATCGGTGAAAATTCCAGCGACGTCAAGGCCGGTCGTCTGAATGGACTGTTCAACTTCGACGACAACCCGAACAACAACGCGCCGATCCTGATCCTGGACCCCGCGACAGGAGTGGTGCTCGAAAAGGAAAACTAGAACGCCATCCGAAATCCCTCGTAGTCACTCACGCCAAGCAACGCCCCCCTGGCCCGCCCCGAGTTCTTCGGGACGGGCCAGATTCTTTTGTGGCGCCCCTCGAGCGCCAGAAACACCGAGCGCTCCAAGGCAGGTGCGAGGGGACGATTGACGCGCTCCGGCCACGAAACCAAGGTATTCTTTCCACCCGGAGACAATCGGTGGCCCGCAAAGCGCGCAGCGTCGATCTAACCCAAGTCACGGAATGGGACGACGGCAAATCCCACCGCAAAGAAGACTATCTGGCCGCCGAAGAGCCTCTCGAAATTCGCGTGGGCGACAATCCGCTGAGCGTCACCATGCGCACGCCGGGACACGACATCGAACTCGCCGCCGGTTTTCTCTTCACGGAAGGCCTGGTCGAGCGCCGCGCCCAAATCCTCGTGCTGGAAGAGCTCGAATCAGCGGACGCCGACGCAAACCGCGGCAACGTGGTCAGCGCAAGACTCGATGCGGACGCGGACTACGATTCGGAGAAAATGCGCCGTAATTTTTTCGCAGCGTCGAGCTGCGGCATCTGCGGCAAGGCGTCGATCGATGCCATCCGCGCGCGCACCCTCTCGGCCCCGAATCCGGATTTCAGGCTCGACCCCGAAATCCTCGTGCGCCTCCCGGAAACGCTGCGCGAATCGCAAGCTGTCTTCGGCCGAACCGGCGGTCTCCACGCAGCAGCGCTGTTCGACGCAGCCGGAGGATTGCTCGTGCTGCGCGAAGACATCGGTCGGCACAACGCAGTCGACAAGGTAATCGGCTGGGCCCTGCTCGATAATCGCGCTCCGCTCGGCGACACAATCCTGCTTGTCAGCGGCCGCGGTGGATTCGAAATCGTGCAAAAAGCAATCGTCGCGGGCGTGCCGGTGGTCGCGTCGGTCTCGGCGCCCTCAAGCCTCGCCGTGCGCCTGGCCCGCGAAATGGGCCAAACGCTGATCGGCTTCCTGCGCGGGCGCCGTTTCGTGGTGTACTCGGGAGACTCCCGGCTCAAGAAGTAGGTTTACCGAAGGAAGCTCAGCGATCGTCCGGTTCGCTCTGTGTCTCTGAGGCGATGCGGCGGATTGGGGTGTGTCATCCCGCAGCCTTGCCCAGTTTCTGCGCCGCCCCATCGGCATGAATCTCGGTGATCATCGCACGGAAGTTATCGAACAGATGCCGGTCCCACCATCCCATCGTCGCCTCGTGATCCATAATCGCCAGCGCTTCCTCCCACCGCGAAGCCTTGCGATACGGCCGGTCCGTCGTCAGCGCGTCGTACACATCGGCCAGCTGCAAAATCGCCGCCGTCAGCGGAATTTCGTCGCCGCGCAATCCGTCGGGATATCCCGATCCATCGTGCCGCTCATGATGATGCCGTATGATCGGGAGCACGCGCCCGAACGTTCGCAGCGGCGCGCAGATCCGCTCGCCCACCACCGGATGCTCGCGCATCACCACGGTTTCTTCGGCGGAAAGCGGCCCCGGCTTCAGTAAAATCGCGTCCGGCACAACCACCTTGCCGATATCGTGCACGATCCCCGCGCGATTGAGCGCGCGAATATCATCGTCCAGCAATCCCAGCCGCCCGCCGAGCCGCGCGGACATTTCGGCCAATCGTTCGCAGTGCCCCGAAGTGTACGGATCGCGCGCCTCGATGCTCTGCGCCAGGCTGAAGAGCACGCCCTCGGCATTTTCCAGCTCGTCGGTGTATTGTTTCAGCCGCAGCAGCGAACGCGTGCGCGCCAGCAGCTCGTTGAAGTCGATCGGCTTGCTAAGAAAATCGTCCGCGCTCGCGTTGATTCCGCGGATGCGGTCTTCGGTGGCGGAAAGCCCGGTGATCAGCACAACCGGGGTCAACCGCGTTTCAGGCGTCGCCTTGATCCGCCGGCAGACCTCGAATCCGTCCATGCCCGGCATCACGATATCGAGCAGGATCAGGTCCGGACGAAACGTCGCGCACTCCATCAGCGCCGCCGGTCCATCACTCACGTCGCGCACTTCAAATCCCTCGCGTCGCAGCAAGGTCGCCAGAGCGGTTCGCGCTCCCGGTTCGTCATCGACAATTAGAATTCTTTCGAACATCGCGTCCGTCTTTTTCGCCGGTAATTACGCGCGGAACAAACCCGAGGCGCTGCGGGCTATTCGATTCCCGCCCGGGCCCTGCGAATCGCTTGGAACTTTCGCCCCTTGTTAAACAAATGTATCCTGTCCCGTACTTTCGGACAACCCGGATTCTTTCGTCCGAAAGTCGTTCGCCGCTCAGGTTTGGAAGCGGTGAACGACGCGAAAGGTTTCATGAAGCGCACGCTGTCCCAGGAATCGCTCCAGGAAATCGACATCCGCCTCCAGCAGGCGCACAAGGCATTCCAGCGCCGCTATCCGGGTATGAGCGCCGCGCGCCAGCCGGTGCACGTCGTCTACGGCGGCGCACATCTGTTTCGTTCCGGCACCACGCGGCGGCTTGGCGATCTGGCCCTGCGCTCGCTCGACGAATACGCGCCGGACTTCGCGGCATTCGCGAAAGCGATCGGTTTCGCGGGTTCCTCTCGCCTGCCGACCGCGCCCGCTGCGGTCGCGTCGATCGCGCGATCGATCGAATCCGATCCCGAGGCGGCGCGACGCGAAAATCCTGACGCTTGGCTCGCGCACACGATTTATCGCCGCGTCCGCGAAAAGTTGCGCCGCGAACCGGTCGAAGATTTCCGTCTCGATTTCGAGGATGGCTACGGCAATCGCCCGGACGATGAGGAAGACGCCCACGCCGCCTCGGCCGCTGCCGAAGTCAGCGCCGGGATGAGCGCCAAAGAGCTGCCTCCGTTCATCGGTATCCGCATCAAGCCCTTCAGCGAAGAGCTTCGCGACCGCAGTATCCGCACGCTGGACATATTCCTCACGGAGGTTTCGGCGAAATCGCGCGGAGCGCTGCCGCCGCATTTCTGCATCACCTTGCCGAAGGTTCACCTGCCCGATGAAGTCGCCGCACTCACCGACATCTGCTCGCGGCTCGAGCCCATGCTCGATTTCGAGCCCGGCGCGCTCGGCATCGAGGTGATGGTCGAGACATCGCAGGCGATTTTCAACGAGCGCGGCGAAGCAAATCTGTTGGCGCTCGCCAGCGCCGCCCGCGGCCGCTGCGTCGCGGCCCATTTCGGCCCGTTTGACTACACTTCATCGCTCGGAATCGCCGCCCCGAAAAGCGCCGGAGTGCATCCCGCGTCGGACTTCGCGCGCCAGGTGATGCAAGTCGCTCTCGCCGACACGGGAATCCGCATCGCCGACGGCCCCCTGAATGTTCTCCCGATCCCGCCGCACCGCCGAGCGAAAGACGGTCCTGCGCTCACCGCGCGCCAGATCGACGAGAATCGCGCCACCGTCGATCGCGGCTGGAAACTCGAGTTCGAACACGTCCGCCGCGCGCTCGAAAACGGTTTCTACCAAGGGTGGGACCTGCATCCGGCGCAGCTCCCCGCCCGCTTCGCCGCCGTCTATTCGTTTTTTCTAGAAAACCTCGAGTCGTCCGCCGCGCGCCTGCGCAATTTCCTCGAAAAGGCCGCGCAAGCCACGCGCATCGGCCAGGTCTTCGACGACGCAGCCATGGTCCAGGGCTTGCTGAACTATTTCCTGCAAGCAATCCACTGCGGCGCGCTACAGGCGGGGGAAGTCGAAGCGATAACCGGCCTGACCGAAGAAGAGCTCCGCATAGGCTCCTTTGCGAAGATCCTCGCCCGCCGCTCGGCTTAATGCAGGTGGTCGTGAGTGGAAGGCTTGGGATCGCGCGAATTGCTCCGCCCCTTCATAACCAGCATCAGCGGAATCACCGCCACGCAAAGAAACGCCATCGTCCGGAAATTATCCACAAACGACAGCATCATCGCCTGGCGCTGCAACTGCGCATAGATCATCCCCCGTGCCTGCGTTGCCGCGTGGACTGCATCGGGCCCCTTCGTCATCATCATGTGCGTGATGCGATAGAGCGCGCTCCGCAAATGCGGATTGGTTCGCTGCAAATTCCCCGAAAGCACGTCTTGATGAAACTGCGCCCGCCGGTCCAGCATCGTGGTCACGAAGGAAATCCCCGTACTCGCGCCGACATTCCGCGCCAGATTGATCAAACCGGACGCATTGTTCATCTTCCCTTTGGGCACGAAATAAAACGCCATCACGTTGATCGGCACGAACAAGAATGCCGTCCCCATCCGCGAAATCGCCCAATCGAACACCATCGACCGGCCGCCCGCATTCAGAGCGAGATGGGAGAGCTGAAAAAGCCCCGTAGCCATCACCACCAGTCCCGTCACCACGATCCATCTGGGAGCGAATTTGCTCAGCAGAATTCCCACGAACGGTAAAATCCCCAGCAGCAACAAACCACCCGGCAGCAGCACCATGCCGCTTTCCATCGCCGTGTAACCCATCAGCGTCTGCATCAGGATCGGAAGCAGCAGTGTGGTGCTATAGAGCACGAAGCCGAGCGTGTACATCATGAATGTCGAAATGGCGAAGTTTCGGTCGCGGAATAAATGCAGATCGACCACCGGATTCTCGACGGCGAGCTCGCGAACGATCAGGCCGACGAGCGCCGCCACCGAGATCACCGTACCCCAGACGATGAAGGGCGACCCGAACCAGTCGTCTCGCTGGCCCTTATCCAGCACGATCTGCAAGAAACCCAATCCCAGACCCAGCAGCCCGAGGCCGATGAAATCGATCTTCACGCCCTGCTTGGCCGTTCCGCGCGACGCGCGCGACGATTCATGGATCAGCATCGAGATCAGCAGCAGCGAAATCACGCCGATCGGAACGTTCAGCAGGAAAATCCATCGCCACGAGTAATTGTCGGTGATCCATCCGCCGAGCGTGGGCCCGACCGTCGGCGCGACCACCACGCCCATGCCGTAAATCGCCATGGCCATGCCTTGCTTTTCGCGCGGAAAGCTATCGACCAAGATGGCCTGCGACACCGGCTGCATTCCCCCGCCGCCGGCTCCCTGGATCACGCGAAACAGCACCAGCATCGGCAGCGAAGGCGCCAGCCCGCACAGCAGCGAGCTCAACGTGAAAATGATCACGCATCCGATAAAAAATCTCTTGCGCCCGAAGAGCGCGGAAAACCATCCGGTCAGGGGCAACACGATCGCATTTGAAACCAGGTACGACGTCAGCACCCAGGTGCTTTCGTCCACTCCCGCCGACAAATTCCCGGCAATGTGCGGCAGAGACACGTTCGCCACGCTCGTATCCAGCACTTCCATGAACGTAGCCGCCATCACCGTGATGGCGATCAACCAGGGATTCACTTGCGGGACGGAAACGGGACGCGCGGCGTATTCGGCGGTAGCAGCCATCGATATTTATACGCGGTTATGAGGGGGCAGGAGCTTCTCGCCCGGCCACATGGATCAGTCGCGCGCGACGGGTCCGGTAAGCTCGACCAGCGATCCCGATGTCGCCGGCGACCCGCCGTCAAATCTCTGCGGCGCGCGCCAACGATCGACCACCGAAATCTGATGCACGCAGGAAACCGTGCATCGCGGCGCGCAACCCTTCTTCGTCAAGAATTCGCGCTGCCGCTGCTCGGCCGTGTAGTCCGCCAGCGGAATCCCCGGATACCCGCGCTGCTGCGAGCAGTAATGGACCAGACCGTCTTCGCAAATGTACAAATAGCGCGAGCCGGCACGGCACCGCCATTCATTCTCGCGCCCCGCGGCGATATTGTGCTGGAAACCGTTCACGCGCGTGAACGACGCCTTGCCCAGCGACATGATTTCCTCAAAAATCTCCCGCTCGCGCGTGCCCAGCGGCTCGAGCTGCCCGTTGCCGTCGTGCAGAATCCCCACCGTGGACGTGAAACCCAGCTCCAGTGCCCGTTGCGCTACCTTCAGCGCGTCCTCGGGATTTTTCACTCCGCTGCCCAGCACTGAGTTGATGTTCACGTGAAACATCGCGTGCTCGGCGAGCAACCCTAATTTCTGATCCAGCACCTTCAGGCTCTTCTTCGACACGTCGTCGGGCTGCACGTTGTCGATGCTGATCTGCAAATGCTCCAGCCCCGCGCGATTCAACCGCTCGATCCGATCGGCCACCAGCAGATAGCCGTTCGTGATCATCCCGGCCAGCATGCCGTTCTTGCGAATCCGCGAAATAATCGCGTCGAGATCGGGATGCAGCAGCGGCTCGCCTCCGCTGATCGTCACCGCCGCGGTACCCATGGCGCCCAGACGGTCGATCCGCCCGAACATCTCCTCGGTCGGCACCGGCTTCGAGAAATCGTCGAACTCGTTGCAGTACGTGCAAGCCAGGTTGCAGCGCCGAATGGGAATGATGTGCACCAGCAGCGGATGCCGCGTCGAAACCAACGCCTTCGCAAGCTTCCCCAGCTCGCGCATCCGCCGACGCACGCCAGCGATCTTCTTGCGGAATTTTTTCCCGGCAGTCACAGTTTTGGCGAAATCCAGGCGCCCCGCTCCCCGCTTTTCGTACTCGTTATTATGCCACACAGAGTCTCGTTCCCCGGCCCTAAGCACCGGCGGCGTGCCAGCAAAAAGGCACCCAACCGCCCGGCAGTCCTGCTAGAATTTGCTTTCTTGCGTGCCGTGGGCTAGCTTTTACCGATACAAGCGCAACTTAAGGGAAGCGCAACAAAACCTGCGGCGAGGCTCGTTCCTCAGCGCGCCGCGCGTGACCGACGGGAGCTCAATCGATGGCCGATGAAGTCGCAGAGAAGGTAATCGCCACACTCGCGTCCGTGAAACGCATCCCGGCGGACGGCATCACCGTCGACTCGAACCTCCAGGAAATGGGCATCGACTCCCTCGACGTCTTCACGCTGCTGTTCGAACTCGAAAACGCTTTCAAGATTTCGATTCCCGACGACGACGTCCGCTCCATCAAAACCGTCAACGACATCGTGGTAGGCATCAAGAAGATTCTCGCCGCCGCTCCACCCAGCGCGGCAACCGGCTCGGCCAGCCCGGCGGTCTAACGGATGGCCCCGCGCCGCGTCGCCATCACGGGCCTGGGAATTATTTCGGCGCTGGGTCTCGATCTCTCCGAAAACTGGAAATCTCTCTCCGAAGGCCGCTCCGGCATCGGTCCGCTCGAAGTTCCTGACGTCGCTGGCGTCGGCCTGAAAATGCCGAACGGCGCGCAGGTCCACGGTTTCGACCCGCTGAAGCATTTTGTCGGCGGTAAGGACGCGCAGCTCGACCGCTTCGCTCAATTTTCCGTGGTCGCCGCGCGCGAAGCGTTCCATGATTCCCAACTCGAGCTTTCGCCGGAGCAGAAGAAGAACGCCGCGATCGTCTGCGGCTCAGCCGTCGGCGGACAGGCGGCTATCGAATCCGGATTCGAGGACCTGTGGGTCCAGGGCCGCGGCCGCGTTCATCCGCTCACGATCCCGAAGACCATGGCCAACGCCGGCGCCAGCCACATTTCGATGGATCTCGGCCTCGCGGGACCTGTCTACACCGTTTCCACGGCCTGCTCGTCCGCGAACCACGCCATCGGCCAGGCCTTCCGCCTGGTGCGCGACGGCGATGCCGATCTCGCCGTCACCGGCGGCGCCGAGGCGTTCTTCACCATCGGCATGCTGAAAGCCTGGGAAGCGATGCGCGTGGTCGCACCGGACACTTGCCGCCCGTTCAGCAAGGATCGTCGCGGCATGATTCTCGGTGAAGGCGGCGCGATGATGATTCTCGAGCCCATGGAATTCGCCCGCGCGCGGGGGGCGAAACTCTACGCGGAAGTCTGCGGCATGGGCATGACCTCCGACGCGCATCACCTGACGCAGCCGACCATCGACGGTCCGGCCCGCGCCATGCGCGGCGCGCTGCGCGAAGGCGGCCTGTCGCCGGAAGAAATCGGCTACATCAATGCTCACGGCACCGGCACCGCGGGCAACGACCCGGTCGAGACGAAAGCGATCCACGAAGTCTTCGGCGCGCACGCGAAGAAACTCGCCGTCAGCTCCACAAAATCCATGCACGGCCACGCGCTCGGCGCCGCCGGCGCTCTGGAAGCCATCGCCACGATCCTCGCGCTCTACTACGGCATCCTGCCGCCCACCGCCAATTTCACCGAAGCCGATCCGGAATGCGACCTCGACTACATTCCGAATAAGCCGCGCGAGCAGAAAGTCGCCGCGGCCCTGTCAAATTCTTTCGCCTTCGGGGGCCTGAACGCCGTAGTAGCTTTCCGCGCCGCCCGCTAATTTTCTCCGCGCCCTCCGTGCCTGCCGAGCGTTCGAGGTCGCCATCGCTTGCCGTTGCTTTCGCTGTGCTCTCCGCGTTTCTCGAGTGAAATCCGGCAGCGGGAATGAATGTATACAAAACCCGGCTGCGCCATTGCGTTTTCCCCCTTGCGGAATTAAAGTTGACCCTGCTAAAGGTCGACCCAGGGGGAAGGAATGATCAATCGCCGCAAGCTTCTGTCCCTAATAGGCGTATCTCCAGCACTACTAGCCACATCCAACGCATCCGCGGCGGGCGAAAAACACAAGAAAGACGCCGCGCCATTGACACCCCCGGACCCGAAATTTGTCGCGCTCACCCCAAAAGGCACGCCGCCTCCGGTGATGCGCTTTGCCATGGCGCCCCGCACGGTCAGCAACCTCGACGGCAAGACGGTCTATCTGGTCGACACCGGTTTCATGGCCGCCGACGTGATGATCCGCGAAGTGGAAGACTGGATGAAGCAGAACATGCCGAGCGTCACCACCGTCTCGCGCAAGAAAGCCGGCACCTATCCCGAGGACGATCCCAAGCTGTGGGCGGAGATCAAGGCCAATGCAGCAGCCTGCATCATGGCCATTGGGCATTGAGGCGGCTGCACACCAGCGACCGTGAGTCACTGCGTGACGATGGAAAAGATGGGCGTCCCCAGCGTTCCGATTATCACCAAGGCGTATCTCGATCTCGCGAAATCCACGGCAGCCCAGCGCGGCATGCCCACTCTGCGAATCGCCTACACCGTGCACCCCATATGGGGCCTCACCGCTGAACAAGTGCGCGCGTTTCTCGATACCAACGATCCGATCAACAATCGGCCGTTCATGAAAGAAGTGATCGATGGCCTCACCGCGCCCTTGACCGCCGAGGACGAAAAAACCGGATTGCAGCCCGTCTCGCCCGGCCCTGCGACGTTCGGCCCGGACACGCTGGACAATCTCCAGGCCTACTTCATGAACAATCAGATGACGGATTACATGCCGATCGTCGTGCCCACCGAGGCGAAAGTGGCCGAAATGTTGAAAGGCACCAGCCACAAGCCGGACGAAGTCGTAGGCCGCACCGGCCGTACGGCGAACGGCGCGTACGAATACACGGTGAAGCAGGTGGCGGTGAACGCCGTGATGGCCGGATGCGATCCGTCATATTTCCCCGTGGTGCTCGCGTTAGCAGCTTCCGGTGAGCTTGCGCTCGGCGGTTCGACCACATCCTTCGGCTACGCCATGGTGATCAACGGTCCGATTCGCGAAAAGCTGAACATGAACTACGGCATCGGCGCGCTCAGCGGCTTCGCTCAGTCGAACGCGACGATCGGCCGCGCGTGGTCGCTGCTCGGAAAAAATCTGGGGCCCGGGTCCGTACCCGGCGACACCTACTGGGGCGGCCAGGGGAACAACATCAACTACAACAACTGCGTGATCGTCGAAGACGAAAAGAACTCGCCGTGGACTCCGATGAGCGTTCAGAAGGGATTCAAGCCCGGAGAAAACGTCGTGAGCGTCTTCAGCGGCTGGGACATGCGCATGGGACACGGAGCCAAGGGCGCCGGCTCACCCGAACCCAAGTTCGATGAGCAGATCGGCAGCATGTTCGCGACGCTCGCCCGCATGTTCAACTGCGTCGTGGTGCTGGACCCGCTGACCGCAAGCGCGCTCAAGGATCAGGGTTACGACACGAAAGAGAAATTGCAGCAGTATCTCTGGAAAACCTATACCGTCACGGCAAAGGAATATCGCGAATCGTTCCTGGCGCACGTCTGGATCTACCCGCGCGCGCTGAAGGGCGAAGAGCCCATGGCCAGCTGGTGGAAGCTTCCCGACGACGCGCCGGTCCCGATGTGGCCGAAGGCCGACAACATCGAGCTTGTCGTCTGCGGCGGCCAAACCAACGCCTTCTTCCAGGTCGCCAACATGAACTATGGCCGCAGCTTCTCGATCGACAAGTGGACCTAGCGGCGGCGCTGCGAAAACCTGGCCGAAGCATATCCCCGATTTTCGGCGATGAGAGTAATCAGGCCCTACTCTAAGCGGTGGTCTGCCTTGCTTTTCTGCGACTTACCAGAGGGCTATCGACCAGAGATCGGCGGTTTTTTGCTCCCCGGTTGCTCCCTCGCCAGTTTTCACCAATTCTGCTCGTCGGCGGTCATCGCCAACCGGACTTTGGTTAAAACAGGAACTTCTGGTCCATCAACCAGAAGGTCAGATCGAGCTCGCAACGCCCATGGTCTTGATTCTCGACCGGAGTTGGGAGACTCACAGCAAGCGAAAGTCCTTGGATACTCCATCGCCGGTGGACGTTCTAAGCTCCGCTTCTTTGGCATAACTCGCCCAATTCTCAAGTGCCCCCCGCACATCAGCCAACAGATCCTTGCTTCGCCGGACACCAAAGCGATCCGCCTCAGCCAAGAGATCGTCTCGGGTGATATCGTCGAACTTTCCATTCACGCTCATAAGGTGTTGATAGGTCCAGTCTCCTTTCCGATTGTAAGCATGCGTAACGTCATAGGCAGGGGCGAGCTCCCAGCCTTGGCCTTGCGTAAGAAGGAAGCCGAAATTCTTGGTGTGATCATCACAATTGCGAGCCATCACGTTGAACGCCATCCGTCGAAACACTTCCCTATTCGCCTCGTCCCCCAACCCGAGCTGCGCAACTGTGATGAATAGTTGCGCATAGGCGTGGGTCCCGCGCTGCTTAAAATCCAAATGACTGAGAGCGCAGAGACTCTGCATGTGGTGCTTGATCGTCCTGCCCGTCGCTGCGTCGCGATCGAAGCGTTTGGTCATGAAATGGGCCCGACCATTTTCTTCGAGGAGCCGAGATTCAGACATCCGTATTCCAGCCGCGGCTGCCATTCTGTTGTACGCATATTCGATTCGACCGTAGTCCTCCCCAGTTCCGAGCTCTGGGTATTGGCCCACGCCGTCGAATTTCAGAATCCAATGCTCATACCCTGCCGCGAGGTCGAACTGACCGCTGCGGATCTCATGGGTCTTTGGATTCCAGGCGATGACCGCTTTCGCGCGAGCCCCACCGGCTGAAGTTCCGACTCTGATCATGTTTGCGAGCGCTGCCTTCGCGTGGGCATCTGAACCTCGGTTTCCCAAAACCAACTTTCGGGCCTCCTCGATCAAGGACTTCATTTTCAGAGGTGCCTTGCTCTCGCGTTGCGATCCGCGCTCGGGTTTGAACTCCAGTGCGCCCATCCCGCGCTTTCCCATGTAGGCTAATCGGTCGAGGGTAGTCACTTCACTTTTCGGGATGCCTCGTTCAGCCATCCAGGCATCGATCAGGGCATTTCCGAAATCATCGGGCAAGGCATCGCCAAGCATTCCGGGCAGCCCGCGAAAAGTCGCGTCAGGCAAATTCGGGAAGAGGAACGTTTCACGACTCGCCGAGAGGGGCATCCTAACCGGGGCGAGCTCAATCCCCCCGCGGCGCCAAGATGGGAAATAAGCGAACGCGTAGACCCCTGCCCTTGGATCCGGTGCGAGTGCCCCCACACGCTCTCCCCATATCGAAACTTCGATAACTCGAACGCTCACTGCGGTTTCGCCTTTCGGGGATGACGCGCGCGCATGCGCGGCTTTGCCGTTCTCAAAAGCGCGAGCGGATTCACAGAAGGCTCGGGCGCTAGCATCTCGATGCCGTCCAAGAAATCGAGGGCCTTGAGCGTCCGCACCAGGGTATCCACCGAAGAACCCCGGCCTGCCTCCAGATTGCGGAGCGACTTTTCAGCAATCCCGGCTTTTTCGGCAATCGTTCGTTGGCCGAGATTTCTCTGGAGTCGTATCTCGCGGAGCCGGTTACCCAACTCTACCTGAAGCTCATTTGGAGTCTTAAATGATTTGCTTTCCATAGGTAACATTATACCGTTATAAGCCATTTCCAGCTATAAAAGGTAGTTTCTTACCTTTTACAATTAGTACAACATAGCTCTGTAACAGGTCAAAACTTACCTCTTATAGCGATTCACTTCTAAAATAGGTAACTTTATACCTTTTAAAGGCGTGCCGAGAGGAAGCCTAGAAGAAGCGTGAAATCAGCGGAAGGATCATGCTGCCGTTGCCGAGCCAGCCCTGCGGGACGATTTCCCAGGTGCGGGTCAGTTCGTCGGAGCAGGACAGCGTGATCATGATCCCGAGCCAGAAGAAGCCGGCGATGATGATCACGCGTGTGAGGCCGGTGGCATATTTCACGTGCATGAAGAAGAGGACGACCAGGATCATCTTGCAGAAGGCGATCACCAGCGCTACGACCGTGTTCCATTTGCCGAGGTCGATATAGGCGACCCAGGTGGTAACAGCCGTGCCGATCATCAGCGCAAGAAACACCAGCAGATACGTGCTGACGGGAACGATATGTTCGGTATGTGCGCCGTGTTCGCCGTGATCCGACATGAGTCGATGCTCCCTTTAGTAACGTCCGCCGATCAGATACAGCAGCGGGAACAGGAAAATCCACACGATATCAACGAAGTGCCAGTACAAGCCGCTGATTTCAAGCGGTGAATAGTACTCGGACGAGAATTTGTCCCGCGCGGTCATGATCACCAGCACGGTAAGGATGCCCAGGCCCACGACCATATGGATCGCGTGCAATCCGGTCATGAAAAAGTAGAAGCACATGAACATCTTCACACCGGGCGCGTGCGGACCGTTGTAAAACCAGTGTACGCCGGGAATCAAGCCTTCCGTCCAGTCCCGATACCATTCAAAGCGCAGTTTGATGGCGATGAACGCCGCGCCCAGGATCATGGTGAGGATCAGCCAGAAGATGATCGTTCCCTTCTTCTTGCCGGTCTGCGCAGAGCGGATGGCCAGAGCCATGGTCAAGCTGCTGAAGATCAGGACGGCCGTGTTCGTGGCGCCGAATTTGACGATCAGCTGGTGGCTGCCCTGCACAAAAGACGCCAGGTGCAGCAAGCGGTAGATGATGTAGGACGTGAACATGCCGCCGAAGAACAGGATCTCGGTGACCAGGAACGTCCACATGCCCAGGCGGCCGGCATCGCGCTGCTGTTCGATGTCCTCGAATTGATGCGCGAACCCCTGAGGATGCGCGCCGTGGGCTAGTTCAGACACTGCTGGCTCCTGAGCCGTAGTTGTAGGCGTCTTCGGTTACGATCGGAATTTTCTCGAAATTTTCCGTCAAGGGCGGCGATTGAATCGTCCATTCTAGACCCTTGGCGCCCCACGGATTGGGTCCCGCAGGCGGGCCATAGCGCATCGACCAGATCAGATAGATCAGAGGGATCAGGTAGCCGATGCCCAGAATCGAGGCGCCGGCGGACGACATCACGTTCAGCACCTGAAATTCCTGCGGGTAGATGGCGTAGCGGCGCGGCATCCCCAGATAGCCGAGAACGAACTGGGGAAAGAATGTGAGGTTGAACCCGAGGAAGATAATCGCCGCGGCGATGCGCGCCCAGAGATCGGGATACAGCCTCCCGGTAATCTTCGGCCACCAGAAATGCAGGCCACCCATGTAGGCCATCACCGCGCCGCCGACCATCACGTAATGGAAGTGGGCGACGATGAAATAGGTGCCGTTCAAATGCACGTCCGTGGCGAGCGATGCCAGGAACAACCCGGTGAGGCCGCCAATGGTGAACAGGCCGATGAAGCCGAGAGCGTAGAGCATGGGGGCTTCGTAAGAGATCGAGCCCTTGTACAGCGTGGCGGTCCAGTTGAAAACTTTGACGGCCGAGGGAATCGCCACCAGGAAGCTGAGGACGGAGAACACCAGGCCGGCGTAGATCGACTGGCCGGTGACGAACATGTGGTGGCCCCAGACGATGAAGCTGATGATCGCGATGGACAAGCTCGAAAACGCGACGAAAGCGTAGCCGAAAATTTTCTTCCGCGAGAACGCGGTAATCAGCTCGCTGACCACGCCCATGCCCGGCAGAATCATGATGTACACGGCGGGGTGTGAATAGAACCAGAAAAGGTGCTGGAACAGCAAAGGATCGCCGCCAACGGCCGGATCGAAGATACCGACGTGCAGGATGCGCTCCATGCCCAGCAGGAAGAGTGTGATGGCGATGACGGGCGTGCCCAGGACGAAAATCAAGCTCGTGGCGTACATGGCCCAGATGAAGAGCGGCAGGCGGAACCAGGTCATGCCGGGGGCACGCATCTTGTGAATGGTGACGATGAAATTCAAGCC
>CAZLWY010000123.1:0-2121 GCA_964563425.1 uncultured Acidobacteriaceae bacterium | reverse complement strand
TGGTGATTTCGCAGACGGGCAAGTCCGTCGCCGCATTCTGCGACGACAAAAGCGTCCGCGTGGTTGACGTCGCGAGCGGCAGGGTATTGTTCGCGCAGAATGGCGGTTCGCGAATCACTACGGGTGATTTCTCGCGTGACGGCAACTGGTTGGGGCTTGGATTTTGGGATGGCACCGTGCAGATCGTGCCGCTCGCGGACGGTGACTCGCACAAATGGAAAGTGGGCGAGCATCGGGTAAGCAAACTCCACTTCCTTCGCGATGGACACTCGGTGCTGGCTGCGTCGTTGGGCGATCGGGGACAGATCTGGGATTTTGGAGGCGCGCCAAAGGTGGTGGCGACGCTGCAGTCGGACTTCTCCAGTCCCTCGGCCGTGGCGCTGAGTCCGGACCGCTCACTGCTCGCAACGGCCGGAGGCGACACGGTGATTCGCATCTACGACACGACTACTTGGAAATTGCTTCACGAAAACCGCAATGCGACGAAGCTGGAAATGTTCGACCTCGATTTCACGCCGGATGGGAAGTCGTTTCTCGCCGGTGGCGCTGACGACCACATGCTGGTGATCGACTCGGCCACGGGAGAAGAAACGCGCAAGCTCGGCGGCCGGTCCGGCGTGATCGGCGACATTTCCGTTCTGGGTGACGGCACGCACGCCGCGGTCGAATACGTCGACGTGGACGACATGAAAAAAACGCCGGAGTGGGCGATGTGGAATCTTCAAACGCAGAAAGCCGAACCATGCGGGACATGGACAAGTACTCCGCGCACCGGATCGTTAACGGCAAACTGTGGCTCGCCTCGACGAACGGAACCACGCTACAAATCTTCGAATACAACTGAACGCTCTAGCGCGGCGTGATGCGGAGCGGCCTCCGACGCACAGCCAGAAATGCACAGGCAAGTCTGCCTATTCCACTGGCGTTCGCGCCTCGTGTGATTGCGGCAAGCACGGCGAGTGTTGCCAGAATTGCGGCGGTCGAAATCCTGGCAAGCCTTTCGAGCGCTTGGCGAAACTCAAACTAGGTAAGCACGCTTGTGGAATAGGCAGACCTGCCTGTGTTCTTGTGGCGTGCAACTAGCACCGCGTAGCTTGTGCGTTTGTGGGACGAGCCACAAATAACCATGCCGAACTCGCGACTCTCACGCAGAGGGAACTACGTAACGTCACAAGGGAAATCCTGTAGTGGGAAACGCTCCCGGCCGCCACGCATCCAACCAACTGCACAAACTTGTGCATTGGAGATGCGATGATTCGGAAGTTGGGCTTGATGGCGGTGCTATTTTTTGCGGTTTCGTTTGCGGCGCACGCGCAGGTGGAAGACAACAAATTCCAGGTCTACGGCGGTTATTCGTTCCTGCACTTCAGCGACAACGGCTCGTTCAATCAAAACGGCTGGGAACTGCAAGGACAGTACAAAATCCTCCCGTTTCTCGGCGCCGTCGCGGATTTTTCGGGCGACTACGGCAACGGCGTGAGCACGCACTACTTCCTGTTCGGGCCTGAGGTTCACTGGCCGGCGCGCGTCTCGCCGTTCGCGCACGTGTTGATCGGCGCGGCGCACGTGGGAAGCAACTTTGAAATTGGGACCACGCCGCCGATCGTTGTGTCCGCGTCCGATACTTCGTTCGCCACGGCGGTTGGCGGCGGCATCGACACGCGAATCACCCACGGTGTTTACTGGCGGATTTTCCAGGCGGACTATATCCACTCGTCCGCGTTCGGCGGTGGGCAGAATAACGTGAGAGTCTCGACCGGCATCGTCGTCCACTTCTAATCCGACGTAATCAGGCTGCAGGCGTAAAAGGGGCGCGGGACCACGACGGTCGGGCGCCTTTTTTTTCGCTTGACCATAGCCAAGCGCCTATATAGGCTTGAAACTATGCAGGCAGCGACACAATTAGACGCGGCTTTTCTGGCGATGGCCGATCCCACGCGGCGAGCGATTCTTGCTCGACTGGCGAAGGGCGAAGCGACCGTGGCGGAGCTGGCCAAGCCGTTCAACATCACCCAGCCCTCCGTTTCCCAACATTTGAAAGTGCTCGAAGACGCCGGCCTGATTCTCAGCCGGATTGACGGCACGAAACGCCCGCGGCGCCTGGCGCGGGCCGGCGTGGAA
>CAZLWY010000122.1:0-23927 GCA_964563425.1 uncultured Acidobacteriaceae bacterium | reverse complement strand
CGAGGTAACCCCCATCGTCGTGAACGACGTGATGTATCTGCCCGCAGGCAATCGCGTGGTCGCGCTCGAGCCCGAAACCGGAAAGGAAATCTGGAGCTATCAGCGGCCCACGGGGCTCGTCTCCGCGCGCGGCGTGGCCTATTGGGCCGGCGACGCGGATAATTCGCCGCGACTTTTCTTCACCAGCGGCCACAAGCTGGTCGCCCTCAACGCCCAGACCGGCGTGCCCGATGCGAAATTCGGTGACGGCGGCGAAATCCTAATGGACGTCCCCTTCGCCGAGGTTCCCACGATCTACAAGAATGTCATTATCGTCGGCGCGAACGTGTACGGTCCGGGCGAAACCAACACCCATCCGCAGGACGAAATTTCCGCCGGCATCCCGGGCGATGAGCGCGCCTACGACGCCCGCACCGGGAAAAAAATCTGGGATTTTCACGCGATCCCGCAGCCCGGCGAAGTCGGCAACAAAACCTGGGGCGACGACAGCTGGAAAGGCCGCGGCGGCACGAACGTCTGGTCCATGACCGTCACGGTGGACGAAAAACGGGGCATCGTTTATATGCCCTTCGGCGGACCGGCGGCGAATTACTACGGCGGAGATCGTCCCGGCGATAACCTTTTCTCGAACACGCTGGTAGCGGCCGACGCGAACACCGGCAAGCTCAAATGGTATTTCCAGACGGTTCACCACGAGCTTTGGGACTTCGATCTGCCGCCGGAACCGGTGCTGATGGATATCGAGCACGGGGGCAGAAAAGTGCCGGAGCTCGTGCAGGCCGGCAAGATCGGCTACGTCTTCGTGTTCGATCGCGTCACCGGCAAGCCGATTTTCCCGATCGAAGAGCGGCCCGTGCCGAAGGGTGACACGCCCGAGGAGCAGTATTCACCCACGCAGCCCTTCCCCGTGAAGCCGCCGCCCATCGCGCGCGTCACGATAACGCGTGACGACATCGTCTCGCCTGACGACACCACACCGGAGCACTCGCAGGCCTGCCACGAGCTGTGGGACAAGAGCAGTTACTACACTGCCGGCCCGTACACTCCGTGGAGTGTTCATAATTCCCCGGCCGACACCAAGCTGACGTTGGTCTTCCCCGGCGCGACGGGCGGCGCCAACTGGGGCGGTGGAGCGGCGGACCCGACGATGGACTACTTCTTCGTGAACATGCAGAACGTCGGCTCGACCGGCTACCTGGAGAAGAATCCGAAATACAATCCGCAAACTGTCGGCAGCGAAGTTGCCTACCACCGCGGCACCGGCGCCGGCAGTCAGTTTGGCGGGTTCAGCGCTCCCGCCAAAGACGCCAACGGCAAAGTCCTCGGCAATTGGCCGTGCCAGAAACCGCCGTGGGAAAGCTTGTCCGCCGTGAACGTCAAGACGGGTGAAATCGTGTGGACCGTGCCACTGGGCATCACCGAGGAGCTTCCCGAAGCCAAGCAACACACCGGCCGCTCAGGCGCTTTTGCAGGGCCGATCGCCACGGCCGGCGGAGTGGTCTTCATCGGGGCCACCAGCGACGATCGTTTCCGCGCCTTCGACTCGAAGAGCGGTAAGGAGCTCTGGGTCACCAAGCTCGACCACGCCGCAACGGCCGTTCCCATCACCTATCAAGGAAAGAACGGAAAGCAGTACGTGGCCGTCATGGCCGCTGGCGGAGGCCAGGGCACCGACCAGGCCCTGATGGTCTACGCGTTGCCGTAAACCTGGAAGAGCCAATCTCGCTTCGCCATCGGCCCTCGGGGGACATCGATTGGCGCCACTCCGTTCGTGCCCGGCGTCACATCACTATGCGCGGAATCTTCCAGAATCTTGGGAACAAGCAAATCGCCGCCAGCCTGCACGTCACTGGGCGCACCGCAAAATTCCACGTTTCCGGGCTCCGCCACCCATCCCTGTCGCGGATCGCGCGAGACTGCTACAAAAGGTGTGGGCACCCATCGTTGCCGACCGCGGTTCCCTGAATGCCTTTAAGCGAGTTGCGCGGAAAGTTCGCTGCCAGCCGCTCGCGCAGAAGACGGAAGGTCTGGCCCTCGGCGAGCGACGAACCGGCCCCAGAGCGCTTTCCTCGCATACGGGGCTCGCGGCTATCTCGCCGCGTTCTGGATGAGCCGATCCCGCACACTCGCGCTCTCGGCCATCTCGATCGCCGTCCAGGCCATCGCCAGCGCCCCTTCGCGCACAGCTCGATCCGCGTCTTCGGTGACACAGTGCGCCGTGAATTCCGGCTGATGGTTCGCCGCCGGCAACGAATTGATTCCGATCGCGGGATGAATCGAAGGAATTGCGTGGGAGACATTGCCCATGTCGGTCGATGCCGCCACACGCGCCACTGTCGGGCTCAGCTGGGGAAACGCCCGCCCTGCGTCCATCGCGTTGCGCTTGTAAATCGCGTTCATCTCGCCGTCAAATCGCATTTCCGCATAGGGTTTGTCGCCCCCGCGAATCTCGAGTTTCGCGCCCGTTGCCGTCGCACCCGCCTCGAAACAGCGATACACCTTGACGCGCACATCCTCCAGGTCCTTCAAGTTCGCGCCGCGCACGATGTATTTCGCCGAAGTATGCGCCGGCACCACGTTGGGAGCGTCACCTCCATGGGTCACAATCCCATGCACGCGGTCCGATGGGCGCAGATGCTGCCGGATCAAGCCGATCGCCGTCTGGGCTACCGTCAGCGCGTCGGCCGCATTGATCCCCATTTCCGGGAACGCCGCCGCGTGCGCCTCTTTTCCGGTGTAATGGACGTCGAACATGGCCGCGGCGATGATATTCATCTCGAGCATCTCGAACGGTGCCGGATGCACCATCATCGACGCATGCACGCCGGCAAACGCGCCTCGCTCGAGCAGCAAAATTTTTCCCCCGGCGTTCCCCACTTCTTCTGCCGGCGTCCCGATCACACTGACCGTCAGTCCCGCCTGGTCTGCCACCTTCGCTGCCGCGATTCCAGCCCCGGCGGCCATGGCCGCAATCATGTTGTGCCCGCACGCGTGTCCGATTTCCGGCAAGCTGTCGTATTCGGCGCAGATCGCGATGTGCAGCGGACCCGTCCCTGCGCGGGCCACGAACGCCGTCGGCAAGTCGCAAATGCCGAGTTTCACATCCATTCCGGCGTCCGACAGCATCTCCGCCAGCCAATGGGAGGCTTTTTCTTCCTCAAATCCAAGCTCCGGGTTGGCGTGAATCCGGTGGCTGAGGCTGAGGATTTCCTTTTGGATGCCTTTGAATCGTTCCCGGGCGCCTTCTTTGGAATTCATGATCGCTGATCCGTTCCTGCGCTCTCAAGGCGCGGCTCTCGCCTGGGATCATACAGTCTGAGGAGCGTGGATGGATAGCTCTGGCTCACTTTCCCGGAATAGCAGCGGCAGCAGAACCTCCTCGAAACGGCCGACTGAGAATTTTTCCGCTGGCAGGCAAGGGGAGGCAACTGGCACATCCGTCACGGCCAGGACCTCCTGCCCGTTCGCTGCCAGCACGCCCTGAGCACGCCCTGGATGAAATTGGCACACGGACGCTTCGTCATCCACGACCGAGGCGCGCCTCAACATCGGGACCTCCCGTGAGGGGCCTATCGGCCCATGCCGGTCGGTTGTGACGTGTCAAAACGGGCAGGAAAACTGGTGGGAATGCCCAGGCGGGCGGACCTTGATAAGCCCTGCCGGGGCGCAGTTTAACGACTAACCGTTCGCCGCGCGCGCGCGGAGCGATCTGGCTTCGCCTACGAACAACGAACGCGATGCCCGCACGCGAGGTTCGCCATCGAAATCCATTACGTCGCTGGCGTGATAGGGCTTCTCGCGCTCGCACGCCCGGCAACGCAGGCTGAAAACTCGCGCACAATGTTCATCGGCACGCTCGCTACTGAGGCCGCGAAGCCGTGAATCCCTCTCGATTAAAATCTTGGGCAGCGGGATCGGTTGCCGGCAGGACAGGCAGCGCACACCACGATATGATTGCTGGACCGCTTCTTGATTCATCTCAAAAACTCTCCTCAGGAATTTTCGCCAAGTTCAGGGAGGCGGATAGTACATCGACCTAACGCGTTAAGTCTACCTTAACTCGGGCTTGCAGTTCAGCTCGTAACGTGCGAGCTTCTATCTGGCATGCTGGCTGGCCCGTAAGTGGCAGATTCTGGTAGTTTAAGCGGTGCCCAGGGCGTCCGGCAGGCCGTGAAAAATGGCTCAAACATCGCGCCGCCGATTCCTGAAAATTGCCGCCGCCGGAGTGGCGGGAGCCTCACTGCCTGGGCCCGTGCGCGCAGCGGATCCGGTGCTCGGCATGATCTTTCCGCCGGCAAACACCCCGGTGCCGCCCGAAGCACGCATGATGTACCCGTCCGGTGTTGAATTTCGCGCCACCGGCGTTGGCCTTGAACGCATGACTCCGGAAGGTTACGACCAGGTCGTAGGCCGAATCGTCCCGGCGGCACAAACAATGGCCGCCCGAGGCGCGAATGCCATTGCCGTCATGGGGACGTCCCTCACATTTTACAAAGGCGCCGCCTTCAACCGGGACTTGCAGCAGAAAATCGCCCGTGCGACGGCCCTGCCTGCGACGACCATGAGCACGGCAATTATCGAAGCGCTTCAGGCAGTAGGCGGCCGTCGGTTGGCCGTGGCCACGGCCTACAACGAAGAGGTCAGCGCGCGCCTCAAATCGTTCCTTCAGGAACACGAATTCGAAGTCCTCGTCGTGAAAGGGATGGGAATCGAACGCTTCGAGGATCGCCCGCCGGTGACGTCACAGGAGCTGCTCGACTTCAGCGCCGGAGTCTGGCAATCGGCCCCCGGGGCCGACGCGCTGCTGATTTCCTGCGGCGCGCTGAAGACTTTGGAGCTTCTCGCGCCTCTGGAACAGCGCTGCAAGGTACCGGTGGTCTCCAGCCTCCCCCATGCGCTTTGGGCAGGTGTGCGCCTGTTGGGCCTAAGCGGCCGCGCGCCCGGCTACGGCACGTTGCTATCGCGTGCGTGAGCGCCGAAGGCGCCCGCGCATCGGTTAAGACTCCGAGGGTCGCATCATCTTCGCCGCCATCCGCGCCACGAATCTCCGGGGCGCCAGCCGTTCGCCCACCATCATCAGCGCATTCTTCGCTCCTGAAATCACGCTGCTCTTGCCTGCCGCCAGGCCCTCAAGTCCCACGCGCGCAACCTTTTCCGCCGTTTCCGCGCTTCGGAACACGCGATCCGGCTGTTGCGCGACTCCCTGAAACTCCGTGTCGGTCGATCCCGGGCACAGGGCGCAGACCCGCACGCCAAACTCGCTTAACTCCTCCGCAACACCCTCCGCAAAGATCAGGTCGAAAGCCTTTGTCGCGGCATACACCGAGTTATAAGGCACGGCCTGAAATCCGGCCACCGAAGCTACAATCAGCACATCTCCATGCCGCCGCTCAACCATCCCAGGCACGTACAGCCGGGTCAGCTCTACGACCGCCGAGCAGTTCACCTGGATCATTTCGAGCATCCGCGCTTGTGGAATTTCGTGGATGTAACCAAACGCGCCAAACCCCGCGTTATTCACCAGCAGCTCGATCTCGATCAGCCTCCGCTTCGTAAACTCGAAGATTTCGGCGGGCGCTTCCGGCCGAGCCAGGTCCGTCGCCAAAACCTCGACGTGAATCCCGTGCTTGGCGGCCAGATCCGCGGCAAGCTCCTCGAGCCGATCGGCGCGGCGCGCCGTCAAGACCAGGTTTGCGCCTCCTGCGGCGAGAAGCTTCGCCAGCGCCAGCCCGATTCCAGCGCTCGCGCCTGTGATCAATGCCCATTTTTGGGACCATCGCTTCTCAAAATTGGCGGACACGGTGCCCTCCCGTCATTCGGAGGCATGAAAACACAACTGGCAGCGGCGCGAAACAACGAAATCGAGGCTCGGAGGAAGCTCGGTGCGAGCGGCTGGTCAAGACCCGATCAGGCAGCGCGATCGGCGCGCGGGAAGACGGTGTCGCGGATCCGAGCGCCCTGTTTCTTGAGGCGATCGAGGAGCTGGCGCGCCCAGACGAATTCAGCGGCAAGAACTCCGAGGCCCAGCAGAATCGTGAGCCAACCCGGTCCGGGCGTGAAGAACATTACAAAACCCAGAACGATCAGGGTGAACCCGAAGAGAATTTTCAGGAAGCGTTTCGCCTGCTGCAGACTCCGAATCAACATGGCCCTCGCCCGCCCTACCCCTTTGGATGCGCCGTCCATATTTCGGACGCGAAAACATTGCAGCACGTGTGCTGCCATTAAACACATCGGTCAATCGCTGTAAAACATTCGAGAAAACGCCCGATTCCCGGCGAAACGCGGTGTTACCATTTCCCCGCGATTCCATTAGTGGGAATTTTTTTCCTGGTGAGAGATGAAAATATGGACCTTCTAACCGTTCGCTTACAAATCCCGCAGGATGCGAACCTGATCCTCGGTCAGTCGCACTTCATCAAGACTGCCGAGGATCTCTACGAAACGGTCGTGAACTCGGTGCCAGGCGCGAAATTCGCGGTCGCCTTCAACGAAGCCTCCGGCCCGTGCCTGGTGCGCGTTGAATCGAACGACGAGGAATTGCGCGCCGCTGCGGTAGCCAACTGCCTCGCCATCGGCGCCGGGCACGTCTTCGTGCTGCTGATCCGCCAGGCCTACCCGATCAATCTCCTCAGCCGCATCCGGGACTGTCTCGAGGTCTGCTCAATCTATTGCGCTACTGCGAATCCCGTGGAAGTGGTCCTCACGCAAACCGAACAAGGCCGCGCCGTGCTAGGCGTGGTCGACGGAAGCCCTCCCAAAGGCGTTGAAGGGCCGGAAGACGTAAAGGCCCGGCGGAGTTTTCTGCGAAAGATCGGATACAAGCTCTAGCACCGACGAGGGGTGTCAGCGGACCCGACCCGTGAACGGTCGCTAGAAGCGGTAAACGATTCCGACCGATTCCCTGAGGTTGTACTGGTGCGTGCCAAAGAACAGCGTGGGAGACCAGTCGAGCTGGCCGCGGAACCCCAGCCGCCTGTGATGTGGATTCAAATCGACGCCGCCGCCCACATCGAAGGCAAAAGCGTCCTGACTGCCGAAGGCCGTTTGCGGATAGAAATGCGCACCGCCGACCATTCCGTGTCCCCAAACCTCGAGCCCGTGTCCCACATCGACGCGGTAGCGCACGCCGCCAAGCCCCATGGCCAGGTGCGTGTTGACGCCGTACTGCGGCGCGAAGCCCGTTACGAACTCACCGTCCCCGGCCCAGTGCCCGCTGTGCGGGTAGTAAACCAGAGACATATTGAACCCATTCAACTGGCCGGTCACCCCGGGCAGTTCATAAAAAGTGAGGTGGGTGAAGCCGACGTAGGCCTGCCAGTTGTAATTCTGGAGCACACCGTAGACGCCTTGTGGCGCTGGCTCCGGCTCGGCAGGAACGGGATCGCCCGCCCCGGGGTCAGCGGCGACCGGTGCGACCAACGAAAGTGCCGGCGTTGACGAGCCAAACCGCTCTAGTGATGCCGGATTGCCCTGGGCGTGGACAGCGGACGCCATCATCAATAAGACCGCTCCCCATATCGCAACCTGTTTCATCGCCTACCCCCTCAGCCGACGCTCCGCCTGTTCCTCACTCGATCAATTAGACCGGGGGCGGGAAACGCTGTCCACTGCTTTGATGGAACACGACGCGAGGGAATTACCGGTCGATAGGACAACCGACGCTAGCCGCGATAGCGCACCAGCAGGAGGGTGATGTCGTCGGCCTGGGCGGCGCCGCGGGTAAATGCCTCGATGGAGGTGAGCACGGTCTTCTGCACGTGGTCGAGACTCGCTTCCTGAAGGTCGGCGAGCGCATCGCGAAGTCGCGGCCCTCCGTACAGGTTATCGTCCGGGTCCATCGCTTCGGTGACGCCGTCGCTGAATAGCACCAGCGTATCGCCTGGCGAGAGCTTCATCTGCGTCGGCACGTAATCCGCGTCGGGCATCAATCCCACCGGGAACGATCCTTCGGTGCACGGTTCGTCGATCCCGCCGCGACGTAGCAAGAACGGCGACGGGTGACCCGCGTTGATAAAATCGAATTGCCCGTCGTCGCCCAAGATGCCCAAAAACATCGTGGCGTATCGTTCCACTTCCTCGTGCTCGCAGAGAAAGCTATTGATGTGTTTGAAGACCTGCAACGGCTCGATGCCCATGCGAATTCCAGACAGGGCGCCCTGGAGCATGGTCGTCAACAGCGCCGCGCCCAGCCCTTTGCCGGAAACGTCGGCAATGATGAATGCGGTGCGCCCGGGACCCAGCGAGAAGACATCGAAATAATCGCCCCCGACGGTGAGGCACGGCAGGTTGATGCCCTTGATGCCTAGGTGCGGAAAATCCCGCAAACCGCGCGGGAGAAGCGCTTGCTGGATGTCTCGGGCGATTGCGAGCTGCTGCTCCATTCGTTCGCGTTCGCGCTCGCGCTCTACCAGCCTCGCGTTGTCCAGGATGCTTGCCGCTTCAACGCCCAGAGCGTCCAGGATCTGACGGTCGAGGTTTGAGAACGCCGCCGGCCGGCGGGAATCCAGATAAACGACACCCAGAAACTCGCCGCGCTTTTCATGAACGGCGGAATCCGTGGTGCTCGCGCGCGACATGGCGTAGAGCGGAATCACCACGACGGCGCGCAGCCGCTGCGCGATGATGCTTTCGGCCGCCTGCAGCGACCCTCCGCCCTGCGCCAAGTCTTCCGTGATGATGCTTTCCTGCTGCGCGATCGCCTGTTGCAGCGCGGTTTGGCTGGGCGCAGCCTCGGCGGTCGAAAGGCGCGTCCCGCCCCGCCCGCGCCCCAGGCGGAGACGCATCGGCCCGGACGCCACGGGCTCCAGCAGATATCCACGGTCCGCGTCGGTTACCGAGATGGCATGGTCGAGCATGGTGCCCAGCACCGCCTCGAGCGGAAGCCGCGAGTGCAGCAGGGAGGTCGCTTCGAGCAATAGCGTCAGCTTGCGCAGTCCGCCGGCCGGAGCGTCGCTGCTGGTAATATTTTCGATCCGGCTGAGCAGTTCGGGGATCGACGTGTCGTGCAAGGACGACTGAAACATCAGCTCGTAGAAATTCTCCACGCCGAAGCTGATAACGTCGCCATCCTGCAGCTCCTGCCGCGATATCTTCTCGCCATTGATGAAAATACCGTGGCGCTGCCCGCGATCTTCCAGGATGTAGTGCTCGCCGTCGGTAACGATCGCCGCGCACTGCCGCGAAATGCGGGGATCCTTGAGCTGGAGGTGCTTGGCAGTCTCGCCGGAGCGCCCGATGAGGAAAGGCGTCTCTTCGATGCGCACGAAGCGGCGCGACCCACCCGGGGCGATGACCTCAACGCCGACTTCGCCTTTCGAGGATTTTTCAGGCATGAACGATTGCGGTAGACGTGCGTGCGCTAGCTCGAAAAGCTTTTGACGCCCTCGGCTTCCGTTGGGGAAACGTCAAAGACAGTGAGCAGCTTGGTGACCTGCAGCACTTCCTGGAATTTTGAGCCCAGATTGCTCAGGCGAAGGAAAGCTCCGCGCGCCGAGGCGCTGTGATGCGCCGAGACCAGCGTGCCCAGCCCCGTGCTGTCGATCAGCGTCACATTATCCAGATTCAGCAGGATTTTCTTGCGGCCCTCGGCCAGCAGCGCCTTGATCTTTTCGCGGAACTCGTTGGTCTCCTCACCCAGCACGATGCGCCCGTCCAGGGCCAGCACGGTCACGCCATCCACAACTCGCTCCGTAATTTTCAGAGCCACGTTGGTTTCCCCTCTTACCGAATTTGCTCCAGCGAACCGGTTGTAACGGAGACGCGATGCCGGGCCAAAAAATCCTGCGGAGGCAGGAGCGCAGCGGAGTATATACCGGTTCTCGCGCCGGTGGAAAGCGCGACCGCGCCGCCATTCGTCGCGTCGATCTGCCGGTGCCGGTCACTATTGACCAAGCGGGCGCGCGTTTGCTACGATTTGTGCGCTGCTTCACGGCAGCGCTTATCAAGAGTGGCTGAGGGTACAGGCCCTAGGAAGCCACAGCAACCTGGTCCGAGAACCAAGGTGCTAACTCCTGCCCCTAAACAGGGCTCTCCGGTCGCTCTCAGGCGAAGGGAGAGATCAGGGAGAGATAAGATCCTCAACTGGCCGTCAATCGGTCATTGAAGATTCAACTCCCAAGTTGTACCTACGAAAAGTACGGGCCCCGTTGGCGGCGGCTAGCGTGCTTTTCGATCGCGGCGCACCAGGCGACCGGGAAGGCCCCGCCGTATCTGCGGGGGCTTCGCCCAGCCGAGCGCAAAGGGAGAGAGAGAACATGAAGTTCGCAACGCGCACGATCCACGCAGGCCAGCCGTCGGAACCGGAAACCGGAGCGCTGGTCGCGCCGATTTTCCAGACCTCGACGTACGAACAGGAAGCGCCGGGGCAAGATAAAGGCTACTCCTATTCGCGCACCAATAATCCCACGCGCCAGCGCCTGGAAACCGTGCTCGCGGAGCTGGAAGGCGTGCCATTCGCGGCCGCGTTTGCCTCCGGTCTCGCCGCGGAAAACGCCGTCCTGCAGGCATATCTGCGCCAGGGCGATGAAATCATCATCCCGCTCGACGTTTACGGCGGCACCTACCGCATCCTCAACAAGGTCTACCAGAACTTCGGTGTGGTCACGAAGCAGATCGACACGGCTGACCTGAAGGCCGTCGAAGCCTCGCTTTCACCCAGGACGCGCCTCGTCTGGATTGAATCGCCCACCAATCCGCGCCTCCTGATCACGGATATCGCTGCGGTCGCCAAGCTCGCGCACGCGCGCGGCGCACTCGTCGTGGTCGATAACACGTTCGCCACGCCTTGCTTCCAGCAGCCTTTCGAGCTGGGGGCGGACATCGTCGTCCACAGCGTCACAAAATATCTCGCCGGACATTCCGACACGGTGCAGGGCGTCGCGCTGGCGAAAGACGCAACCGTGTTTGAGCCGATCAAGTTCCTGCAGAACGCCACCGGCGCCGTGCCATCGCCTTTTGACTGTTGGCTCACCATGCGCGGTTTGAAAACCCTGGAGCTTCGCATGCTGCGCCACGAAGAAAACGCACGCGCCATCGCCAAGGCGCTCGACGGCCACGCGCTCATCCGCCGCGTGTATTATCCGGGGCTCGCGAATCATCCGGGTCATGACGTGGCCAAGCGCCAGATGACCGGATTCGGCGGCATGATCTCGATCGAAATCGAGGGCAGCAGCGAAGAAGTCGCTGTCTTCGCCTCCAATCGTCGCTTCTTCGCTTTGGGTGAAAGCCTCGGTGGCGTGAAGTCCCTGATCTGCCACCCGGCCACCATGACGCACGCGTCAATCCCGGCGGAGGCTCGCGCCCGGCTCGGCCTTTCGGATTCGCTCCTGCGCCTCTCGCCTGGCTGCGAAAACGCCGAAGACCTGGTCGAGGATCTGCTAGCCGGCCTCGCCGAACTGGCCAGCGTCCGCGCCGCCCGCAAACCGGTCGGAGCCGCCGCTCGCTAGCACCGCCGAGCACGGGTCGCGTGCGGCAGTTCGCAGCCGCTGTTTAGCGCCGGACCTTCGTCCGGCGCTACTCCCCACGTCGATTCAAGGGGATTTGCTTCGGTGCCATCGAAAAAAATCCGCTGGGGCATCCTGGGCGTCGCCGGCATCGCCGTTCGGCGCGTAATCCCCGCGATGCGCGCCTGCCAGGAATGTGAAATCGTAGCCATCGCTTCCCGCGACCTCCCCAAAGCCAAAGAAACCGCCCGATCGCTCGCAATCCCACGCGCCTGGGGCTCCTACGACGAGCTCCTCGCCGACCCCGAAATCGACGTGATCTACAATCCCCTGCCCAATCATCTGCACGTGCCGTGGTCGATCCGCGCAGCCGAAGCCGGCAAGCATGTCTTGTGCGAAAAACCCGTTGGCATGAATGCCGCCGAGGCGCGCCAGCTCCTTACGGCACGCGACCGCGCCGGCGTGAAAATCGGCGAGGGTTTCATGGTCCGCACCCATCCCCGATGGCTGCGCGTTCGCCAAATGGTCCGCGAAGGGCGACTCGGAGACCTGCGCGTGATGACCGCCTCGTGCGGATATTTCAACCGTGATCCGCACGACGTGCGCAACACGCTGGAATCCGGCGGAGGCGCGATGCTCGATATCGGCTGTTACCCCGTGACGCTCTCGCGATTCATTTTCGAGCAGGAGCCCACGCGCGTGAGCGCGCTGATCGACCGCGACCCGGAAATGCGCACGGATCGGCTCACCTCGGCGATTCTCGAGTTTCCCGCCGGGCAGGCGGTCTTCACCTGCTCGACGCAGATCGGTTACAACCAGCGAATGGCGTTCCTCGGAAGCAAAGGCCGCATCGAAATCGACCGCCCCATCAATCCCATAATCGAAGAACCGAGCAAAATCGTGATCGACGACAATCCCGGGGATGCCACAGGCGGCGGAATCGCGATCGAATCGATTCCCGCGTGCAATCAGTTCACGATCCAGGGCGATCTGTTTTCAAAGGCGGTGCGTGAAGGCACAGACGTTCCGGTCCCGCTGGAGGACTCCGTGAAAAATATGGCCGTCATCGACGCCATCTTCCGCGCAGCCGAATCGAACCGTTGGGAAACTCCGCTCCGATCGCCCTGATCCTGAGCGAAGCCGAAGGAACTCTCTGCCAGGAACCGTATCGCCCCGGCGCCGATCCGGAGCGAGGTTGCCAGAAGGTCGGAGATTCACCTCCGACAACTACGCTTCCGAGAAAAGGGGCTTTCGCTCGTGAGGCCGGTTAAGGCTTCCGCGCCGTAATAATGCTGAAATCCAGAATTACATCCCGAAAACCGACGTCCACAAAGCCCGCCCCAAGCAGGAACTCCTCGATCTCCGCAACGGAATAATACCGCCCCTCCGTGGCGGCCATCAAAAACACGGAATGCTCCGCGATCCCCAGCGGCCCGGTCTTCTCCCGGTTCAAATGCTTGTCGTGCACCACCACCCGCCCGCCCGACGGCAGCGCCGCAAACGATTTCGCCACGAGCTCCCTGCACAGGGGCGCATCCCAGTCGTGCAGCGCGTTGGACCAGAGATGGACGTCGTAATCGCCGGGAAGCTCCTGGCGGAACATATCTCCCGAGATCACATCGACCCGCTCCGTATACCCGCGCCGAGCGATGCATTTCCGCGTCACGCGATCCACGGGCGGGCGCTCAAATACCGTGGCCTTCCAATCGGGATGCGCCGCGGCGATACAGCAGGAGTAAATGCCGGAGCCGCCGGCCACATCGAGCAAATGCCCCCGCGCCCTCAGATCGAGCGTCGACGCCAGCACCGGGCCTACGACCATCCCACGCGCGTCCATGGTCCCGGTAAATTCCTCGGCGAACTGATCGTCCTCCATGGACTGGGCCCATGGCTTCCGCGTCGGCGCGCCGGCCCAGCCGCCCGGCTTGTCCGTGCGCAACGTCTCGAGCATCCCCTGATAAACCGGCCGGCCGCGAAAGTGCGTGAAATAAGGGCCCACAAACCAAGGCGACTCGCGCACCAGAAACTCCCGCGCCGTCTCGCACAAATGAAATGCCCCGCCCTTTTTCTCCACGTACCCGTGCGCGCAGAAAAGCGTCATCATGGCGTCCACCGGCCGCTCGGCAAATCCGAACGCCGCGCAAATTCCCGCGATATCCGTGGGAGTCTTCGCCAGCCAGGAAAAGAAATCCAGGTCCACAATCGCCGCCGCCACAAGTTCCGGCGCATAAATTCCATCGCGTTGGTGATAGATCGCTGCTGGATTCGTAGGAGGTTTTCGAGTCAGCTTTTCCATGGGACCCAAATCATAGCAAACGGCGCCCGTGCCGCACGCGGTCAGTTTTCCCGCCGCGCGCGAGGCCGATTTTGATATCTTTAACGGCGACACGAGGTCAATGGATGACGCAACTCCGCCACGATTGGGCGCGCGACGAGATCCGCCAGATTTTCACCCTGCCCTTCCCCGAATTGATTTTCCAGGCCCAGCTGGCCCACCGTAAATTCCACCGCCCCGACGAAGTGCAGCTCTGCCGCCTTCTCTCCATCAAAACCGGCGGCTGCCCTGAAGACTGCGCCTACTGCTCGCAGAGCGCGCACTATAGGACGGGCGTGGCGCGGCAGGAGCTCATGAATGCGCAGGAGGTAGTTCAAGCGGCGCATCGAGCGAAGGCGGAAGGAGCGACGCGATTCTGCATGGGCGCTGCCTGGCGGCAGGTACATGACGGTAAGGATTTCGACCGCGTGCTCGAAATGGTGCGCGGTGTTGCGGCACTGGATCTGGAGGTCTGCTGCACGCTCGGAATGCTTACCGAATCTCAGGCGCAACGCCTTAAAGAGGCGGGGCTGAGCGCCTACAACCACAATTTGGATACATCGCCGGAATTTTACGGCGAAATCATCAGCACGCGCGTTTACGAAGATCGCCTTCAGACAATCGGCCACGTGCGCAAAGCCGGCATCACCGTCTGTTGCGGCGGCATTCTCGGCATGGGCGAATCGGACGAAGATCGCCTCAGCCTGCTCGAGCAATTGGCGCGCCTGAATCCGCATCCTGAAAGCGTGCCGATCAATCTGCTCGTGCCCAGCGAAGGCACTCCGCTCGGCCGGGCCGAAGAACTCGACCCACTCGTGATGGTGCGCACCATCGCCACGGCCCGCATCCTGATGCCCGCTTCGCGAGTGCGGCTCGCAGCCGGACGCCGCGGGCTTTCGCCGGAAGCCGTCACGCTCTGTTTCCTCGCCGGTGCCAATTCCATCTTCACCGGCGAAAAACTTCTCACCACGCCGAACCCTGGCGCGGATGCCGATCACCGCTTGCTCGAAACACTCGGCATGAGGGCCGCGCAGAGTGCCTGAGCCGAATGCAGCGGCGAATGGCAGCCAGCCGGCGCGCAAAATCCGCGAGCGCATGGCGCAAGAGCTCGACGATCTTCGCGCGCGATCGCAGTTTCGAACCCTCGACCGTCCAGGAGGCGTGAATCTTAATTCGAACGACTACCTCGGCCTCGCAGCCGATCCCCGGCTGAAGCGAGCCGTGGCCAGGGCTGTCGCGAACACTCACTCGGTCGGCTCGACGGGCTCGCGGCTCCTGTCAGGCCAGGCGGCGGAATGGACGGAAGTCGAATCGGAATTCGCGGAATTTGCCGGTACTGAATCTGCGCTCTATTTCGGATCGGGTTATGCCGCTAACGTCGGCCTTCTCGCCGCGATTTTGAGACCCGGCGACACGGTTTTCTCCGACGCGCAAAATCACGCCAGCCTGATCGACGGAATGCGGCTTTCCGGCGCTACGAAAGTGATCTATCCCCATCGCGATCTGGCAGCTCTCGAAGCGGCGCTTCGCGACCGTGCCGGCACGCCCGGTGCGAAGGTGATCGTCACGGAAACTGTTTTCAGCATGGAAGGCGACATCGCCCCGCTCGACGCCGGGCTACGTCTGGCGCGCGCATACGGCGCCGCCATGGTGCTCGATGAGGCGCACGCCACGGGAGTTTGCGGAGCGGGCGGGCGCGGAGTCGCCGCCGGCCACGCGCGTGATCCTGAAATCCTCGCAGCCGTGCACACGTGCGGAAAAGCGCTGGCCAGCGCGGGCGCATTCGTCTGCGGCTCGCGGACTCTGAAGGACTATCTCGTCAATCGCGCGCGGACATTCATATTCAGCACGGCGATGCCGCCGTATTTCGCGCGCCAGATTCGGGCCGCTTTGGCACTGGCACGGGCCGCTGATTCCGAGCGCGCGCATCTGCGCGAGATCTCGACGCACCTCCGTGACCGCCTCACCGCGCGAGGCTTCGATTGCGGCACCAGCGCCACACACATCGTGCCCGTAATTCTCGGCAGCAACGAATCAGCCGTCCACTTCGCCACGAACCTTCAGGGCAGCGGTTTCGCGGTGCGCCCCATCCGCCCGCCAACCGTGCCCGCCGGCACGGCGCGTCTGCGATTTTCGCTCACCAGCCGCATCACCGTCGAACAGATTCATGCCCTTGTCGCGGCGATCGAAGCGGCGCGCGATTCCCTGCCGCGCTCCGTCGCTTCCACAGTCGCCGGCGCCGTACATGCCTGAGCGTTTCTTCATCACCGGAACGGATACCGGCGTTGGAAAAACTGTCGTTTCGGCTCTGCTCTGCGCCGCACTCGACGCCTACTACTGGAAGCCGATCCAAACAGGCACGCGCGAGGGAACCGATAGCCGCACCGTAGCTCGCATTGCGGAGCTTCCGCGCGCCAAGATACTTCGTGAGTCCTACCGCTTCGGGCCGCCCGTCTCGCCGCATCTGGCCGCGCAGAAGGCCGGGGTGCGAATCGATTTCGACGATATCCGGCTCCCGGCAATCGGCGTGAAGGAAAATCTGATCGTCGAAGGCGCCGGCGGCGCGTTCGTGCCGATCAATGACACGCAGCTGATGACGGACCTTATGAAACATCTCGGCCTCCGGGTCCTGCTCGTTGCGCGCACCACGCTTGGCACGATCAACCACACCCTGCTTTCGCTCGCCGCGCTCCGCACAGCGCGATTGACCGTGCGGGGAGTGATCATGGCCGGTCGGCCGGACACGGACAATCGCAAGGCCATCGAGCACTACGGCCGAACGAAAGTCGTGGGAGTCGTTCCTAGGTTGACGAAACTCACTCGCGCGACGCTCCTCGAAGCATTTCACAAAACGTTCGACCCGCGAGTCTTTCACACGTGAGCCCCGATCTCCGCATCTGGCATCCCTTCACACAGGAAGCCCTCGATCCGCCGCCGATTCAGATCGTGCGAGCCGAAGGCGTCTATCTGCACACCGCCGACGGCCGCAAATTGATCGACGGAATATCGTCCTGGTGGGTAAACCTTCACGGCCACGGCCATCCGGCGATCACCGAGGCCATCGCGGAGCAGGCTGCAAAAGTCGATCACGTCCTGCTCGCCGGATTTACGCATGACGCAGCCGACAAGCTGGGCGCTGGGCTCAGGAAAATACTGCCGCCCAGCCTGGAACACATTTTCTTCTCCGACGACGGCTCAACCGCGGTCGAAGTCGCGCTCAAAACAGCGCTGCAGTACTGGCAAAACATCGGCCGTCCAGAAAAACACTCGATTGTCGCGCTCGAGCACGCCTATCACGGCGACACGGCGGGCGCCATGTCGGTCGGTGCGCCGTCGGCGTTCACCGATCCGTTCCGCTCGATGCTGTTTCCCGTGCACCGCGTTCATTCCGCGTCTTGCCATCGCTGCCCGGTGGGAAAAACTCGAGCCACGTGCGTGATCGAGTGCGCGGAGCAACTGGAAAGATTACTGCAAGAACAGGGCCGCGAGATCGCCGCCGTGATTGTCGAGCCTCTGCTGCAGGGCGCCGGCGGAATGATCGTGCACCCCGTTGAATTCCTGCAGCGCATGCGAAAAGCCTGCGACGAGCACGAGGTGCTGCTGATTGCCGACGAAGTGCTGACCGGCTTCGGCCGCACAGGAAAAATGTTCGCGTGCGAGCTCGCCGGCATCACGCCCGACATCCTGTGCCTGTCAAAAGGCCTCACCGGCGGAGTCTTACCGATGGGCGCCACGGTGTCTACTGACGCGATTCACAAATCCTTCGTCAGCAGGGATCGCTCGCGCACCTTCTATCACGGTCATTCCTACACCGGCAATCCGATCGCGGCGGCAGCCGGCGCTGCCAGCCTGCGCATTTTCGAGAAGGAACCGGTGTTTGAGCGCATTGCCGCCATCTCACTCATCCACTGCGAACGCCTGGCAGCGATCCAGAAGCATCCCGCCGTCGGCGATGTCCGCTCGATCGGCACGATGGCCGCCATCGAGCTGCGCGCCGAGGACGCCGGGTATTTCTCGAACCTGAAGCCCAAGCTCTACAAATTCTTCCTCGACTCCGGCGTGCTGCTGCGCCCGCTAGGCAACGTGATCTACGTGCTGCCGCCCTACGCCATCACACCGGAACAGCTGCACTTTGTCCACGACCGAATCCGGGAATCGCTCGATCTTTTCAAATAATGTCCTGGGGATTTAGCCCCGGAGAGTGATAGATGAACAGTGCGACGATGGCAGATACAATTCACGCCGACAATCCGGGGAGGCCTCTGATCGTCGGCATCGGTGGCACGACACGACCGGCGTCCTCAACGGACCGTGCAATCAGAATTTCACTCCAAGCCGCCCAAGCAGCCGGCGGGCGCACGCATTTCTTCGACGGAGGGTTTCTTTCCCGGCTCCCCCACTACGTCCCGGAACATCCCGAGCGGAACGACGAACAGCGCCAGCTCGTCGAGACGGTGCGCCGCGCCGATGGGCTGATTGTGGCCAGTCCCGGTTACCACGGCGGAGTTTCCGGCCTGGTGAAAAACGCTCTTGATCTGCTGGAAGATCTGCGCGACGACGAGCGCGGCTACCTCGACGGGCGGGCCGTCGGTTGCATCGTCAGTGCCGCCGGATGGCAAGCCTCCGTGAGCACGCTTGCCGCGCTGCGCTCCATCGTGCACGCGCTACGAGGCTGGCCGACGCCGTTCGGCGCCACGCTGAACACATCCGAGAAACTGTTTGACGCAAACGGAGGATGTACGGATGAAAGGATCGCCGCCCAGCTGGCGCTGGTTGGCAAGCAGGTCGTGGAATTCGCAGTGAACTACCGGGGAGCGCGTTAGACCGTGGCAGGCGTCGATTCGACGCTGGATTCCATTCCCGTTTGGCGAGGCTCGGATTTCGGAATCGGGAAAGTAACTACAATCTTCGTTCCCGAGGCGCTGGATTCGAATTTGATCTTGCCTTCAAACTGACGGACGCGTTCGCGCATTCCACGTGTGCCCACGCCAGCGGCGCCGGATTGTATGTCCGCGAGCCGTTCGGAGGAAATACCCTGCCCTCGGTCCCTGATCTCAAGCCGAATCTCCCGAGCGTTACGGCTGAGTCGGATGGCCGCTGTCTTGCTGCCGGAGTGACGGTGAATGTTCGTCAGCGATTCCTGCACCAGGCGGAAGATCACCAGCTCCATGTCTCGCGGAAGTCGTCCGAAACCCTCCGCAAGGGTGAGATCGATTTCGAGCGCGTTGCGCTCCGTCAGTCCCTGCACGTACCAGCCCAGCGCGGACGACAATCCGGCCTCATCGAGCAGCGGCGGATGCAGCAGATACGATGTCGTCCGAATCTCGTTCTGCAGCTGCCTTGCGGTATTTTCGATCCTCTCCACGGCTGCCCGAAGCTCCGGAGCGTCTGTGCCCGCCTTCTGAACCAGCGCCGCAATGTCCATGCTCAGCACCGCCAGAGTCTGACCGGCGCTGTCGTGCAGTTCGCGCGCGATATGCCGGCGTTCCGCGTCCTGCGTCTGCAATAAGCGCTGCGAAAACTCGCGCAGCAGCTCGGACTGGCGAATCACCTCGGCGTTGCGGCTTTCCAGCTCGTCGGTGCGAGCGCGCACTTCCGCGTCGAGCGATTCGACGAGCTTCCGGTAGTTTTCTTCCGCGCGTTTCAAATCGGTGATGTCCACTCCAGTCGGGTGCAGAAAAATCACCCGATTTTGATCGTCCATGATCGGATACAGCGCGAAGTCAACCAGGCGCACAGTGCCGTCGGCCCACGAATACTCGAGCATCTCGCGGTACGGAACTCCCTGCGCGACCAGAGGCGTCGCGGCGCGAATCCTTTCCCGAGATTGCTCAGAACCCCGCCACCATCCCGTTTCCCATAGGGGTTTTCCCAGCACATCCTCGGCCCGATAGCCACACGCGTCGAGGCACATCCTGTTGGCGTCGATGACGACCCCGTCGTTCGTCATAATCGCAGCAAACACCGAGGTCTGCTCGAATACAGCACGGAATTTCGCATTGGTCGCGACCGCTTCAGTCGTGATCCTGCGTTCGCGCTCCTCCGCCAGCTTGCGCTCGGAAACGTCCCTCGTGACGGCAAGCTGAACGATCTTGCCGTCCGGCGTGCACATCGGAGCGGCGTGCGTTTCCATGCGCCGGCGCACGCCATTCAAGCCGACGATATCGAATGCGAGAGTGCCCTTCCGGCCGGAGCAGACCTCCTCGTTGAAGGCTCGAAACCTCGCACGGTCCTCGGGAGCGACGAGGTCGTACACGCTCCTGCCCACGACCGCCTCGGGCAAATCGGCCCCGATCATCCGAAGGCCGGAAGTGTTCATCTGCTCTAAAGTGCCGTCGGGCGCGACAAGTTTCACGCACTCCGGTGTCGTCTCCACGATGGCTCGGAACCGCTCCTCACTTTCGCGCACCGCCTTTTCGGCGCGGATCCGTTCGGTGATGTCCCGGGCGACTTTCGAGGCCCCTACGATCTGCCCTGCGGGATTGCGGATCGGCGAGACGGTGAGCGAGACGTCGATCAGCGTTCCGTCTTTGCGGCGCCGGACGGTGTCGAAATGCTCGATGCGTTCGCCCCGCGCGAGACGCGCCAGAATTTCCAATTCCTCATCGCGCCGCTCCGGCGGAATGATCATGGTGACGTTCTGGCCGACCGCTTCGCTCGCCGAGTAGCCGAAGATTCGCTCGGCACTCTTGTTCCAGCTTGTGATCCTGCCGCTCAAGTTCTTGCTGACGATTGCGTCGTCTGAGGAATCCACGATGGCCGTGGGCAGGGCGTCGAGCATCTCCCGAAAAAGCCGCTCGTTCACGCTCGGGGACGCTTCCGAGCTCTGTTCCGGAGCCGCGGGGGACGCTTCCGCCGTGCTGGACTGGCGGCCACTGACGATGCCTTCGATCGCCGGAAGCAGCTGAACGCCCAATTTGGATTTCGCGATGTACGCCCGGGCGCCGGTCTTGGCAATTTGCGGCGCGACGAGCACGGCATCGTTCTGGCTGATGACGATGACTTCAGTTGCGGGAAATTCCTGGCGCAGGATCTTCGTAGCCTCGATGCCGTCCATGCGGGGCATGGACACATCCATGATTACGATGTCCGGGCGGAGCAGGCGGGCCTTCATCAACGCTCCCAGCCCGTCGCCGGCTTCGCCGCAGACGGCGGTGTGAGGAGCGAGAGACAAAAGCGAGCGGATGCCTCTCCGAACCAACTCGTGGTCGTCGACGATTAGAACTTTCAGGGGCGCCACAAATATCCTGTCCTGTTGGATGGCTTGCGCTTTCCGGGGGCCATGATCGCAAAGCCCCCGGCTGCATCGCCATACAGGGATTCGGGTATGGCGCGCCCCCGGGGCGAAAGGTTGCAGCGCTTCCCTTGCACCAAACGGGATCTCATAGGAATCTCTATGGGCGGCGGCGTGGAAGCGGGCACACATTCCAGCGCGCCCACCTCGGCCATGGCTTCCACTCCTTTCGACACCCCGGCAACCCCGTCCCTACCCCCGGGATCCGCGGCGGCGAGCAAGCGCCTGTTGCCGTGGCTCGTGGCCGTCGCGTTTTTCATGGAATCGCTGGATACCACGATTCTGAACACGGCCGTGCCCACGATTTCAGCCGCTCTCAGAGTGACACCGCTGAGCATGAAATCCGTGCTCGCGAGCTACACGCTAGCGCTGGCGGTATTTATCCCCATCAGCGGCTGGATGGCCGACCGGTTCGGCACTCGCCGCGTCTTTGCCTCGGCGATCGGACTTTTCACGCTGGGCTCGTTTCTGTGCGGAATATCGAGCGACATTCGACTGCTGGTCGCCTGCCGCATTCTGCAGGGCTGCGGCGGCGCGATGATGGTACCCGTCGGGAGGCTAACGCTGGTGCGGACGTTCGCCAAGTCTGAGCTGATTCGCGCGATGAGCTTCGTGGCCATACCCGGTTTGATCGGCCCGATGCTGGGGCCCGTGGCCGGCGGGCTCATCGTTCGCTATCTTCACTGGCGGGTGATCTTCTTCGTGAATATTCCGATTGGGCTGATTGGGCTGCTGATGGTGTATCTGCACCTGCCGGATTATCGCGAGGAGAAAACGCCGGCGCTGGATGTCGTGGGCCTCGTTCTTTTCGGCTCTGGGATTGGACTGCTGTCCTACGTCTTGGAGGTATTCGGCGAGCATACTCTGAGTCCGATCGAAGTGTCGGCACTGCTGGTGGTTTCGCTGGCGCTGATCGGGGCGTATTGGCTGCACGCGAGGAGCGAGCCTTTTCCGTTGCTGCATCTGAATCTGTTTCGCATACGGACTTTCGCGGCGTCGGTGAGCGGAAGCTTTTTCACGCGGCTGGGGATCGGCGGCGTACCATTTCTGCTGCCGCTGCTGTATCAGGTGGGGCTGGGGTACACGCCGGTCGAATCCGGCTTGCTGATCATGCCCCAGGCGGCCGCAGCGATGATGCTGAAGTTTTCGATGCCGGCGATCCTGCGAAAGGTCGGCTTTCGCGGCGTGCTGATTTCCAACACGCTGATCATCGGAGTCTTGCTGCTTCTGTTCGCGACGATCGGGCTGCACACGCCCGTATGGGAAATTGTGAGTCTCGCGTTTTTCTACGGAGCGCTCACTTCCCTGCAATATACCAGCATGAACACGCTGGTCTACGCGGATATCACCGAAGAAGAGACGAGCAACGCCAGCTCGATCGCCAGCACGATGCAGCAGATGTCGATGAGCTTTGGCGTCGCGTCGGCGGGGCTGGCGACGGCGTTCTTCATTCCCGCCGGACGTGGGTCGAATCCTCTCGAGATGATTCACGGAATCCATGAGGCGTTCTTCGTGCTGGGCGCATTTACCGTGTTTTCGACGATCATTTTCCGCAAATTGAGGCGCGGCGACGGGGACAACGTGAGCCTTCAGAAGGCCGTCCACGTGGAGTAGAGAGGGCGGAGAGGGTGGGATTCAAAACAAGGGAGTAACCGTGAGTCGCCGCCAGACTCCGTGAAGGACCACTCTCTCCCGATCATTCATTGCAGAACCCGCGCCGGCACGGCCACCGATATCGCCAGCAAGACGCCAAGCGCAAGCCGAATGGGAATCATTGTCTTCTTCCGCGCGTCGGCTGGAGCGAAAAGACCATTTTCACGGTAGTGTCGACCTCAACGGGCTGGCCATTCACCGGCGTCGGTTTGTACTTCCACTCCATGACCGCGTCCATGGCAGCGTCTTTAAGCATCTTCGGACCCGATATGTAGCTCACCCTCAGCACCGAGCCGTCCCGCGCAATGATCACGTGCAGCAGGACGGTTCCGGTAATCTGCTGATCAAAGGCGCGCGACGGATACGTCGCGTACACCCGGTGAATCAGATTTTTCTCCTGGACGTCGGCCGGAACCTTAATGCGCGCAGGATGCGCCACGGGCCCCGGGTCAAGGTCCGCGATGGGCGTGAAGTGGCTGCCCATGGGCAGGGATTCTATTTGCTCCAGGACCAACGAAGTCGGCACTGGGCTTTCCTCGATCGGCACGGTCGAGGGGACCGGCGCCGGTTTTGCCCCGATGATTGAAACCTCATCCTTGGCGCCCAGGGCAAATACCACGGCGAGCGTCGTGTCGAATTCCACAGGCTGTCCACCCAGCAGAATCGTTCGAAATTGCCATTCGCGAATCGTATCCGTAACGGCTTGAAGAAACATCGGAGGCCCAGAAACCACCTCGACCGTGCCCATCGATCCGTCCGTTGTTACGACTAAGTGTGCAACAAGGGTAGCGGAGATCCCGGCGGCCCGCGCCTGGCTCGGATAAACGGGATTATTGCCTTTCTTGAGATTTCCCTTCGCGATGTTCCATGGAAGCTGGATTCTGGCACGACGGGGAGCGGTTGAAGTCGAAATTTGGGCGTCGGGCCCGGCTGTGGCCGGAGCGGGCGCCCCTTTTGCCTTCACCCGAGTCGGCACGGTGATAAATGTCGCCAGTAAGATGCCGACTCCGATGCGACTGGGATTCATTTCAAAGGGCTCCCTGCAAATCTAGCGGGGAATTTGCGCGCCGTACACGATGGGTGTGGCGGAGAGGGTGGGATTCGAACCCACGGTTGAGTTTCCCCAACACACGCTTTCCAAGCGTGCTCCTTAAACCGCTCGGACACCTCTCCGCATGGCTGGCGGGCTTGGACTCGAACCAAGATTCTAGGCTCCAAAGGC
>CAZLWY010000121.1:0-49115 GCA_964563425.1 uncultured Acidobacteriaceae bacterium | reverse complement strand
CCAAATTCCGGCCCGGGCAATCGGGGCAATAGTGCCCCCTGAATTCTGCGGGCGGCGTTCAGATCGCGCTCCATGCGGCTCTCATCGCGCGCCACCTGTTCGTAGAGTCGTGCGTTTTCGATCGAGACGGCCAGATGCGCGCGAGGATCGAGAGCACTTGCACGTGGTCTGCGGTGAAGTAGTTCAGCTGCGGACTTTCGAGGTCCATCACCCCGACGACGCGCGTTTTGTAAATCATCGGTACGGCTAGCTCCGAGCGCGTTTCAGCGTTGACCATGCGGTAGCGCGGATCCACCGAAACATCCGGGACGACAACCGGGCGCCGTTGCTTCGCGGCGGCACCGACAATGCCCTCGTGCTCGGGCACCACGGATTTTTCCTGCACGCGCTGGCCGAATTTCACGGTGACGCGATGGCGGAAAACTGCCGCTGTCTCGTCGTAGAGCAGGATGCTGAAGATCTGGTAATCGATCAGGCGCTTGGCCAGCTCCGCGGCACGGCGCAGCACTTCCTCCACTTGCAGCGATGCGCTGGCTTCGCGGCCGATTTCATTGAGCAGCAGAAGCGTTTCGGCCTGTTTTTGGGCGCTTTCAAAAAGCCGCGCGTTTTCGACGGCCGTGCCGATGCGGCTGGCGACCAGAGAGAGCAACATTTGCTGGTACGGCGTGAAATAATCGACCTCCCGGCTTTCGATGTCCAGCACGCCTATCACGCGTCCGCGCACGACCAGCGGAACGGCGAGTTCCGAGCGCACTTCGTCCACCGCCGGCAGATAGCGCGGATCCTTCCGGACGTCACCGACCCGAACCGCCTGGCCGGAGGTGACGGCGGCGCCGATGATTCCATCGCTCATCGGGATGCGCCAATGCTCGACCACTTCCCGGCGATGTCCGATCGCAAAGCGCACATAGAGATCGTTGGTTCCGAGCTCGGCCAGAAGCACGGCGAAGATCTCGAAGTCGATCAGTTTTCTGATCTGCTTCGCAGCGCTCGCCAACACCTGGTCCAGATTCAGCGACGAATTGATTTCATGGCTGATCTCGGCGAGGACAGCGAGCGTCTCCGCAGGGATTTCCGGCATCGGATTGGAAATCTTCGCTTCCATTTATATCGGTAAGCGCGCCTTCAGCCCCCGAAAACAGCGCGGCGCGAGCGCGATCGAGCACATTATATCAGGCGGATTGCGCCCGCCTCGGGCTTACTGCACGGCGTTGAGAAACTCTTTACGATGCGGGCAGCTGGAGGATGCAAACGTCTTTTAAGTTGCGGTAACGTTCGGCGTAGTCGAGACCGTAGCCGACGACGAATTCATTCGGGATGGTGAAGCCGATGTAATCGCCTTTCACGGGCTTCAGGCGGCGCGAGGGTTTGTCGAGGAGCGCGGCCATTTTCAGGGTTTTCGGGCGGCGCTGTTTCATGATTCGAAGCAGATAGCTGGCGGTGAGACCGGTGTCGAGGATGTCTTCGACGAGGATCACGTTCAGGCCGGCGATATTTTGGTCGAGATCCTTCAGCATGCGCACCTGTCCCGAAGACTCCTTCGTTTTTCCGTAGCTGGCCACGGCGATGAAATCGAGCGAACACTCAAGATTGATTTCGCGGGCCAGGTCGGCGAGAAAGAAGCAGGCGCCTTTTAGGACGCCGATCAGGTGGACGCGCTCGCCCTTGAAATCCTTGCTGATTTGGGAGGCCACGGTCTTCACGCGCCGCAGAATATCGGCGTGGCGGATGCGAACTTCGAGAATGTCTTTCCCTGCGGCGAACGGCATCGCAAACGCTCCCGGTAAAGGCGGTTACTTTATCGCAGCGCCTGCCCGAGAGCCACCATGAAGTGACGAAAATCTCGGTGCGCCGGCCTAGGAGAGACCGACTACGCGCCCGGTTTCGAGATCGATATCGATCTCGTAGTAGCCGGGCCGAGTGGAAAGTCCCGGCATCGTGCTCATCGCGCCGAGCAGGGGGTAGAGAAAGCCGGCGCCCACGCTGGCGCGAATATCGCGCACCGGTACGATGAAGCCCGTGGGCGCGCCCTTGAGATTCGGATCGTGACTCAGGCTCAGGTGCGTCTTGGCCATGCAGATCGGGAGCTTGTCGAATCCCAGGCGGTTGTAGAGCGCGATCTTCTTTTCCGCCTCGGGCGAGTATTCCACGCCCGCGCCGCCGTAAATTTCCTTCACAATCGTTTCGATCTTTTCCTTGATGCCCATGTCGAGCGGATAGAGGAACTGAAACTTGCCCGGCTTCTCGCACGCCGAAATCACGGCTTTGCCCAGCTCGACAGCGCCCAGGCCGCCTTCGGCCCAATGATTCGACAGAACCGCATCATGCGCACCGGCCTGGACGGCCCGCCTGCGGACCAGTTCGATTTCGGCCGGCGTGTCCGTCTTGAATTTATTCACAGCCACGACCACGTCGATGCCGAAACGGCGGGCGTTCTGAATCATTTTGGTGAGATTGGCACAACCTTTTTCGAGCAGCGGCAGATTTTCCTCGAGATAGTCGTGGGACAACGGCTGGCCGGCGACGACTTTCGGACCGCCTCCATGCATTTTCAAGGCGCGAATCGTGGCGACGAGCACCACGCAATTCGGCGCGAGCCCGCTGTAGCGGCACTTGATGTTACAGAATTTCTCCATGCCGATGTCGGCGCCGAAGCCGGCTTCGGTGAGCACGTAGCCGTCCTTGCCGACCAGCTTGAGTGCGATTTGGTCCGCCACGATGGAGGAGTTTCCGTGCGCGATATTCGCGAACGGCCCGGCGTGCACGAACGCGGGCGTACCCTCGAGCGTCTGCATCAGGTTCGGGTAGATGGCGTCCTTCATCAGCACGGTTAGAGCGCCGCCCGTTCCGAGATCGTCAGCCGTCACCGGTTCGCCGGCGCGGCTGGTGCCGATGACCATCGCGCCGAGGCGCTCACGCATGTCCGCGAGGCTGGTGGTAAGGGCGAGAATCGCCATGATTTCGCTGGCGACAGCGATGTCATAACCCGTCACGCGCGTGAAGCCTTTTTCTTCCGGGCCCTGGCCGATCGTAATCTGACGCAACATGCGATCGTTGGTGTCGGTCACGCGCCGCCAGGTGATGCTTTCCGGGTCGATATCGAGACGCGCGAAGCGGTTGCGCTCTTCTGCAGTCAGCGTGTTCGGATCCGTTTTGTTGATGCCGAGTTTTTTGAGCCTGCGCAACATGACGGGGGCAAACCGACGGCTGCCGTCTTTCGCCGCCGGGCAGAGGCGATCAAACAGAGCTTCGTCCTTCTGCTGGGTTTCGTGCATCATGCGCGTGTCAATCGCCGCCGCCAGGAGATTGTTGGCGGCGGTGATGGCGTGAATGTCTCCCGTCAGATGGAGATTGAATTCCTCCATGGGGATAATCTGGCTGTAGCCACCGCCGGCCGCTCCGCCCTTGATGCCAAACGTTGGTCCCTGGCTCGGCTGCCTGACGCAGGTGAAAACCTTTTTACCGAGATGCGCCCCGAGCGCCTGGCTGAGGCCGACCGTCGTGGTGGTTTTGCCTTCGCCGAGGGGAGTCGGCGTGATTGCGGTGACGACAACGTAGTTTCCGTTGGGGCCGTTCTTCAGGCGGTCGCGGATCGAGAGGTGAACCTTGGCTTTGGTTTTTCCATAGAGTTCCAGCTCGTCGGGAAGAATGCCGACCTCGGCCGCGATTTTTTCGATGGAGATCGGCTTGGCGGCCTGCGCGATGTCGATGTCGCTCGGAACTTTGGCGAGCATGTTCTGCAATTTGTGCGGCATTCTTGGTTTCTCCCGGCGATAAAATCAGTTTCTAACCAAACACATACAGTGGGATGCGCGGCGATCGACGTGCGGCGCAAAGACACGGCAGACATGAAGTCCCCGACCCGGAGAATTACGCTATACGGTCGGTCGCAAAACTGTCAAGCAACAACCGAGCGGCAGATTTTAGGGCGGCGTTCGACCGTCCAATTCGTTTCGCAATGTGAAAACGAATGGAGGGCATTGCCCGCGTGATAGTCTTGCTGAAGCGGGTAGTTGAAGGAGACTCTGAGCGCCGGTTTCGAAAAGAATTTAATGATCGAACATCCATCACCGGAACCCTGGTTGCGCGGCACCTTGACGGAAGTTCCACCCGTTCATCGCGGCGCGCTCCATGCCTTGGAACTGGCAAAGGAAGACGTCGCGCGCTGGTGCGGGGGGCTGACCGATGCACAATTGAATGCGCGACCGGCCGGCATCCCTTCCATTGCGTTTCACTTGTGGCATCTCGCGCGCAGCGTCGATCGGTTACTCACATATGCCGAAGACAAACAGCTCCGGCCTGCGCAACTGGATGCTCTCGAATCGGAACTCGCCGAGACGGCTACTGCGCAGGGAGCTGTTTTCAGAATTCGAGAGAGCCCTCGGCGCAGCCGCAGCGAGAATCCGCGCGCTCGCCTGGGTCCCACTGGATGAAGCGCGACGGGTGGGACGAAAAGAGCTACCAACGACCGTGGGCGGCTTGCTGGTTCATATCGCCGAGCATACCCAGCGGCACGTTGGACAGGCCGTGACGACCGCGAAAGTGGTGCGGGCAACCAACGGGCAGTGGTAATGCCGGTGCTGACGCCCCAGGAGGCGAGGGGGCGCTGCGGTGTCTAGCAGCGTGCCTTGGCAGATTCGCGAGTCTCGTCTTCCTCGTCGTTGTCGGCGAACTGTGCCGCTTCCGTTGAGCCCGCGAGCGCCTTTGTCGACGCCGTGCCGCCGGTCACAACTTCCTGAACCATGTCGAAATAGCCGGTGCCGACGAACTGCTGGTGCTTCACGGCGGCGTAGCCGTGCGCCTCTTCGCTTTCGAACTCCGCGTCCTGCAGGCGGCAATAGGCCGACATACCGGCGGTCTTGTAGCCGCGGGCCAGCTCGAACATCGAGTAATTGAGGGCATGGAATCCGGCGAGCGTGATGAACTGGAATTTGTAGCCGAGGCGCCCGAGTTCGCGCTGGAAGCTGGCGATCGTTGCGTCATCGAGATTCTTGCGCCAGTTGAATGACGGCGAGCAGTTGTACGCCAGCAACTTGCCCGGAAATTTCGCGTGAACGCCGTCAGCGAACTCATGCGCGTCGTGAATGTCCGGAGTCGAAGTCTCGCACCAGATCATATCCACGTACGGCGCGTAGGACAGGGCGCGCGCGATCGCCGCTCGGGTCCCGCTGCGCACGCGATAGAAACCTTCGGGCGTGCGTTCGCCCGTGATGAATTCGTGATCGCGCGGATCGATGTCGTTGGTGAGCAGCGAAGCAGCCTCTGCGTCCGTGCGCGCGATCAAGACCGTGGGCACGCCGAGCACGTCCGCCGCAAGGCGGGCAGCCACAAGCTTCTGAATCGCCTCGACCGTCGGCACCAGAACTTTTCCGCCAAGATGTCCGCATTTTTTCGCCGAGGACAGCTGATCCTCGAAATGAACTCCGGCCGCGCCCGCCTCAATCATCGACTTCATCAGCTCGAATGCGTTGAGGTTGCCTCCAAAGCCAGCCTCCGCGTCAGCGACCAGCGGAGCCATCCAGTGCGTTTCGCTGCGACCTTCCGCGTGGTGAATCTGGTCTGCGCGCAGCAGCGACGCATTCAGGCGGCGCAGGAGGTTGGGAACGCTGTCGGCGGGGTAGAGGGACTGATCCGGGTACATCTGAGAGGCGTCGTTGGCGTCAGCCGCAACCTGCCATCCGCTGACGTAAATGGCTTTTAGGCCGGCACTGACCTGCTGTACGGCCTGATTGCCGGTCATGGCACCCAGGGCCGCCGTGAACGGCTCAGAATGCAGGAGGCTCCACAGCCGCTCGGCACCGAGGCGGGCGAGCGTGTGCTCGATGTGCACGGAACCCCGTAGACGCTCGACATCGGTGCGGTCATAGGGGCGCTTGATTCCAGCCCAGCGGGGATTGTTTCTCCATTCTTCGTGTAGGTTATCGGCCTTCCCGTTGGTGCTTGCCACGTGCACTCTCCTATTAACCATATGATTTTAAGACGCTTGCGCGGACATACCGAGCTCACAAACCTGGCGACTGCCAATTGTATTTTGCAAACTGGGAAGAAGCGAATAGGACTCTTCGCTTCAGGACTGGTACTAAAAGGTGACGTCAGCGGCGGCGCCAGGTACCAGCCGGGTTGGGGAGCTTTTCACATTCCTTCGTCGGAGTGCGCTTGATGCTACGGCAACCAGGGCAGTCAGTCCAAGTGATTATGGTTATCAGTACGATAAGATAATGTTATCATGCGGGCGAGCGAGAAAACGGCCGCCAGGAGAGTTCCCGCGACATGGAAATCGACCAGATTGAGACATTTCTCGCGATTATTACCTACGGCGGATTTCACAAAGCGGCCGAGCGGCTGCACGTCAGCCAGCCGGCGATCAGCGGTCGCGTGCGCGCGCTCGAAGCGTCGCTCGGCGCGGAGCTTTTCACTCGCGGCCGGGCCCGGCCGGAGCTCTCCCCTGCCGGCAAGGCGTTGCGTCCGCATGCGGAGGAGCTCTTGCGTAACGTGGCCATGGCGCGGCGGGCCATGCACGAATTGCAGCCGCAGACGGCGGGCGTGCTGCGCATCGCTGCCTCGCTTTCGGTGTGCACCTACCTGATGCCGGAGGTAATGGAAAAATATCGCGCCGCGAATCCGGACGTGATGGTGCACCTGCGCTCCGGAAATTCGATGCAGGTGCTGAAGATGGTTCTGGAGGGCGAGGCGGACATCGGGGTGGCCCGGTCGCTGAACCATCCTGAAGTGGAGACGATGACGCTGCGGGACGATCCGCTGATGCTGGTGGGGCACGCGGCGCTACGCGCCGCCGGTAAACGGCATGTGCGGCTTGAGGAAGTAGAATCGTGGCCGCTGATTTTCTACGATCGCGGGTCCAGCGATTGGACCCTGTCGCAGGGATTGTTTCGCCGCGCGGGTCTGATTCCCAATGTCGTGCTCGAAGTTGAGACGATCGAAGCGGCGAAGCGCATGGTGGAGCGCAAATTGGGGTTCAGTTTTCTACCGCAGATTGCTCTGACACAAGAGCTACGCAAGGGCAAGCTCGTTTCGATCGAGATCACCGATGCCGAACCGTTGCGGCGGAATCTCGACGTGGTGCATCCGCGCAAGCGCCCGTTGACAAAAGAAGCGCTCGATCTGTTCGGGATCCTGCGATCAGAGACCGACAAGGCGCTTCCGGCGATCGGTCGCGCGCCGAGCCGCCGCGCGCCGTCCGCGGATTAGCCTCCCGCCGCGGAGCCCACTATACTTGCGGCGCCATCAATCGCTTTTCAGGAGGCGCTATTCGTGTACTACCAACCCGGCATCACGAATCACGGACTTCCCCGCGATCCTTTTAAGTCATGCGTGATTCCGCGGCCGATTGGCTGGATTTCGACGATCAGCCGCGAGGGCGTGCATAATCTGGCACCCTTCAGCCAGTTTCAAAATCTTACTTTCGATCCGCCCTACGTCATGTTCGCGTCCAATCAGAACATCACGGGTCGCAGGAAGGATACCGTCGTCAATACGGAACAGACCGGGGAGTTTGTCTGGAACATGGCGACGTACGAATTGCGGGAAGCGGTTAACAAATCGGCCGAAGATGTCGCACCGGACGTCGATGAGTTTGATATTGCCGGAGTTACGAAGGCGGCGTCGAACACCGTCAAACCCTGTCGCGTCGCGGAATCGCCGGTCCATTTCGAATGCAAATACCACGCTACGATCCGATTGCCGGGAAACGGGACAATGGGCACGGTGGATGTCGTATTCGGGCGCGTGATCGGGGTTCACATCAAGGATGAGGTGATTGCACCCGACGGGCGGATTGATGTGCTGAAAGTCCGGCCGATTGCGCGGTTGGGATATCACGATTACACGAGCATCGAGTCGATCTTCTCGATGGTAATCCCGGGTAACGACAAACGACGATTAGAAGGCATGGAAGGATCGGCGCGTTTCTAACGAATCGCAAGGCAACGGCGGAAGGCAGAGCGTGTCGAGTTTCCGCGAGGTTCAGGGAGGAGAGATGACACTCACCCCCGAGACGCAGCAGCCGGAGAGTAACTACGATTTATTCTTGCCAGCGCCGGCGAGATTTGTTTTCGTTTTATCCGGCGTGGCCGCCAGATAATCGGCGTACGGGCCTTGGAAGTCTTCCACGCGGCCGTTCTCGAAATGCCAGATCCGGGTGGCTACTTCGTCGATCATGTCGTGGTCGTGGGTCACCAGCAGGACCGTCCCCACGTATTTTTGCAGCGAAATATTCAGGGCGTTGATCGATTCAAGATCGAGGTGGTTGGTGGGCTCATCCAGTACCAGCACGTTGGGTTTCTGCATCATCAGGCGGCAGAAAATCAGCCGTGCGGATTCACCTCCTGAAAGTGCGCCGGTCTGCTTCAGCGCATCTTCGCCGCTGAATAGCATCTGGCCGAGCAGGCCGCGCAGCTCTTCCTGGGACGCCTGTGGCTTGAATTCGTGGAGCCACTCGATCACGGTCGTGCCCTTCACGATCGTGTCGGAATGATCCTGCGCGAAATATCCCACGGAGACGTTGTGGCCCCAGACGACGGCGCCACCGTCGACCGGGAATTCCCGGTCGGAATCGTCGATGAAGCCGGTGGCATTGCGTACCAGCGATTTCAGCAGCGTGGTTTTGCCCGAGCCGTTGCGGCCCATCAGGGCGATCTTTTCGCCGCGATCGACTTTGGCCGAAAAAGGCTGGATCACTTTTACACCGTCGTATGACTTCGCGATGCTGCGGATTTCAATCGGGTGTTTGCCCGAATGCTGGTCCATCTGGAAACGGATGAACGGGCGGGCGATGTTGGAGCGCGCCAGCTCGGCCGTTTGCAGCCGCTCAACTTCTTTCTTGCGCGAAGTGGCTTGCGCGGAGCGCGTGCCGGCGGAAAACCGCGCGATGAATTCGTTCAGCTGCGCGATTTTGCGCTCGCGTTGGGCGTTTTCCGATTCGATGCGCGAGCGGATCGACGTCTTGGCGACCACCATATCGTCATAGCCGCCGTTGTACATGATCACGGTTTGATAGTCGATGTCGGCGGTGTGGGTGCAGACGCTGTTCAGAAAATGGCGGTCGTGCGAGATCACGATCAGAACGCCCTCGTATTCAACCAGGTAGTCCTGGAGCCAGTGGACCGAATCCAGGTCCAGGTGGTTCGTCGGTTCGTCAAGCAGCAAAGCCGGAGGACTTCCGAAAAGCGCTTGCGCGAGCAGCACACGGACTTTCTGGCCGCCTTGCAGCTCACTCATCTTGCGCTCGTGAAGAGATTCCTCGATACCCAACCCGTCGAGCAGGACGGCCGCGTCGGATTCGGCGGTGTAGCCGTTCTCCTCGCCGACGATGCCCTCGAGCTCGGCCAGGCGCATGCCATCTTTATCGGTGAGCTGTTCGTGCGGCTTCGCGTACAGAGCGTCTCGCTCGACCAGCGTCTTCCAGAGGCGCGCGTTGCCCATCATCACGGTGTCGACCACGCGGAATTCGTCGAACGCGAATTGATCCTGGCGCAGAATGCCGAATTTTTTCGGACGTGTGACGTCGCCCTTGGTCGGCTCGATATCGCCCGTGAGGATTTTCATGAGCGTCGTCTTGCCCGCGCCATTGGGGCCGCTGATGGCGTATCGGCGGCCGGCGAAAAAGGTGCAGTTAACATCCTCAAACAAAATGCGGGGACCGAAACGCATCGTGATGTTGTTCAGTGAGATCAAGGCTCTTAATTATAGCGTGGAATTCGCAAGCGCCGATGGCCGCTATCGGTGGAATTTAGGCCTCTCTGAACCGCGGATGAACACAGATAGGCACGGAGGTGACACCGACAAACTCAAGTCCACTGCTCCCTTCGATTTCAAGATCCGATATTGGCCAGCAATTCAGAGACGGAGAAAGCTTTTTGGGCCATTACGCGCACCGTGAACAGCCGCCGCGGCTCCGTTTCCTGCGTCAGCGTGTAATCGGCGCCCTGGAAAAGTTTACCGAAGAACGCGTGAAGTTCCGGCTGCGCCGCCATGCGCGTGGCGTCCGTGTTCGGTGCCAGCGCGCGATCATTGATCAAAAGCTCCATCTCGCGGCCGCCGAAGCGCAGCGTGCCTTGCAGGGAGCCTTCCGATTCCAGACGCTGAAAAGCTGCCAGCGCGGCGCGAGCCGCTTGCTTCAGGCGATCCTGGTTCGTTCCGTCGAGCGCGGCTTTGCGGTTATACCGCACGCCCAGGCGACCGCTCGTGTTATCCACGCTGTAGTTCGCCTGATGCCCGATGACCATCACGCCCGGACCTTCGTGGACGTGCCGGTAATCGGCGACATCCAGCAGCATCTCTTCGAACACCCGGTCGCGTATCCATCCGTGAAAAATCGGAATCAGCGGCTCGAGGTCGACACTCGCCCCATCGATCGCGAGAAACTTCACGTTGACGTGCTGCAATTGGATCGGAGAGGACATTCGAGCGATCAGGCGCCGACGGCCGTCCCGATTTTGTTGTAGCAGGCGTGCGCCGCGTCGATGAAAAGCTGCGCTTCGTCGATGAGGTAGCGGCTGGAATCGGCCGTGTAGGGCTGCCCGGACTTTTGCTGCGCCTCAAAAAGATAATTCGCGAATTTACCACCCGCGTAGGGGTCCCAGAATTTCTGCGTGTCGTAGAATTGCGTACGGAACTCGCCGATGATTTCGTCGGGATTGTCGGAGATCGACTGGCGGTTGATCTTCACCAGCGCTTTCGCCGCGTGGACCATCGATTGATAGGCCGTCTGTCCGGCCTTTTCGATTTGGCCGGCCTCGAGCGCAACCTGCGCGTCGAATACTTCCCTTTCGGCGCCCGCCAGATCGAACTCGACCGAGGACACCACTTCGCCCGCGCATTCGCCGACGCCCATGTCGCCCAGTGTGTATTCGCGCGGGTCGCCCCAGTCGCTGAAGAATGACCGGTCGTTGGGGTCGGACGGCGGTTTCGCTAGATCCTCGAGGGCCTTTTTCAATTCAACTTTACCGACGCGCTTGACGAAGTCCTTGAACGTCTCGCCTTCGGTGCGGCCGGCGACGTAACGCCCCGTCAGCCGCGTGACGACCTGCGGAATATTCTTCGACGGGATCGCCGCGACTGGCAGCCCGTACGATCCGCCGTTGTGTTCCCATTCGCCGCCGAGCACGACCTGGAAATGCGGCACAGCGAAGCCGCCCACTTTTCGGCTGACGCCGTAGAAACCCAAATCGGCGACGTGGTGCTGCCCGCAGCTATTGAAGCAGCCGCTAATCTTGATGTGCAGATGCTGCACGGATTCGTCGAGCTCAAAACTTTTCTCCGCCAGACGCTTGTGCAGTTCACCTGCCAAACCGCGCGACGAAGAAATGCCCAGCTTGCAGGTATCCGTGCCCGGGCACGTGACGATGTCAACGATCGCCCCCGCCCCGGGATCGCCCAGCCCGACGGCATCGAGCGCCTTATACATTGCAGGCAAATCGCGCTGGCTCACCCAGCGAACTGCAAAATTCTGTTCCACGGTGGTGCGAATCGTTTCCTTCGTATAGCGGCGGACGATATCGGCGAGCGCGCGCAGTTGATTCGCGGTAATGTCGCCCAAAGGCAGGGCGACAGTGACCGTGACGTAGCCGGGCTGCTTCTGCGGGCGCGTATTCGTCTTCAACCAGCGCGCGAAGCCTTCATCAGATCCGCTCGGCGGTGAATCGCTACCCGGCTTCAGCGGGGCCTCCTCGAATTTCTTGGCGGCATCGACGAAACCGGTCCAGCGCGGATCGGGCGTCAGCGTTTTGCGCTCTTCGAGCACCAGCTCCTTGAATTTTTCGATGCCCAAATCCTGCACAAGAAACTTGATCCGCGCCCGGCTGCGATTTTTCTTCTCCCCCAGTCTCGCGAATACCCGCGCCACGGACTGCGTCAGCGGCAGGATTTCCTCGACAGGAACGAAATCGTCGAACAGCTTGGCCATGTACGGCACAGCTCCGAGGCCGCCGCCGACAAACGTCTGGAAACCGCGCTTTTCGACGCCGTTTTCATGGCGCGTAACGGCGATGAACCCGATGTCGTGGAGGCTGGTCAACCCGCAGGCATGCTGCGCGCAACCGCTGAAGGCGGGCTTGAATTTGCGTCCGAAGCTCTGGCAATCGGGATGGCCGAGCAGAAATTGCGCCAGGGCGTGCGAATAAGGAGTGACATCGAACACTTCGTCCTGGCAAACGCCCGCGTAGGGGCACGCCGTAACGTTGCGCACGGCATTGCCGCAGGCCTCGCGCGTGGTGATCCCCGAAGCAGCCAGGCGGCGCATCAGAGCCGGCGTATCGTCGATATGGATGTAGTGGAGCTGAAAATCCTGGCGCGTGGTTACGTGGGCGATGTCGTCGGAATATTCCTCCGCCAGCTCCGCCATCGTTTCCAGCTGGCCGGCATTCAGCCCACCGCCCGGAATCTTGATGCGCTGCATTCCCGGCGCGTCCCACATCGTGCTGGGGCCCTTGGTAAGGTCACCGGAGGGATAGTTCATTTCCTGAAATTTCGAGCCATCGTAGCGCTGGCCGTTGTCGTAACGCTGGCCGTAGGTACCACGGCGCAGCCGCGTTTCGGCGAACACGCGCTCGTCCATCTTGCCCTGTTTGCGCAGGGCGATGTCCGTCTCGTATCCGTCGATTTCGCCGGCCAGATTTCCCGGAATCTTGGCCGCGAGCTGTTCTTTCCAAAGGGCGTTGGAGGATTTCATCGAAGTCGTGTCATATCAGAATAACAAATCCATCGCCGAACCGCATCCCGCGATGGATAACCGTTTGGATGCCTGCGCCGGAGCGCCGGATTCAGCCCCTGTTTTGCCCATGCCTGATAAGTGGCGGAGAACCGGAGGGTTGGACACCCGCACGTCGCTTATACTACTCGGCGCGGAGGCTGGTCATGCTGGAAGCCTTGAAAAACGTGTTTTTGATCGTGAGCGCCCTGTTTCCGATTGTGGACCCGCTTGGCGGCGCGCCGATTTTTCTGGCGCTGACACGCGAGTACGGACCCGAGGGTCGCCGGGCGCTGTCCCGACAAGTGGCCGTAAACAGCTTCTTCCTCCTGGTCGGCTCCTACGTGATCGGAACCTACATTCTCGAGTTCTTCGGTATCTCCCTGCCGGTGGTACAGGTCGGCGGCGGCCTGATCGTGATATCGACCGGATGGGCGATGCTGAAGCAGCGCCAGGACGATGAGCATAAAGCCACGCGGCGCAACCTGCGCCAAGAAGATCCCCTGAAGCATGCGTTCTACCCGTTCACGCTGCCGCTGACGGTCGGTCCCGGTTCGATTTCCGTGGCCATCACTCTGGGCGCGAACGCCGTGCACCATCACGGTTTGAACTGGATGGCCATCCTGGCGGCCATCGTTGGGTCCCTCTTGATTGCGCTGACCATTGTTCTCTGCTACGGCTCTGCAGACCGCCTCGCGCGGATGCTGGGACCGACGGCGATGACCGTAATTATGCAGCTCGCTTCCTTCTTGCTCGTGTGCATCGGCGTCCAGATTTTGTGGAATGGAGTGAACGCACTGCTGGCGTCGGTTCACCCGAATGTGCACTGAGGCCGGCTCACGCGAATCGTTCCGGGCCCAATCGCAGGGTTTCTTGAGTGCCTTGCGCGGGTGAGTGCAGTTGTTTACGATGACGTGCGGAGTTCGAATGATAGGCGAAACCATTTCTCACTACCGCATCCTGGAGCTGCTCGGGAGCGGAGGCATGGGGCAGGTCTTTCGGGCGGAGGACACCCGCCTGGGTCGCCAAGTTGCGATCAAATTTCTCTCCTCCGATCTGGCCCGCGATCTGGCGGCCCTCGAGCGCTTCCAGCGTGAGGCGCGCTCCGCTTCGGCGCTGAACCATCCAAACATCTGCACCATCTACGACATCGGCGAGCAAAACGGCCGGCCCTACCTGGTGATGGAGGTACTCGAAGGCCAGACGCTGCGCGAACGCATCGCCGGACGTCCGTTGCCGATCGATTCCGTGCTGGAATTCGGAGCCCACATCGCAGACGGGCTCGATGCGGCGCATGTACGTGGCATCATTCACCGCGATATTAAATCCGCCAACATTTTCATCACCACGCGTGGGCAAGCGAAAATCCTGGATTTTGGTCTCGCGAAGCAGGGCGCGACGCGGCGAATCGCGGAGGCCGTGGGCGGCGGCAACAGCACCACGGCTCTCACCACGGATAATCTCCTGCTGACCAGCCCCGGCTCGGCGATGGGAACGATCACCTACATGTCGCCGGAGCAGGCCCGCGGCGAGGAGCTCGACGCGCGAACGGACCTTTTCAGCCTGGGCGCGGTGCTTTACGAAATGGCGACGGGGCGCACTCCCTTCAACGGCAGCACCTCCGCCGTTGTCTTCGACGAGATTTTGAATCGCACGCCGGCCGCGCCGTCGTCGTTGAATCCCCATGTGCCGCCGAAACTCGAAGAGATCATCGGCAAGGCGCTCGAAAAGGATCGCGACTTGCGTTACCAGACTGCAGCCGAGCTGCGCGCGGATTTGAAACGCCTGAAGCGCGACACCGACTCCGGCCGTTCAGGACGCGCGAGCGGAGCTGTCTGGGCGACTCCAGGCAGCGGCGCGACTCCAACGGCGCCGCTGTCCCCGGTGTCGTCGGGCATGACTCCCACGTCGGAGTCGGGTCCTGCTCCGATTACCGCGCCCGTGGCCTTGCCGGGCAGCGCAAGTTCATCGGGCTGGCGGCACGTGAAGATTCTGCTTCCGATCGTCGTTGGCCTGCTCGGCGCGGTTGCTCTGCTGGTTCACGAGCGCGGCCGAAATCGTCCCGACGAGTCTTCCTTCTCGCAGATGACGATCACACCGATAACGTCGACGGGCGAAGTTCACGCCACGGCGATTTCAGCGGACGGCAAATGGCTCGCCTACGTCGCTGATGACAAAGGCAAACACGGAGTGTTCATGCGCCAGCTCGCGACCGGCAGCGATGCGGTGGTCGTTCATGGCGAGGACGGAGAGATCACCGGTCTCGCGTTTTCGCCGGACGGAAACTATCTTTACTACAGTCGGCTCGCTCCGGGAACGGGGTTGGGCACCCTCAGCATGGTCCCGTCGCTTGGCGGATCGCCACGCCCGATCATCGTGGACGTGGATTCGCCGGTCAGCTTCTCCTCCGACGGCAAGCAATTCGTTTTCGTGCGCGAGGCGCCCAAGACATCCAGCTTGATCATCGCCAACGCCGACGGCAGTGACGAAAAACCGCTTGCGGTGCTGCAAAGCCCGGCGCGGTTCGACCATTCCGGGCCGGCATGGTCACCGGATGGAAAGCAGGTTGCAGTGAACAGGAATTCCAACGGCGATTTGCAGAACTTTGACCTGTACACGGTGAATGCGGGTACGGGCGCCGCCACGAGAATCGGTAATCGCTCGTGGACTCTTCCGAGTCAGCTCGCGTGGCTTCCCGATAGCTCAGCGATCGTGTTTGCGTCTGGCGACAGCAATGCCACATTCAGCAGCCAGATTTGGCAGGTGAGCTATCCGGACGGCGACGCGCGACGCGTGACCAACGATCTGAACCGTTATCAAGGTACGACCGTTACCTCGGACGGATCGGAGTTGGCGACCGTTCAACTCACTTACGCCGGAAATCTTTGGCTCGCGGGCTTCGGGACGTCGTCACCGATTTCCGCGCCGAGGCAGATCACCTCGGGCGTGTCCCGCGCCGATGGCTTGACGGGAATCACCTGGCCGGCGCCGGACGTACTGCTCCATTCCTACTACGCCTCGGGTGTCGTGCGCATCGCCGCCTCGGCCTCGGACGGAAGCAATTCGCACGATATCACCCTCGGTTCCGATCTGCCGATCTCCCCCGCATCCTGTGGTGATGGAAAGCAGTTTGTCTTGAGCATCAGCAAGGTCGCGGGTGGCATTTCCGTCTGGCGTGCCGATCTCGACGGCTCAAACTTGAAGCGGCTGACGAATGGCCTGGTGGACATGTGGCCGAGTTGTTCGCCCGACGGACAAAGCGTGTACTACACGAGCGTCACTTCCGATCAGACCCAGATTATGAAGGTCGGCATCGACGGTGGAACGTCTACGAGCGTCGGTTCCACGAATTTGAGTTTTTCAACGGTCTCGCCGGACGGGCGGTCCCTCGCGTCGCTTTACCGTGCGACTGCTGGAAAACCAGCACAGCTCGCGGTGGTGGACGCGCAGAGCGGCGAGATTCGCGCGACGTATGATGAGCCGCCGGGCATGACCATGGGTAACGCCGGCGGGGCTACTCTGACCTGGACCAAGGACGGCCGCGCGATCTTATTCGTCGAGACACAGAACGGCGTTTCGAGCCTCTGGGCTCAGCCGGTCGGCGGGCCGGGAACGCCGCAAGCGTCCGCCAAGCAAATCATGATCTTCGGCCCCGGCCTCATCTGGAGCTACGCGATTTCTCCCGACGGGAAGCAAATCGTCAGCGCTCGCGGCGGACCCGTCACCGACGCCGTTCTGCTCAAGCATTTTCATTAAACCTCGCTCCCGTCGCCTGCGATTCCTTTTTCGGGGGCCCCCAGCCACCGCGGTATAGGGTTAGGCATCCAACTCGACGTGCCCGAGGGCGGCCGTTCCCATTGCGGATTACAATAGGCGAGTTCGCCGGACGCAGTCGCGAACACGGCCAGGAGCGATCCATGATTCCTCGTTGTGAAAAATGCCTCGTTGCATTTTCACTCATGCTGAGCTTTTCGCAGCCTGTATTTCCGCAAGCGGCCACGCAGCCGAAATCCGCGAAGAAAAGTTTGCCGGCTGCGCTTACGGAGCGGCAGCGCGCCATTCAGGCACTGAATCGCCTGACGTTTGGTCCGCGGCCGGGCGATGTCCAGGTCGTTTTGCAAAAAGGCGTGGACGACTGGATTGAAGACCAGCTCCATCCTGAAAGCCTCGACGATTCGGCGCTGAATGCGCGGCTCGGTCCCTATTCCACGACACGCATGAATCCGAAGCAGCTGGCGGAGACGTTCCCTTCCGACAATGTGATACGGCAAGTGATGGCCGGCAAGCTGAGCATGCCGGATGACCCCGCGGCGAAGCTCGTCTACGCCGTGAACGTCGCAAGGATCAAGCAGCAGGAAGCCATCAAGGCACAGAATGCGAACGCGTCGGCGGCCGGCGGCAATTCTAAAGATACAAACGCGAAGCCGACGGAGGACGACCCGGCGAAAGCACAGGCGCGAGCGATTGCGGATAGCCTTCTCGCCCTGCCCAAGAATCAACGCCTCGCCGCACTTGAGAACGCCCCGCCGGAACAGCTCATCAACTTCCCGAGCCAACTCCGGGGCGACCAGCGCGATCGCCTGCTTGCGGAAGCGACGCCGCAAGAACGCGAGCTTATTTTTGCTCTCGCCAATCCGGCCGGAGTCGTAGCCAGGGAGCTTCAGCAAGCGAAGTTGATCCGCGAAGTCTACTCCGAGCGGCAGCTGCTCGAAGTGATGACCGATTTCTGGTTCAACCACTTCAACGTGTTCCTCTACAAGAACCAATGCTCCTACTACAGTACGGCCTACGAGCGCGACGTGATCCGGCCGCACGCGCTCGGAAAGTTCTACGACCTGCTCGTCGCCACTGCGCAAAGCCCCGCGATGCTAATGTACCTCGACAACTGGCTCAGCATCGGACCGCATTCGCAGGCTGCGGGAAAGAACGGTGGGCTGAACGAGAACTATGCCCGCGAAGTGATGGAGCTCCACACGCTCGGCGTCGACGGCGGTTATACCCAGGCGGACGTTACGGAGCTGGCGCGTGTCTTGACCGGGTGGACGATCGCGAACCCTGATGACGGCGGCCAGTTTCAATTTGACGCCCGGCGACACGAGCCCGGCGTGAAAACCGTTCTCGGCGAGAAAATCTACGAATCTGGCGTCGATGAGGGCGTCAAGGCGCTGGAAATGCTGGCGCATCACCCCGCAACCGCGAAATTCATATCCCGCAGCATCGCGGTGCGCTTCGTTTCCGATGATCCGCCGCAAGCACTCATCGACCAAATGGCGGCGAAATTCTCGTCCACGGACGGGGACATTCGCGAGGTCCTGCGGACGATGATCCGTTCGCCCGAATTCTGGTCGCCCGGAGCGTACGGAAACAAGATGAAAACGCCGCTCGATCTCGTCGTCTCGGCCGTGCGCGCGAGTGGCGCAAACGTGGTTTCGCCCGACTCTCTGGTCGACAACCTTTCCGGCATGGGCATGCAGCCTTACGGCATGGCCGTTCCCACCGGTTATTCGATGAAATCGGCGCAGTGGGACAACGAAGGCGGGCTGCTCGCGCGCATGAATTTCTCGACGACGCTCACGCAAGGAAATCTTCCCGGGGTGCAGTTTGATCCCTCGACACTCATCACGCTCGGAGTTCTAACCAGTTTGAACGAACCTCATGCAAAGGCTGTTCTGGCGGAAAAACCGGCGGGAATGGATTTCGCAATCGCACTCGCCGAAGACGCGATGCTTCCCGCCGGTCTGCTGCCGAAGGATGAAGCCGTCATCCGCAAGCAGGCCGAGGATCCCCAGCCGTCGTCTGCCGCTACGTCCTCGATGACGAATCGGCTGCGCTTTGTCGCCGGATTCATCCTGGCCTCGCCCGAATTCCAGCACCGCTAACCGCTCCTTCGCTCGAGGATTGGCTACGACCTCCCCGCCCTCAGTGCGTCAGGCAATCACCTGATGTGACTGGCTTCGCTCGACGTGCTATCTCCAAACGTATGCCGAGCCGCAAGAGTTTTGACCCATGACCCAGGGTCTGGAAGGCCCGCAGGAATTGCCGCAAACGACGCGCTCGCTCGTGAAACTGGCAAAGGAGGCGAATAAATGCAAGCACTGCGGCCTGTGGCGCCACGCGACGCAAACCGTATTTGGCGAAGGACCCGCACGCGCGCGCATCATGCTCGTCGGCGAGCAGCCCGGCAACGACGAAGACCTTCAGGGGCGGCCGTTCGTCGGCCCGGCCGGGCAGTTGATGGACCGGCTGCTCGTCGAGGCCGGAATCGACCGGAACAAGGTTTACGTGACCAACGCCGTAAAACATTTCAAATGGGAGCCGCATGGCAAGCGGCGAATCCACAAGAAGCCATCCCGCGTCGAAATCGCAGCCTGCCGGTCGTGGCTTGATGCCGAAATTGCAGCGCTTAAGCCCGAGGTAATCGTCTGCCTGGGCGCTACCGCCGCCCGAGCGCTGCTGGGGCGAGGTTTCCGCGTCACGGTCGACCACGGCAGATTCATCAAGTCACCACTCGCCTCGCGCGTGCTCGCGACAATCCATCCATCCGCCATCCTGCGCGCACCAGACGAAGCGACGCGCCACGAACTCGAAAAACAATTTTCCGACCTCGAGAAGGTTGCGAGATGGAAATGGAGGGACTCTAGGCGAGTTTGAGGGCCTCTCGCGCAGCCACGAACTTCGCGACGGCCCATTCGAGGTCTTCGCGGGAATGCGCGGCCGACAATTGCACGCGGATGCGGGCTTTCCCTTTCGCTACCACGGGAAACGAAAAGCCGATCACGTAAACTCCCAGTTCCAGGAGCCGCTCGGCCATTTTGGTGGCCAGCTGGGCGTCGCCGAACATCACAGGCGCGATGGGATGCTCTCCAGAAAGAATCGGAAAACCGAGCGCGGTCATTTTTTCGCGAAAGAAATGCGTGTTGGAGAACAGACGCTCGCGTAGCTCTTTCGTTCCTTTTATCAGGTCGAGCACTTTGAGCGACGCGGCTACAATCGGCGGCGCGACGCTGTTCGAGAAAAGATAGGGACGCGATCGCTGGCGCAGCAAATCCACGATTTCCTTTCGCGAACTCACGTAGCCGCCGCTTGCTCCACCGAGCGCCTTTCCAAGCGTCCCTGTCAGAATATCGACGCGTCCCATCACCTCAAGATGTTCGTGTGTGCCGCGGCCGTTTTCGCCCATGAAGCCAACCGCGTGCGAATCATCCACCATCACCATGGCGCGATATTTTTCCGCCAAGTCGCAAATTTCCGGCAGCTTCGCGATGTATCCGTCCATCGAAAAAACGCCATCGGTCGCGATCAAGATCCGCCGGGCGCCCGAAGCTTCCTTCAGGTTGCGCTCGAGATCGTCCATATCGCCGTTGCGGTAGCGAAAGCGCTGCGCCTTCGACAGCCGAATGCCGTCGATAATGCTGGCGTGGTTCAATTCGTCGGAAACGATCGCGTCCTCGGCCTCGAGAAGCGTTTCAAACAGTCCACCATTTGCATCGAAGCAGGAGCCATAGAGAATCGTGTCCTCCATGCCCAGAAATTCGCTCAGGCGGCGTTCAAGCTCCTTGTGAATTTCCTGAGTCCCGCAGATAAACCGCACCGACGACAATCCGTAACCCCAGCGATCCAGCGCCTCGTGAGCCGCGGCGATTACCGCCGGATGATCGGCCAGGCCCAGATAATTATTGGCGCACATATTCAGCACGGATTTCCCGCCGGGCAGGTCCACGTGCGCGTTCTGCGGGCTCGCGAGGATGCGTTCCGACTTATAGAGCCCCGCGCCGCGAATTTCGCGGAGCTGGGATTCGATCTGCTCGCGTGCGATCTCAAACATTTGCGTTTACTCCTGGAGGCCGCCTAGCGCAGGTCGCGCCAGTCGAGAATAACTTTTCCCGAATCGCCGGCTTTCATGGCGGCGAATCCCTTCTCATATTCATTCCATCTGTAGCGATGCGTGATCACCGGCTTGATATCGAGCCCCGATTCGAGCATCACGCTCATTTTGTACCAGGTTTCATACATCTCGCGGCCGTAGATGCCCTTGATCGTCAGCATGTTGAAGATGACGTGTTTCCAGTCGATCGCAATTTCACCCGAAGGAATCCCGAGCATCGCAATCTTCGCGCCGTGGCTCATATTCGCGAGCATTTCGCGGAATGCGACGGCGTTGCCGGACATCTCAAGGCCCACGTCGAAGCCTTCGTGCATGCCCAGCCTTTTCTGCACATCGGCGATGCGCGTCTCGGTCGTATTGACCGCCAGGGTCACGCCCAGCTTTTCGGCCAGCTCGAGCCGCTTGGGTTTGACGTCGGTGATCACCACATGGCGCGCCGCCGCGTGGCGCACCACGGCAGCTGCCATAATCCCAATGGGGCCCGCGCCCGTGATCAGCACGTCCTCGCCCAGGACCGGGAAGGACAGCGCCGTGTGAACGGCATTGCCGAACGGATCGAAAATCGCCGCCACTTCCAGATCGACATTCGGGTTGTGCTTCCAGATGTTCGTCATCGGGAGCACGATGAATTCCGCGAACGCACCGGGGCTATTCACTCCCACACCTACCGTGTGCGCGCAAAGATGCCGCCGTCCGGCGAGACAGTTGCGGCAGCGCCCGCAAACCACGTGTCCTTCCCCGCTGACGATGTCCCCAGGCTGAAAGTCGTTGACGTTCGAACCGACTTCCGCGACCTCTCCGACGAACTCGTGGCCAATAATCAGCGGCACAGGAATCGTCGACTGCGCCCAGCTGTCCCATTCGTAGATGTGCAGGTCGGTGCCGCAAATTCCGGTGATCAGCACGCGGATCTTCACATCGTTGATACCCGGCTGCGGCGCAGGAACGTCTTCCAGCCACAAGCCCGGTTTTCGTTCGCTCTTTACCAGCGCTTTCATCTGCCGTCTGGCTCCTTACATTCTCAGCAACTGAAGTCTACAAGATATTTACCAGGACGAACGTGTGGAACTCACCGCGTTCCGGCAGCATAAAGAGAAGATAAATCCGGCATACGCGGCGCCGCAAGCGCACAGCGGTTCGGCTTTATAATCATGGCGTGTTCTACAACCAAAGAAATCAGCGAAAACGTCGGCAAAGAGGTTCCTTGCTGTTCATCGCGCTTGCGTGCTTCGGCGCCTGCGCGACCTTGACCACCGGGGCCACGCCGAGCCCAGCGCAAGACCAAGAAAACTTCTCGATTGGGAAGATCAAGAAGGCGACTTCCGCGGCGATCGACTGCAGCGATTGCCCGAGATCGCTTGCCAACGCCGGTAAAGCCGCCCAGCAGGCCTTAACCATGTGGGGTCGATTCCGGCTGGTCGATGACCCGAAGCAGGCTGACATTCTTTTTGTCCTTTCCGGCAATCCTTACCTCGGCGACTATCTGACGCGCAAGGGCCCTGACGAGCGACCCGTAAGAATCGACAGCACTTTCGTTACCGTCATCGATCCGCGCACGGGCGAGAAATTGTGGAGCGACTCCCGAAACTGGGGCAGCTGGCGGGTGTCGGGCGCGACCAAGGCCTTAATCGACGAACTGCGCAGCGACCTGGAAGCCGAGACCAAGAAGTGGGGCTTAGACGATATATTTCGCTGCAGCACAAGTCCGGCCTATCAATCGTTCGCGTTCCTGACTCGCGACGCCGCATTGGCGAAACCGGGGTCGGGCGTGCGGGCGATCGACGATGTGCCGAATCGATTGACGGTCAACTCTCCCGATGCTCCCGATTTTTGCCGAAGGGCTCAGCTCGTGATCGGCGGCGATAACAAGATCACACGATTCGAGGTGGTGGCCCTGCCATCGGACGCTTTGGATGTGGCCGACGTTCTGGAACAAGCGGATCATTTCGATTTCACGAGTGGAAAAGATCCGCGAACTCAAAAGGTGTATTTCACCGCGCGCAGTAAGGATCGGAAGGTGCTGATTCAATTCGACATCGAAGGACGCCAGACAGTCTTGTCCAGAGTCAGTTATTCTTACTGAAATTGAGCGCGGCCAGCGCCCCCGCCTATCTAGTGAATGCAGACGAAGCGGCCAAGGGCACGATCCTTGCGAACGTTTCCGATGGGGAAAACCTGGTTGTGGCTGACGATGTAAACTCCCGGCGCGAGCAGTCGCAGGGCGAGCAGGCTTTCTGTCAGATTCTGCAGCGCATCGCTCCGCTCAAAGCCGAGAGGCGCCATCGCTCCCGTCAGCACGATGGGAATCTCGAGCGCCGATAGCGCCCGCTGCAAATACAAACCCGTCTCGACCATCGTATCCGTCCCGTGCGTAATCAGAATTGGCGCCTTGTCCTGCAGCAAGCCGGAGACGGCGCGCAAGATCACCGCCCGGTCATCGTCCGTCATGTTTAAGCTGTCAATATTCATCAGCGGTACGACCCGAACATCGGCGTCGGGAAGCCTCAAGAGCCCGAGATACCGATCGATCTTGCTATCGAGGTTGCGAACCTCGCCAGTCTGCTCGGAATACACCTTTTCGATCGTTCCACCTGTCGTCAGGACGTAGAGGACCTTCATCGTTGAAATTCCTCGTCTGCCGAGAACCTATCAGCGGCGGGCATTGGCGGGTTGCGGAAGCGTGGGGTGTTTCGCGAAGATGTCGCGCTCCTTCTTAGCTTCGTTGTAGGGCTTATAAAGCGTCGAAGGCTCGTCCGGCTGCGCGGCCAGTACGCCGCGCACGGTGCCATGGTCCGGCGCCTGCGCCCAACTCGTTTCGTACCGGTTGCGAAACACAGGCACGAGATTCGAATGGGCGATCCTCCAGCGCCCGTTTTCCTTCACGTAGTCCACATAAAACGGCCCCCAGATCCAAGAAGCCGAACCGTCGGTACCCGCAGCGCCGGGCGACAACCAGTGGCTCCGCGCGGAGAGCCCGTCGGCGGAAATCTCGATCACCGGATTGACAGTCATGTGCAGGATGAAAAAGCCCGGAATCGTTTTCGTCACTTCAAAGGATTTGTAGAGCGAACGCACGCTGTCAAGTCCCCGGTAAACGCCGCTATCGGAAAATTCCACAGACACGTCCGGCAGATTCTGCGCGAAGCACTCATCTACGATCCGGTCGAACCGCTGCTTGAAGAGGTAATGAATGTAGGTCGACTGCAACTGCTGGATCTCGAGCATGTCTTCCAGGCGCTCGACGCGCGCCATCAGATCCTGCACCAAGCGGATCGTATCGTCGTTGTTCGGCGTCACAGAAAACCTCCCTTTCGTAACCATCCTATTCGCGGCAAATAGCGATTCCCCATCGGGTCGTATGTGCTACAAACGCGTCCCAGCGGTCCCAGGCTGCCCAGAAGCTCGTAGCAGCGTCCGGAATCCCGATTCCGTTAAGTCCTGTATCAAGTCGGCATTGCACCCCGACGGACCTGGAGATTATCGCCGAGTTCCGACATCCGAGCCAGTTCACGACAGATTCTGAGGCCACCTCGCTACCGGACAGCGCGCCCCGCGGCGAGATCGCCATGGGCAGTCACCCTCCCCCAAGGCTATTTGCAAGTCATATCCATATTTTCGATTGGTACATATCTCGGCTTTATGATTCACTAATGCCGTTGTTCGGCCGGGCAGCGCACCAAAGCTTCCGCAGGCGAGGTAACCATTCATGAGCTACGCGCCGAGATCGGCTGTCGAAGACATCCGTTTTGAAACGTCGGCCCTCGAAACGATGTCGAAAGAAGATATTTGTTCCCGTATTCGGGATGTCGGCGTAGTCCCCGCACTGCGTGCGAACTCCGTGGAAGATGCCCTTTTCGTTGCGGACGAGCTCGTGCGAGCCGGAGTTCCAATCCTGGAACTGGCCATGAATACGCCGGACGCGGTTCGCATACTTTCGCAGGTTGCGGAGCACGCTCCGAAAATGATCGTCGGCGGAGGCAGTATTACGACCGTCGCCACAGCGCAGCAGTGTCTGGATGCAGGCGCGCGCTTCTTGACGAGCGACGGTTTGGTCTTAGCGGTCGTGGATTTTGCAGCCGAGCGAGATGTCGTCGTTTTCCCGGGCGCATTCACGCCGACTGAAATTATTGCTGCGCGAAATGCCGGCTCTGACTTTGTGAAAGTCGTCCCGTGCGACGCGGGGGGCGGTCACGCCTACATTCGATCCTTAAAGAACGCCATGCCTGATACGCCGCTGATCGCCGCTGGTGGCGTGACGCAACAATCGGCACTGAGTATCGTTTCAGCAGGCGCCACGGCGTTGGGTGTGGGCACAGAGCTGATACCCGCGGAGGCGATCAGGCTACGCCAGGCCAACCGGATCCAGGAACTTGCCAGGCGCTTCGTAAATTTCGTAGACGACGGCCGCATCTAAGCGGCGGGCCAGAGCTACCTATTTCGATAGGACCCGGCCTGGTCGTGGCGATGAGCGACCGATTCGCCAGCCGCCACGACAAGCCGAGTTCGTTCCAAAGCCGTTCGTGCCAAACATGAGGGTGTGATGCGCATTCCCTGCCACGGACTACTTTGTCTTATGGGCGAAGTCCACTGACGAAACCGCTATCTCGGTGCCGTCGAGGTCTCCGGTTATAGTGACTGAGTTTTCAAAGGCCGCTTTTCCGAGCTCCTTCTCAAACCCTGAGAGGCGGTAGTGTTTGTCACCGGCCACGAGCACGTATGATGCGCCCTGGCTGACCCACCATTCTGTGCAGGCCGCCCGCGTTTGAGCCTTGCACACATTAGGCTCCAGGCAGGTCGTGCAGCTGACATAGCCTGTCACGGTTACGTGCTGGGAGACCGGTGCGGCGCTCGTTCCGGATGCAAACATCGAGCAAACCGCGAAAACGCCGGCTACCATGACTGCTAGAAGAATCGCTTTCCTGGTCATATTCTCTCCTCGAAGCCCTGATGATTTCCACAACGCGTGTCGCCGAAAGCCAACCTCTGAATCCTGGCGACCCTCGGGTCGTGTGAGCTTCTTTCAGCAACCATCATAGAAAACACAGATAAGAGCCGCGTAAGATGTTGGTAAGCGCCATATAAGGCTTCAATAAGGACATCTTTACGACTTTCCGGATCGTATCCATCAACGATCGTGATCGGCGTCATATAAAGATAAGATTTGCATATAGATATAGGGCGCATATAGCGTGCTTATGTGATCCTAAACGGAACATTCCGGATACGAGTGCCGAGATCCGCGCCCGCAGCGAAGAAACAGGCGAGGTCGAACCGGGCAGGCCTTCTCTCTGGAGTTGTGCTGCTGCTGGTTATCGGCGCCCTGCCGACCCCCACTCGGGCCGGCGGCAATGGCAGCGCCGCCTACGACGGTACCGTCGACTTTGGCCCCCAAGTGATCGAGCTCGACGATGGTTGCCTGGCAGTCGACGGCCATATGGCGTCGGGCGCCTTCTTCGAAGATCTGAAACGCATCGAGATCGGCCGTCAATTCGAGTTTAGAAAGCATGGCCGGGCGGTGAGTGAATATCCCGATTCCTTGACCACATCCATTCTGATCGCAGGCGGCCCCTGCGCATCCGCATTGTCGAATTCGGACTCCTCAGTCTTTCAGGGTAATGCCTACGCCCTGAGATTCCAGGTGGACTGGAAAGAAGGAATGCAGCTGAGGCCGGCTGCGCTATCCCCTGTCGCGGCTCGCTGCACGGGGTATTCGCCTGTCAACGCGCCGCGCCACGAACTTGCTTCCGCAGCCCTCTTGTGTCAATTAACGGTGGATAGCAAGGGAGTCCCGCTGGGCGATCACCTGATCGTCTCGATTTTTTCCGTGGACGGAAAGCGGCTGACCCGCTTGTCTGCCCGTCCGTAGCCCTCCGGAGTAACCGGCTATCGATTCGGTCCATAAGTTTAATGAGTTTGACCAACCGTCGGCGTATTTGTAATCTTTGTCTGTCATACTGACAAATATCGCAACCAGGTGGCGGGGCAGGCAGGCCCAATGGTCCGCCGGGCGGTCAAGAAGTGTCCTCCAAACCAGTAGCTCCGAATCCGGCAGTTTCGCTGGGCATTCGTCGGCCACCGCACGCGAGCCGGTCCGCGGAGACCCGCGCGCAGGAGGAACGCGATTCCTCTAGGCTTCGGCGACTGGCGAGGGTGATTGGTTCGCCAGTAGCCGGCATTCTCGCCACGCTGCTGATTACCGAGATCTATCGCCATGAACCGCTCGCCAATGTGACCACGGTCGGATTCACGTACCTGCTCGCGATTCTGATCGCGTCAACGGTCGGAGGGCTTACGACCGCGATTGCCATGTCAGTCGCCGCTACGCTGGCATTCGACTTCTACTTCATCCCACCGGTAAACACCTGGAACATCAACGACCCGCAGGACTGGGTGGCGCTGACCGCGTTCACGATCACTTCTGTTGTGGGAAGTTCGCTTTCAGCCTGGGCGCGGCGGCAGACGAAGGAAGCCCGCCATCAGCGGCACGAGGCGGAACAATTGTACGACCTGAGCCAAAGACTCCTGAGCGCCGGAGATTCACTCGCGTTGTGCAACGCGGTGCCGGACGATATTGTCGACGCATTCGGCGCGAAGGCCGCGGCTCTGCTGCTGAGCGACGGCCAAGACGTCTTCTATTCTCCAGGAGGCTCGAACCAATTCGATCCCATTCAGCTGAAGTCCAGCCTCAGCTACACCGAGGTTCGCATCGACGCGGATAAGCCTCTCATCCTAGTGCCGCTCCGGTTGGGCATCAAAGCCATTGGGACGATCGCGATCGCGGATGCTGCGCTTTCGGAGGCGACGCTCGAATCGCTCGGTTCGCTCGTCACGATTGCGATCGAGCGCGCGCGCGCCATCGAACAGGTCGGAAGGATAGAAGCGTTACGCGAAAATGAAAGGCTGAAATCCGCGTTACTCGATGCAATCACACACGAATTTCGAACTCCGCTAACCGCGATGAAGATTTCCGTCACTGGGATGCTTTCCGACCTGGACTTCGACCGCGAGCAATGCCGTGACCTGCTGACCATGATCGACGAAGGATGCGATCGAATCGATCAGTTGGTGGGAGAAGTGTCCGAGATGTCGCGGCTCGAGTCGGGTGAAATAAGGCTGGATTTCAAACCTTATTTCGTCGGCGAGCTGATCGAAACGGCGCTCGCGGAGTGCAAGGCCGTCCTCGGGGCGCGACGGCTGGAGCGCGGCGTAGCAAACGAAGATCTCGCCGTGAGGGCCGATCTGGGTTGGGCGTCCAAGGTGCTCGTCCATTTGATCAACAACGCGAATCTGTATTCCACAGCGGGCGCGCCGATTACGCTTCGCACGGAGACCCGAAATGGATTCGTGTTCTTCAGTGTCGCGGATCGGGGACCGGGAATCGACCCGACCGAGGTTAAACGGATCTTCGAGAAGTTTTATCGCGGCAAGGACCACCGGTGCCGCATACAAGGAACGGGAATGGGTCTGGCTATTGCCAGGGCCATTGTCGAGGCGCACGGCGGAACCGTCGGAGTGACGAGCAAGGTTGGGGAAGGTTCTGTCTTTTACTTTAGCTTGCCGATCGACCGGCCGCTAAGACCCGACTGATTCCAGAGGCACTTCCGCAGGCGCTCCTTCAGCGAATGTCGACAGTTCCGACGCGAATTCGCGGACGCCAGCGTAGCGATTCTTGCGGTCTCGGGCGATCGCACGGTCTACAACCTTCCCAAGGTTCGGTGGTAATTCCGGGTTGGCCTCACACAGCGCAGGCGGATCGACGAGCGCCCGCAGCCCCACGGCGGAGTTCGCATCAATTCCCGAGAATGGAACTTCGCCCGCCAGCATTTCAAACAGCATGATGCCGAGCGAATAGATGTCGCTTCGGGCGTCGCCGCGCTTGCCCTTGAGCTGCTCCGGCGAAGCGTAGTCCGGCGTTCCCATCGCGTCATCGAGCCGCGGCCGGGCCCACAAGATTCCTTTGGACTCACTCGCCATGCCGAAATCAATGAGCTTGATGCCATCGGCCGCATCAACCATTATGTTTTCCGGCTTGAGGTCGCGGTGCAGCACTCCGCGGTTGTGCAGGTAGTCCAACGCATCGCACACCGCCAGCGTGATTCCGATGGCGCGCCCCGGCGACAGCGTCCCGTTGCTGTCGATGATTTGCCGAAGCGCCTGCCCGTCAACCCACTCCATTACGACGTGGCGCTCGCCGGCGAGATCATCTGACAAGACTTTGACGAGGCCGGGGTGGTCAAGCTTTCTCGAGATCTCCACGGTATGTCGGAAACGGTCGAGAGCAAGCCGATCATGCGTAACGGCAGGGTGCAGAATCTTTATCGCGACAGGGCGGCCTGTCTTCGTGTCTCGAGCACGAAAAACGGAGGCCGATCCGCCGCTGGCAACCAGTTCCCCGAGCCGGTACCGATCCAGGAATTCACCCGCGCGGAGCGAAGTTGAGGTCATGAGGCTCATGCGACCAGACCATGCTAGGGCGCAACAGCTAAGAGCTCCGTGAGGGAGTTATAAAGTCGGCATAAGAACGACATTAGTGTTGGCAAAAGCGGAGCGGGTGAATCCTCGGCGGATCATGCCTGAAAACTGATGCGCGGAGGAATCGGCGTTAATTCGCTGACGGAAAGCGTTTCCGCAGCGCTGCCAAATGATCGCGGCCATCGTTCACGAATTTAACGAAACGGTGGGCTAACTCTCGAATGCGGTCTGCTTGCTTGAGCCGGAGCGCATCATCAGGAATCAGTTCACCACCCACCCCGAGCGCACTGGCTCCCGCGAGGATGAACTTCTGAGCGGTCTGCTGGTTCACGCCTCCCGCCGCGATCAAGGGGATGTGCGAAAAGGCCTTCTTGAGAATCCGGATGTAGCTTTCGCCGCCCACCGGAGCGCAAGGGAAAACCTTCACGAAATCTGGGCCTGCCTTCCAGGCATTGATCACTTCGGTCGGCGTGAGCGCCGCAGGCCAAACCGCTATTTCCTCTTTATTTGCGAATTCAATGATGCTGACGTCGAGCCCATCGGTGGTCAGGAACTTCGCTCCGGCGCCGATGCAGCGGCGGGCCGTTTCCGTATCGTAGACGCTACCGGCTCCGACCGCCATGTCCGGAATGTGCTCGACCAGATATTTGATCACGTCGAGCGCGCCGGGAACGGTCATCTCGATTTCCACGATTGGGATTCCACCAGCCGCCACCGCCTCCGCTGCGAACCTGGCCACATGTTCCGACGATACGCGTACTGCCGGCACGACGCCGATTTGGAGAATTCGCGTACGAACCTCATCCCTCTTCAACGGTCGGCTCCTTTCACACCCCAACTCGCCAATCGAGGCCCCACATCTCCGCAGACGCTCCAGGCGAAATCAAGGTAGTGTTCTCGTGCCGACGGCCTCGCGAAGCTGTTCCAGAGCAGTCAGATAAGACGCGAGCGCCTGGCGGTAGGCTAGCTCCGTGGCCCGGTAATTTCGCTCGGCGTTGAGCCAATCCAGCAGACTCGCTCCGCCATGCTGGTAGGCGAATTGCTCGATATCGCGGTCTTTGACGGCTGCATCGAGGTAGCCTGAGACATACAAGAGAACGATCGCGTCGTTCTCCTTAAGTCCCGCGTACGCGTCGTGCACATCGGTCATCACCTGGTCGCTGGTCGCCCGTTCCTGCTCCTGGGTTTGTGTAATGGCGTAGCGAGCTTGCGCAATATTGCCTTGGTTCCGATTGAATATCGGGAGTGGAACGCTTACATAGACGGTCGCAGTGTTGATCGAGTTGACATGCGAATAGTTGGCTTGGCCGGTGACATCCACTTTGCCGTCGGCCTTTTGCAATTCCCACTGGCTCGTCGACGCGGTTACACCCTGCTGGGCGGCGCGGAGGTCCGGCCGGCTCTGCAAGGCTTTCATCTGAAGGTCCTCGAGCTTCGCGCTCACCGGTTCGTAATCGAAGGGACCGGCGACATCGTAATCCGCCGGCACGGAGTCATATCCGAGCATGTTCCTCAGGTCGTCTAGCCCCTGATCTTTGGCCAGGATCGCCTGCTGGTAATCGCTCTCGTACTGCAACAGCTGGAGCTTGATCATCAAGAAATCGCCCTCGCTCATGCCGCCCGCCTTCCACTGGAATTCACTGATGTCCACGGTCTTGCGGAAACTTTCCACATCCTTTGTGGCAAGCTCGAGAGTTGATTCTGCAAGCTGGACGTTGAAGAACTCCGATGCGACGTTGAATGTCAACGTGCGTTCGTTGTCGGCAACGAGGGAGCGTGCCTGAGCGGTGACGTCCTTGGCGGCCTGCAGGCGATGTTGCCGTTTCTTGCCGCGTTCAAACAGATATGTCAGGCCCAAGTCCGCCTCAGTCTGATTTTCCAGATACGATCCGCTCCAGCTGCTGGGCGTGAACAGCGGGAGGTACTCCCAGTCCGCGAAGATGGATGGATTTGGCCGTAGGTTGGCCTGCGTCTCCAGCGCTTCATCCTGCTGGATTGTCGTTTGAGCCGCCAGGAGGTTGTGGTTGTGCTTCAAGGCCAGCTGAATGGCGTCGTCGAGCGTGATCTTGACCGGCCCCTGCGGCGTCGCTGCCGCCTGTGCGCGAGCCGAGGGCGCGGAAACGGCGTACCCCAATGCTGACCACACCACAAGTACACCAACGAAACGAGCGGCACCCCCTGCGGTCACGCGGAACCGGTGCGGACTCTTGATCTGGAATTTACACTTCAAGGGACGCCTCCGGCTCCGGTAGTTTGTCGCCGTCGCGAGCAATCCACGCATATAGGGTAGGCAAGAGAAAAATGCTGAGCGCCAGATCGGAAATGAGTCCGCCCACGATCACGATGGCGAAGGGGCGTTGCGAATCGGAGCCGATGGCGTGGGACATGGCGGCAGGCAGCAGCCCGAACGTCGCCACCAGCATGGTCATCATGATCGGCCGAAGCCTCAGGATCGCTCCTTCGACGGCCGCATCGGCTGGCGTGTAGCCCCGCGCACGCAATTGATTGATGTATTCCAACATGATGACGCCGGTTTGCACCGACACTCCGAAAAGGGCGAGAAATCCTACGCCGGAAGACACGCTAAAGTAGGTTCCGGTCACCAGCAGTGCGACCAATCCTCCCACTCGCGCCATGGCCACGTTGGCGAGAATCAGGAGCGCCCATTTAAAGGAGCGGAACATGGTGTACAGAATTATGAAAATCAATAGGATGGTGAACGGAACAATGAAGAGCAGCCGCGCTTCGGCGCGTTGCTCGCTTTCATACTCACCCGACCACTGGATGTAGTATCCGCGCGGAAGTTGAATCTGTTTGCCGATCTTGTCGATGGCTTCGCGGACAGTGGTGCCGAGGTCCCGGTCCCTCACCTCGAAGCGCACGGCCACGTAGCGCGAATATGCTTCCCGGAAGATGTCGTACGCGCCATCCTTGATGGCAAACTTGGCCACCTGGGACAAAGCTACGCGCTCGCCCGAAGGGGAAAGTATTCGAATATTTTGAATGGCTTCTGGCGTACTGCGATAAGGCTCTTGATAGCGAACGACTAGATTGTAGACTTCCTCTCCCTTCAGGACTTGCGTAACGGCATTGCCGCCCACCGCGGTCTGGATGGCATCCTGTACGTCCGCGACATTGATGCCCCATCGGGCACAAGCAGCGCGGTCTACTGTGAAATTGAGACTCGGTTGGCCGGTATCGCGCTGAACGCCGAGGTCTTTGACGCCGGGGATCTTCTCCATTACCGCCTTCATTTCGTCCGCCTTCGCTTCGAGAACATCCAGGTCGGGACCGAAGAGCTTCACCGCGAGCCCGCCTTTCGTGCCGGTCAGTGTTTCATCAACGTTGTCCTCAATCGGCTGCGAGAAATTCCAGAACACTCCCGGCAACTTCGAAACCTCGCGGTTCATGGCGGCAATCAGCTCCACTTTGTTCTGGTGGAAAACCGGCCGCCACTGGTCCTTCGGCTTTAGGTCGATGAAGTATTCCGTGTCGCCAAATCCACCGGTGTCGGTTCCATCGTCGGGTGCTCCGGACTGCGACACCACCGTGGTCACTTCCGGAAACGCCGCGAAAATGATTCGTGATTGATCTGCGAAACGCGTGCCTTCCGTGTAGCCGGTGCTGTTTGAAAGCGTTCCGCGCGCCCAGATGGCGCCTTCGTCAAGGTGAGGCAAAAACTCCGCTCCGATGACGCCACTGAATGTCAGGAAAAGAGCAATGATCAGGGAAACGACTCCCACTCCTACCGTAAATATCCGGTGCTCGACTGCCCAGCGAAGCGATTTGCGATATCGATCCGTAAGGAAGACCATGACCGGATTTCGCCATTCCTTCACGTGGCCGCGGAAAAGGAAACTCGCCATCACCGGAGCAATCAGAATCGAGAAAGTCATGGCGCCGAGCAGCGCGAAAGCAACGGTCCAAGCCATGGGCTTAAACAGGTGCCCTTCCACGCGTTGAAGCGTAAAGATGGGCATGTAGGCCGTAATGATGATCAGGATGGCGTAGAACACCGGCCGCTGCACCTCATGGCAGGCTTCGCGAATAGAATCCAGTGGACTCTTCGGAACCGCGCCATTGTGGGCGTGACTTAAGTGCCGGACGATGTTCTCAACCATGACTACCGCGCCGTCCACAACCATTCCGAAATCGAGAGCGCCCAACGAGAGAAGATTTGCGGGGATGTGACGCAGGTCGAGGCAAATAGAGGCGAACAAGAGAGAGAACGGGATTGTTAAAGCGACAATGATCGCCCCGCGAATATTGCCCAGGAAAAGCAGGAGGACGATGGTCACAAGGATCATCCCCTCACCGAGATTGTCGAGCACGGTGTGCAGCGTGTAGCGCAACAGGTCGCTGCGATCCAGCATGGGCACGACCCTCACGCCTTCCGGCAAAATCCTGTTATTCAGCTCGTCGACCTTCTTGTGTATCGCGTCGAGCGTCGGCCCTTCCTCGGCGCCCTTGAGCATTAATACCCCGCCCTGAATCACGTCGGGCTCGTCGACGATCACACCGTCGGGGCGATGCGTCGCCCGGGCCATGTGTCCCAGTCGAATACGGGGTCCCCACTGGCTCACGGCGATGTCTTTTATGCGAATCGGTGTTCCCGCTTTATTCGTCAGTACGGTCTGGTCGATGTCCTGCGTGCTGCGATACAGCCCAACCTCGCGGACGTTGACCTGCTGCATGCCGTCTTCGATGAAGCTGCCACCGGCGTTCGTATTGTTGATGGATAACTGCTGCTCAACCTGACCGATACTCAATCCATAGGAGATAAGCTTGTTCGGATCGACGCGAACCTGATACTCGCGTGCCGTACCGCCGAAATCGCTGACGTCAACCACGTTGGGAACCGATTTGAACTGCTTCAGAAGGATCCAGTCCTCGATGCTGCGCATGTCCATGAGGTCATACTGCGGATTGGTGCTGCGGATCGTGTACCAATAAATCTGCCCGGTGAGACTCCAGTCCGTACCGATTTGCGGCAGAACGCCTTGCGGCATGGTGACAAGCGTGAGCCTTTCGAGGACCTTCTGTCGGTTCCAGTCGTTTATGGAATCGTCATCGAATATCAGGGTCATCAAGGAGAGCCCGAAAATGGACTCGGAGCGCATGGTCGCCATGTGCGGAAGGCCGGCCATTTGGATTTCGATGGGGACCGTGACGAGCTGCTCCATTTCTTCGGCCGACCGGCCAGGCCACTGCGTAATAATCGTCACGTAATTGTCGGCAATATCCGGGTACGCCTCGACGGGCAAGGCATGGAACGAGAAAGCGCCCCATATCGTCAGGAGGATGCCCAGCGCCAATACGACGAACTTGTTGTTCAGAGCAAAATCTACGAGAGCACGAATCATGGTTGGTTACCCGGTCTCAACGGGACGGTCCGATCCTCACTCATTGTCGATCGCCGTCTGCAGCGACAGCGCATTGGTCACGACCTTTTGCCCTGGCTGAAGGCCCGTTATGACCTGCTGCATATGGTTCGGCAGCTGGTCTCCGGCCGTGACTTCCAGGCGCTGGAACATGTTGTTGGGCGCAGGCGTATAGACCCAATCGAGATCGTGTAGATGAATGATGGCGGTGGCCGGCACGGACGTGAACGTTTGCTTCTTCAATCCGTAGAAAGTAGCCGTCGCGAACATGCCGACGCGCATCGTCATTCCCGGATTTGGTATTTCAATGCGCACTTTCGCGGTGCGAATGGTGGGATCAAGAAGCGCGCCGATGTTGCTGATGCGCCCCTTCAGAACCTTGTCAGGAAAAGCAGTCAGTCGAACCTCGGCGTCCTGGCCGACTCCCAGCGTAGTGATGTCGTTCTCGTATACGTCGCAAACGATCCATACAGAGGACAAATCAGAAATCGTGAACGGATTGGCCGAGTAACTCTGGATTGTGCTGCCGTTCACTACTTCCTGGTCGGTGATCTCTCCGGCGATCGGCGACGTGATATCGACAATCCCGTTGGGATGTTCGGGATCGTCGCCTAGCAATTTCAGATGTTCCGTCGCGGTGTCGAGCGTCGTCTTTGCGTCGTCCTCATTGTCCTGCGCGGCTTCCAGATCCTGCACTGCGATGGCGCCGTGATCGAGCAAGAGCTTCGCGCGGTCGAGTGCCTTGCGGGCAAGAAGCTCATCGGCGACGGCCTTACGATACGCGTCGTAACCGCCGGAGACATCGTCGCTTCGGATGCGGAGTAGCAGTTGGCCTTTCTTAACGGTATCGCCGAGGCGCGCGCGGACATCGACGACGCGTCCCGAAGCCAGCGTCACCACCGGGACGGTGCGAGCTATGTCGGGATACACCGCCCCGTTGACCACCAACTTCGAGGGCGCTTCGTACTGTGCCGCCGTCGCCAGCGGATAGCGCTCGGGGTGGTCGACGGAGAAATGCGATACGTCGAGTCCCGGAACCACGGTCGCCGGAGGTGGCGCTTCCGCTGCGGCGTTGTCTTTCGATTGGCAACCGGTCGTGAGCACGACCAGGAGAACAAGCGGCCACAATTTGTGAAGATCAAATTTCTGCATTTCTACCTCCGACTTCGGGTCGACTCAGATTCAAACCTGTGCTGCCGGTGAATACACCCGTCGCATTCGGGCGAATGGAGCGGCCCGCAAATCACCTGACGGGTGCGTTAGGGAACGTTCTTAGGCGGTTGCAGGCGGAGCCCTGTCGGTCCGGAGCGGCAAAAACCGCTCCGCGGGCGCTCCATCCGGAGCGAGCGAACAATTATGGCCCGGGCCTCGCCGGGAATAGAGAGGTTGGCGCTGCGAGTCGGCAGCAGACGACCCTCGCCCGACGGCGGCGGAGTCAAACCGCAAATGCGTCGAGCTGTAATCGGCGCCGGTGGGAATTTCTTGGATCGCGGCCGTGTAACGGGCGGGCTCATTTGCGGAAAAATGGCCACAGCCGTCATTCAGAAACACGGCAACCGGAACATTCGATCCCACGCTGTGAACCACCAGGTCGAGAGTGCCGTCGCCAGTCACGTCCATCGGCGTCAGCACCAAACTCCGCGGCGGAGCAGTGAGCTTTAGCGACTGTCGGCCTCCCTCGGTCAGCTGAATCTCGATCACGTAATACGCGCCGGAGGAATCGAGCCGGTCTATTTTCAGAGTTGCAAGATCCGGATGGCTATCACCGGTGAAGTCCGCCATCGCGAGCCCGAGCGGGACGGCGCCGGCGGGAATCGAGAAGTCAGCCGGCGAGGGATCGCTCGAAACGCTGCACGGATAGACCGGCACCGTTGGGTCCTTCGTTGCGGAGGCAGCGGTAACCTGCGGCGCAAACGCCGCGACGATCAACCCCAGCGCGAAAATCGTCTTAACTGCTGCCCTGATCACGTGAAACCTTCCTTCAACTACCCGGCGCTAAAATCGAGTGCAACCAAGTGTCACCGTCGGCGCATTTGACCAGACCGCACCTACGGAAGGAGTAAGCAACGCGTAAGCAGTTTGTAAAATTCGCAAATTTTAGGAGCCGGTTGTGCCGGCGGGAGGTAAGGCCGGGAGCGGCGCCGGAGTCTGCAACTCCGGCGCGCCTCTCGGTATGAGTGATTGGCTGTCTCACCTGATGTCTACCACTTCACCATGATCGCGATGGTATTGACCCACTGGCTCTTGCGTAGGTCGGGCTGCCAGAGCGACCACGTTCCGTTCCCTGCGGGATTGTATTGCGCGGCGCAATCGGCCGAGAGAGTGGCCGGCAGATCGAAACCGGCCGTCGAACCAAAGCCCTGGTAGAGTCCCTTTGAGGATGGAACAACATTCAACACTGCGGACGTTGCGCCGTTTGTGCAAAGGTAGCTCGCTCCAGTACCAACGCTTCCGTTGTACGCCACGGGTCCGACATTTCCTCCCGGAGGAGTGATTCCCCCACGGCCCGACCAGTAGGGCGTGTTTGAGTAGCGGTACCCGGCCTCGGCGCGGAACGTTACGAACTGGCTTGGCATCCAGTCCGCTGTTATCGTCGAGTCCCAACCTTTGAATATGCTGCCGGGATAGGCTGCCGAGTATGGCGAGCCCGAGACGGCGGTCGCGCCGTTGATCGGTTGAAGCAACGTGAGGTAACGTCCAGGGTTATCCAGGACGCCGCCTCCGAGCGTCAAACCGAACAGATCTCTGTGGAACCACATGCGGTCGTAAAGCATCCATCCTGCAAACATCTGCTTCGGATGGCCGTTGCTGTTGTTGTGGCAGCTGACACCGCCGCCGTACTCGCAACCCAGGTCGCCGGTCAGTGAGAACGCCATTTTGTCCAGCGCGAAAGGAGTCACGCCGTACTTGTGATCGAAATACTTCACCTCGATGCTGTTGTCCGTATGGAGGCGCGAACGTCCGGGAACGCCCAGCGTGTCGGTTCCCATTCCGTAGTTGTTGAAAACCATCGAAACCCAGGGCTTCGGCCGCCACAGAATCTGTCCGCCGAGCCCCGGATGCCCGTTGGTCTTGGCGTACGATTGCCAGCCGTTGATGATCCATGGCTCGATCTTTAGTTTCTCGGTCGGAAACCACTGAATCCGCACGCCGTTGAAGAACCACGGTGTGTTCGAGGAAACGAACGACGGTTGGTAGGTCCAATTGTCGAAGTTGTAGTAGCTGAACAGGCCGATGTACGACACGAAAATGCCGGCGTCGACGTTCAACCCGTGGTTTACGTTGAAGTGATATCCGCCCCACGCTTCCGAGAAATACTTATAGGCGTCGTTGAGGTTCCATTGTCCGACACCGGCGCTGCCGTCGTTGCGCGGTGTGGTCGTCGAAAACAGACCAAACATGGTCAGAACCCGGCCGCGAACGTTATCGATGTGAATGTCGCCGCCGAAACTCATTTGTTCCAGTTGAATTTCATCGCTTCGAAAGCTTTCCGTCGACCCCCCCATAGTGTGATCGCGAGGCTGGTTGTAATCCTCCATGAAGTTCGTGTCGAAGCGAACCTCCGGCGTAAAGTATTTCGTAGCCAGCGGGGTGTCTTCGTTCCGCGGTGTCCCGTTCAGCCATGTCCAGTCCGCGTAGGAAAACGGATCCGCCTGTGTTTGTGTCTGCGGTTCGAAGATCTTCGCTATGGTCGACGTGGGAGCCGCGGCCGGGGCTGGCGCGGTCTGCTGCGCCGCCGCAGTCGTATCGATTGAAGAGGAGTCCGCAGTGGGCTGTGCTGTCGACGGGTCGCCGGATTTGGAAGCCGCCGCATCGCGGGACTTCAGCGCAGCCTCGAGCTCCTCGATGCGCTTTTCCATTGCTTCCAGCTCTTTCATCACCGCCGCGGGCACCTCGGATTCGGCGGTGCCGCCGGGCTGGCTGGACGGCGCGGCACTTGTCGCCGAACTAGTACTTGAAGCATTCGCCGACGAACTCGTCGTCGAGTTGGTTGCCGTGGAGGCGGTTGTCGCGGAGCTGTTTGTGGTGCCGGCGCCGGGAGTATCGGCGTCGGAGGCATGAGCTGTTGCTAATCCGCCCACACCGGCTAAGGCCGCTCGAGCGGGGGTTTGCGTTTGGGCCTGCCCGAAACAACGGGAGGCTTGCCCGAATGCCATTCCCCAGACAAGCACGCAGCAAAGAGCGAACGCTCTCGCCGCCTTACTCATCGTGCTTTTCATATTTTTCACGTCTCGATCCCTTCCTGCTTCAAATTTGTGGCACACGTCGCTCACCGTTGACCCCCAAGTGAAGTTTCAGGCGTTCACGACTTGCTGCTGGTTTCCGCATACACACGCGCGGAAAGAACTCGGCCGGAAAATGATGCAGGCGCCGTGGCCGAGGCGACGCCTGCATCCGCGATGCACCTGACCGTGCGGGCCTACGGGAAGCCATGCCCGCTCGAACCAGGTTCAAGCGAAGACTCCAATGCACGGCGACAAGCAGAGTTTGGCCGTGCGAAGCTTTGCAACTCTTTCCTATTTCTTTTAATTTACGATTAGGCATTTTCAACTCTGCCACCCTCGACCGATCGCCATTGAAACGCATCGCACGTTTGGATTGCATAAGAGCGCGCTAAGTCTTTCGTAAAGCTCGTTCAATTTTCCAGTGGGCGCCAATCGGCTCTGCTCCGCCCGCCGGCACGCACGACCACGGTCGGCTCGGCTGGCGATCGCCCGTCGAACGTCCCACGGGCATAACGAAGCTGGCTTTGCGGCTTTACGATCTCCGCGATCTGGCGATTCACAATTGCACGACAAGGTGCGAGACACCCTAAGACCACCGATCGTTCCCGTCAAACTCAATAAAGTGATTGTGTGAATTGAAAGACGCCGCAGAATTGCTTACAGAAAACAGAGAACTTCTTAATGACTTACCCTTTACACAATCCTTAGGAACGGCTAACGAGTTTCTTATACCCCTCATGGGACACTTCCTCAGCAACACACCGAACCGCGGGAGCCGGAACCAGATGCCACTCGTGATGGAGACTTCGCACGGGCAATCGCCGGGGAGAAGCGCGACCATGAACACCGCGAAAGTGCTCTTGGTAGACGATGACCCGCAGGTGCGCCGCGCTCTGCGCACCACCCTGACCAGCGCCGGATACGTCGTCGTCGAAGCGCGAACAGGCGAAGAGGCCATCGAGGAGGTTCAAGCCGAGGGCGCGGTTGATATGGTTCTCCTCGACCTGAAAATGCCGGGGATCGGCGGTCTCGAAGCATGTCGGAGAATCCGGAAGATTTTTGACGTTCCTATTTTGGTAATCAGCGTCCTTCGTACCCAGGAGGACAAAGTGCAGGCTTTCGATGCCGGCGCCGACGATTATCTGGTGAAACCGTTTGGCATTCAGGAACTCCTGTCCCGAATTCATGCGCTGCGGCGCAGAACGTCCGGCACGGAGTCCATCCCATTGTTTGATTCTGCCGGCTTGCGGATTGATTTTCAGCGCCGTCGGGTCATGGTCGACTCAGATCAAGTGCATCTCACTCCCAGCGAATTCGAGCTCCTGCGTTACCTCGTACTGAACGAGGGGAAACCGGTCTCGCATCACACCCTGCTTCAATCGCTGTGGGGTCCGAAATATACCAGCGAGATTCAGCGTCTGCGGGTCACCATTAATCAATTGCGAAGAAAAATTGAGACAGACCCCAGTCGAATTCGGTATATCCACACGGACCATCAGTTCGGTTATCGCTTTGAGCCGGTGGTGCAAAAACCGGCCAAGAGAAATGCGAAATCCTAGGCGCGAACCATCGGAGGAGCAATGGGCATACAAACGTGGAATGAAGAACGCGGGCGAGTGCAGCTCGACAAGGTTCCGGAGACCGCCATGCAAGCGCGCATTCCTGTTGCGGCCATGAACACCGACCCCGTGCTGATCGTGGACGACAGCCCGCAGATCCGCCGCGCCGTGCGCACAATCCTCATCTCGCAGGGGTTTGTCGTCATGGACGCACGCACGGGCGAGGAAGCACTCGACCTGATCCGCAAAGAGCGTGTGGGCCTGATTCTTCTGGACGTGAATTTGCCCGGCATGTCGGGGATTGAAACCTGCCGCGAAATCCGCCGCGCCAGCGACACGCCGGTCATCATGCTGACGGTGCGAGACACCGAGCGCGACAAGACCCAGGCCTTCGACGCGGGCGCGGACGATTTTATGGTGAAGCCATTCGGAGCCGAGGAGCTCACGGCTCGCGTGCGCGCAAAGCTGCGGCGCTCGGGAACAGAGGAAGCTCCTTTCTTCGCTTCGCCCGACCTTCAAATCGATTTCGAGAGACGCGCCGTTTCCGTAAACGAACGCACCGTCCGTCTGACTCCGAAAGAATTCGAATTACTGCGGCAGTTCGTCACGAACCGCGGGAAGACGCTCACACATCGTTGGCTGCTCCAAACTGTGTGGGGACCCGATTACGGCGAAGAAATGGAATCGCTCCGTGTGCTCGTCAACCAGTTGCGCAAGAAAATCGAACCCGATCCAGGAAAACCGCGCTACATCCTCACCGAGCCTTGGATCGGATATCGCTTCGAGAGCTCCGACGACGCCGAGCGCCACTCCCGCCCCAAGAAATGAGTGCCGGGCCGGACAATTGCCCGACCAATCCCCGTTCCCTTCGCGGCGGCTAGGTGTGAACACACTTGTCGCTAGGAAAAGCTAGTTGGCCCTCCGCTCGGGTAGGACGATTGGTCTCGGCATCTTTTATGTGAGCGAAAACGAGGGAATGCACAGGGAGAACGATAAATCGGCGAATCTGCTCTTACGGTCCTTCGAGAAATTCATCGACAAGTGCGCATCCCGAGCCCTCAACCAACCCCCTGAGAGCGCGCGGTTGGCTAAGCTGAGGTTACTCGGATGCGACCCCCTTTTCTCGATGGAGCGTGGAGGGAATTCTTGAACAAAACCTTGGCAGCCACCTGCACGCCTCTGGCTCGGTGTTCTACAATCGAATCACCAACCTTAAGACTCTGGAGACGGACCCGAACACCCACCTTTCCGTGTATGAGAATTCTCAGGCGGTAACAACCAAGGGCGTCGAGGTGGAGCTAAGCGGAGGCTTGGCCGCGAGCCTGACCGGCCGCGCCAGCTACAGTTATACGCAAACCGTTAACTCGATCACGGGACAGACACCGCCGAATTCTCCGGCGAATCTGGTGAAGCTAAATTTGACGATGCCGCTCTTCCGCCAGAATTCTCCGCTTCACTGGACGGACAGTACACAGGCAAGGTCACGACGTTGGCCGGAAATACTCTGGGAGGTTTCGCCGTCTTGAACGTCACGTTGATCGGCCACACGCTCGGCAAACGCGCGGATGTTTCCGCGGGCGTCTACAACCTGCTCGACAAGAAGTATTCGTTCCCCGGCCGTCCCGAAGATCCTGAGGACGCACTCCCGCAAGACGGAACTACCTTCCGCGTCAAACTCACCTACCGCTTCAATTCCGAGAGCGCCGCCACAAAGTGACCTGACATCCCAAGTCCTGGTGAACGACGAATCACGAGCTGAGACCACTGCTGTCCAAATCAGCCAGAATTAAGGCGCGAGCCCCCGGGTGATTTGTAAGTTGAGGCAGAACTGTCCGAAAAAACTCGTAACGAACTGCGCATGATGCACGTTTCAACTAAGACCCTCATTGCTGTCGTGAATCCTCCGAAGTCTTGACGGCAAAATTGCCAGAGGGATAATGGCAGGAACTACTGCCAAGAGGCCGAACAAGGATCAGCACATGAGTCGACCACCTTTTCCTTGGTACGCGAACTACGAGGCCGCCGTTTTGGAGACTGATTTTTCCAAGCTCGATAAGCGCATCGGCGCCGCGCTGGACGCAATCGAGAAACGGCTCGACAGACTATCGAGACTTGAGGAAGCGGAGTTCACCGAACTTCAATCGGCCCTAAGGTCGCTCCAAGCGCTGAGTGCTGAAGTCCAATGGGAGTAAGTTCGAGGCGTGGTTCGGCGCACTTTTATAAACGGTTCATCAACGCTTTGTCCGTCGCCGCTTCTGTGGCCCTCCCTACATTGATCACCTGATCGCTCGCTGCTGAAGTGAGTGCTACCACTGAATGCAGCCAAGGTCATTTCACCCCACCGCTTGGCACAAGTGAAATGGCCAAGACGATCCTCGTCGCCGACGACAATCCTAAAATCCGCGCACAGGTTTGTCTCCTGTTTAAGTCCGAGGAACACTACGAAGTTTGCGCCGAAGCAGCTGACGGTCAGGAAGCGATTGATCTTGCGCTCAAGCATCGTCCCGATCTGATTGTTCTCGACCTCTCGATGCCGCTGCGGAACGGATTCGAGGTCGCGCGGGAACTAAAGAGACTTATGCCCGCCATTCCGATCATCCTGTTTACCCAGCATGCCGACCTCGGAAAACACCTTTTGGGCTCCCTATCGTCCGTGGATCGGGTTGTATCGAAAAGCGAGCCGCTTGAACTCATGAGACATGTTCGGGCGCTTCTTCCAGTCTAGGCTCTTGACGTTGCTTCCCTTCCGACGCAGTGACCCAGACCGTTTTCTAGGCTTCCCACGACCTGCCACTTGCCCGAGAAACGCATGTATCTGATGTGAAAGAATAAGAGCCGGTGAACTTCGGCGGCCCGACGGCCGTTCCCGGCCCCGCCAATTGCCTGCGATTCAGCCGTTACTCATTGATACAGATGTTCGACGAAATTATCGGAACCGAACCTGGCGACGAATAAAATCTACACTTGGCAGGGTAGACGCGTTGACCATGACACCGGAAGCTCAAATCCCGAGAAGGTATCCTCGTATCCGCGCGCCGAAGGGGATGCTCGTCGGCTGGAAATCGGCCGGTCAAACGACCGCCACGCGCCTGGAAATAATGGGGCTCGGAGGCCTCTACCTGCACGCCGCAAACCCTCCGAGTGTCGGGGCCACGCTCGAATTGATTTTTGACCTGCCAACCGGGGAAGTTCGCGCGCGCGCGGTCGTGCGCAGTTCAATGCCGCAGAAAGGCATGGGCATACAGTTTGTCCAGATGAGGCCTGAAGACCGGGCGAAGCTGGATCGATACTTGTCCCGGCAGAGCACTTCCCCGGACGCGTGCGTGGTCACCGCGCCTGCAGTTTCACGCCCCGCGAACTGGCGGCTTGCTGTTTCTCCCCTCCGGTCCGAAGAAGCCCAGCGTAGGTTTGAGCAGGAAGTCCGACACCTGATCAAACTCACCGGCAAGCGCACCTACTACCAATTATTGGGAGTTACAGCTGAATCGCCGAGCAGTCAGATCAAGAGAAACTATTACTCTCTCGTGCGCAAGTTCCACCCGGACAGTAACGTCGGCAGTGGCGCCTTGATTGACCCACTCAAGGACCTGATGGTCGTCATTGCCGAAGCTTACAGAACCCTAGGAAACCAGGACAAGCGAACCGCCTACGACAAGTCCCTGGCGGCCATTGGCGGTTTTAGCTTGCACCGGGAAAAGACAGATACCGAAGACTCGATCGAAGCTTGGCTCAAGCGCGCAAACGAATGCCTGCGCGCGAAGAACTTCGTCGGCTCGATTGTCTGGTTGCGCAAATCCGTCGAAGCGGCGCCGGAACACGCTTTGTACCGTGCCATGCTCGCACGCAGCCTCGGAACCATACCCCAATACCGCAACGAAGCTGTCGAACACTTCCAGAAAGCGCTCGAGCTCGATCCGTGGAGGGAGTCGATCTACACGGCATTCGGCGAACTCCTGGAGACCATGCAGCTCCCGGGACGCGCACGCGGGATTTATTTCAAGCTGCTCGAAATCAGCCCGGCGCATGCCAAGGCTCTCGAGCGGATTGCCGCACTGGGCGCGCAGGAAAAAGCCGACGATCCTTCGGGCTTACTTTCCCAATTGTTCCGCAGGAAAAGCTGACTTAGCCGCGATTCGGAGACGGACTCGCTAATCACTGCAGCGGTGGCAAAGGGGATGGAAGTGCAATCCCCTTCGCCCCGGCGCGCAGCATGTTTTTCTTGGGTTCGGACTCGGTCAATCGACGTTGATGCGGGTACCGGCGGTTGATCCTGTGATCTCCTGCAGGGGTTTTCCCACGCCCACGGCAGCAAAGCTGGAAGGCCAGAGTTTGAAGTCGAAGGAGCCACTGTACGTTTGGCCGTTGTGGGCAACCGTATCCTTCTCATCGACGGTGAAAATGTAGGAAACGTTGCCCGCCGAGTCAAACATCAGACCGATATGGTGCAGCTTAACGCTGCCGTGGCCCAAGTCTTTCCAGACTCCGAAGCAGATGTTTCCACCAGCGGGCGGCAGAAATGCGTTTTCAAATTCAGTTCCATCCGCGTGCCAGGTCTTCAGGGATTCGACAAACTGAAAGGAACTTGGCGGCCCGGGTGGTATGACAGGGACAGGAAGGGGACCTGAAGTACTGTCAGTGGCTGTGTAAATCAGATGCCACAAACCCACAATGGAAGCAGGCCCGTTCGAATCCTCGCCCTCTTGTAGCTCGTCCCCGTGCGGACTCACAAAGGGTGTTGCGGCAGCGGTTGAGGTTTTGTAAGAAAGAACGCTGCAACCGCCAGCCTTGGCGTCCGAAGCGGTGAACAAAAGCGCCAATCCTACCAATGCAACAACGGCGGAGAACCGTCCCCAGCGAAGCACCTGGAAGATGATCATTCGATTCATTGTTTCTCTCCTTTAGAGTTCGATCTGAACGTGCGTGCGTTTCCGGCGTAGGGCAGACGGGCAGCCGCTACGCGCGAACGATTACGTACTATGTGGAAGCACGACGGGGTGCTTAACGCGTTGGGATTTCCACGCTCGACTCTTGGGCCGACTCGTGTGGGCGGTTAGTACAATTTTTGGATTTACATGTCAAGTAATTACAGAAGTGAATCGTGTGAACCGCAGACTGTGAGCGCCAGTGCCGTAATGGCGCCGGGCCCCGGTCGTTGCATTGCACGCATCAGGTCTCGATCAGTATTTGAACGGATAATGATTCCGGTTCGCGCGTCAACCGGGACTTAGCGCAGCGATCTGAATGCAGCCCGCATCTCGGCGCTGAATAGTTCCGGCTGTTCCCAGGCCGCGAAGTGACCTCCCTTGGCGACTTCATGGAAGTAGTACAGCGACGGATAGGCCTGCCGTGACCAGCTTTCTGGCGCGCGATAGATCTCGTGCGGGAACACCGTGATCGCCACCGGCACTTTGATCTGATTGGTCTTCTGTGCCGCGGCGCTGAAGTTATTGTTGTTATTTTCCCAGTAGAAGCGGGACGACGCGGCGCCAGTGTTGGTGAGCCAGTATAGCGTGATGTCGTCGAGTATTTCGTCGCGACCGATTACGCGTTCGGGGTGGCCGTCGCTGTCGCTCCACTCGGCGATCTTTTCGTACGTAAAGGCGGCCAGGCCACTGGGCGAATCGGCGAGGTCATAGCCGATGGTCTGCGGACGGGTTACCATCATCGCGCCGTAGGCCGCGTTTCGGCCGAAAAAGATACTCAGGGCGTTGTACGCCCGCAGTTCTGAAGCGGTCAGCCCCGTGGGCGCCGGATCGCCGCTGTTAATGCCCTTCACCAGGTTCGCGGGAATCGTGGCCGGCATGGTGAGGTGTATGCCGACCAGTCCAGACGGCGCCTGGCGCGCCAGTGCGTCGGAGATGACCGAGCCGTGATCGCCACCCTGCGACACGTAGCGGGTGTAGCCCAAGCGCTTCATGAGCACGTCCCAAGCCCGCGCCACGCGGTCGGGATTCCAGCCGAGATCGGTCGGCTTGCCTGAAAATCCATAGCCGGGGATGGCGGGGATCACGACGTCGAAAGCGTCTTGCGCGCGCCCGCCGTATGCGACGGGGTCGGTGAGCGGTCCTATCACCTTCAGGAACTCCAGCGGCGAGCCGGGCCAGCCGTGGGTGAGGATCAGCGGTAGCGCGTTTGGTTCACGCGAGCGTACGTGGATGAACTGGATACCCACGCCGTCGATCGTAGTCACGAACTCCGGCAAGGCATTCAGCTTCGCCTCACACTTGCGCCAGTCGTAGTCCGTGCCCCAGTAGCGAACGAGTTCTTGCATCTCCGCCAACCGGATGCCCTGGGATTCGTCATTGACCGTTTCCCTGTCAGGCCAGCGTGTCGCGGCGATACGTTTGCGGAGGTCGACAAGCTGCTCTTCCGGAATATCGATGCGAAAGGGACGGATTGATTTGTCTTCGGTCGGCGTCTGCGGCTTCGCGGAAAGCAGGCGAACGATGGCAACCTTGGCACGGGCGGTCGGAACGGTCTGAGCGAAGCTGGAGCCGGCGAGCAGGGCAAAGCCAAAAGCACCCACGGCAGCCGAGATGCCCAGGAAGCGGCGCCGAGTTGGCGCTGGCGATAGGCTGGAGGCCTGGACTCTTGGGACTTGCATCAGAGGATTCCTCTCTCGCCGATGGCAAGGAGCGAGGCAATTCCGGCAGGCGTTGGGTGACTCACTTCGCCAGGTATTCAAAGTCAGCAAGAACTCTGCGCCTGCGCGCCTCGGCTTCGATTGCCACGTCACGATGCACGACGAAGTCTCGGATGAGATCGACCACATAGTAGTCCCCAAAATCAAGCTGAGCACGCGCGCTACGGGCTCGTCGCAGCAGGTGGAAAGGGTCATCCAGCTTAAGAGAGCGGTTGATGCGCCGCACGACTTCGCGTCGCGCGATCGCAACGCCTTTTGGTTTCCTCAACGGAGTCACCCCTGCGACGCTTGTACCTATAGAGGGGACAGTGAGTCAATGGGACCGGGCCTGTGGATTTCTGCAGATAAGTGGAAATCACGCCTTGGGATGCCGCCCTCGCCATTCGCGCTTCGGCAGTTGACCTTCAAACGTACGGACGTCCGCGATGGAGTATCTGCTCTCGTTGTCGCACATGCTGCAACGGGATGCCAACATCCAACGAAGTTGATGCCTTCGGGCCCAACTCGTGATTCGTAATTTATGAATGAAAATGTGCTTTGTCATGCATCAGTACCAAAGCAAACCGGCCTATTTCAGAGCCTATCGAGTTTTGTGCTGCGCACCGAGCGAAAGCCCTTCTCCGGGCGACCCAGGGCGCCGTCGACGGCGTCTTCCACCGCAGACTCGACAACCCGGTGCACAGCTTCAGCAAGGCTGATTCCTTCTTCAGCTTCCAGTTCCTTGGCCCAGGTCCCAGTACGGAAATGTCTTTCTAGGCTTTGGCATCGCCGGATTCCACACCTGCCGGTTCTTGACGGATCGGTACGGTTCGCGTAAGCGTTTCGACCGACTCGCGTGCTATCCTGCCGCGCATGGACGACGCCGTTGAGAGTCTGATGCTTGATCTGCTGGAGTGGCTAGGACGTAAAGACCGCACCTACCAGGAAACGATGGAGGCGTGGCGCACATCGTGCCCGCGACTTCCGGTCTGGGAGGATGCGAATGATCGCGGACTCGTGGAGCTGGCGTCCGCGAATGGCCGTTCAGTGGTTCGCGCAACGCCTGCGGGGCTTGCTTTGCTTAATGAAAAGAGGACTACCTCTGGCGAGTCGAATCGATAGCTTGGTTCACGCCTGTCATCTTTTGACGCTTTACAGTCTCTGACGAGTCGCTATCCTGCCTTGGATGCCCCATTTCCACATCCAGTGGTCAGGAACAGAAAATCCAGACCCGGCAGTTTTCACCGCTTACACGGACGCGTACGATACAGCGGACCTCATTGCGGAGCCTGACGAGACATTCACCGTCGGGCGATTCGATGGCGCTTGTCCCGTTTGCGAGAAGCTAAAAAATCGCTAGGTCAAGGCTTCAGGTGTCGGCGCCCCCATTCCGCCGCGCTTCATCCAACTGGATCGAAAAAGAACTGACGGTTGGCTTGCCCTTGCCGTTGTATCTGCGCGGATAAATCATTCCCCGCATTTCTTTCCCGAAAGCGAGCAGCTCCGCTTCAGTCAGTGCTTGAAGTCCCCGGACCTAGGCGACGCTTTTCGAAGGCCGCAAAGCGCGAGTTAGTTCCAGTAACAGATTCCGACTCCCTGGTTGGAATCTAGGCGGTCAGCTCCTTTTCACGCCTCTGTCCGATAAGGGTTCAGCAGATCGAACGCTTCGCTTCGGCCTCGTTTCGTGGCGCTTTCCAGCGACTTCGTCGAAGGCACATTCATCCCTTTCCCCGAATCAACTGCATGAAGGCTTCAATCTTCTTCGTAATTTGAATACGGTCGGGGCCGAGATTCTGCTCTAGGCAAATTCCGCAAAAGAACGTGATGATTAGATCAGCCAGGGATTCATTCTCGTCGGTCCCTCCACGTGCTGCGGCTAGATTGTCGATCAGGAGCTGATGGGCCTTCGTCAAATTCGCAATCATAATCTGGCGGGCTTTCGGGGGAAGATCCGCAAACTCGCGCATGGAGTTCACCGAAAAGCACCCCTTCTGTCCCCAACTCCCGTAACAGGCCTTCAGAAAGCCCTCGACGTTGTTCCAACCCAAAGGCTGCTTCGTAAGGGCTCCGCGTGCCATCAGCATGTCAAAATATTGGCGCATGCTCGCGACAAACAGGTCCTTTTTGTCTTTGAACTCTGCATATAAGCCGGATTTGCGCACCCCCGTGGCCTGCTCAAGGTCCTGAACACTCGTCTCGGCAAGGCCATGCTTCCAGAAGACGGGAATCGTTTTGTTGAGGACATCTTCTCTGGTGAACAGTTT